>WGMD01000002.1:0-325917 GCA_016125255.1 Planctomycetota bacterium | reverse complement strand
CCAGTTGGAGTCGGCGGGCGCGGGGGAATCATCGGCGAGGGGCGCGGGGCCTTGTGCCGGGACGATGTCTTGGACGGTGGAGGGGTTTTGGTCTTTCATGGCGCGCAAAGTGTAGTCCCCCATCACGGCTCTGTCACGGGGCAAGGGACCGCCGCGGCGATTTTTAACAACGCTGATCGTCGCCGGATATCGTCCGTGCATCGGTGGGGCGGACCAATGAACGGTCAGTACGCGGCCGCCAAGGCTTGGAGCATCTGGAGGTAGAGAGGGTAGTTGTTCATCTGGGTGCCGAGGTTGGCGTTGACGAAATCGTCGCGGCGGGCGCCTGCGGAGCCGTCGAAGCGGGCGACATTGAAGAGGCCGAGTTTGGCGTGGTTCATGTCGTCGGCGCCGGTGGGATCGGAAAGGACATCGGTCATGAAGATGGCGGTGGGGCCGGCGGCGCGGAAGAGGTTGGGGTATTTGCGGTCGAAGTTTTTAGCGGGATCGACAATGGGATTGAAGTTGTAGGGGACGCGCATGCGCGGGCCCAGCGGCCAGGGTTCGTAGTCGGCGGCGGGGAAGAGGATGGTGTCGGGGCAGTAGAAAAGACGATGGTTGTTGTCGGCGACGTAGTTGCCGGCGTAGAGATTGCCCAGGTTCTGCCATGGATGAGCGGCGAGGCCGGACGAATCGCTGCGGAAATATCGGGTGTGCCATGTCTGAGGGATGAGGTTGCTCATCGTCGAGCCCTGAATGACATTGGGCGGAAGGGTCCCCTTGTAATCGGTGGCGTACATGTTGCAGGCCATGAAAAGCTGATGCTCGTTGGAGGCGCAGACGACGCTGCGTGCGGTGGCGCGGGCCTTGTCGAGGGAAGGCAGGAGGATGGCGATGAGCAGAGCGATGATGGCGACGACGACGAGCAATTCGATGAGCGTAAAGGCGCGTCGTGACATGGCGGAGGCTCCTGGTTGAAAGCGATCAGGCGGCATTTACCGGCCGATCGCGCGATGTGCGGGATCTTGGGAGGATGTTCCCGAATCGTCGGTCAGCGCCGGCGGCGAAGCGTCATCATGCTCATCAGCGCCAGGCCGGCGGGCAGCGCGGCGGGGGTGGGGACGGCGGCGACGGCGACGGCTTCGAGGGCGAAGGCGTAATCGCGGGTGGGCGAGCCGTTGGCGCCGGCGGGGGTGTCGTTATAGAAGCGGCCGCCGGCGTAGGGGCCATGGGAGCTAACGGTCTTGCTGCGCCAGGTGAAGACTTCCACGCCGTCGGGCGAGAGGAAGGTCATGCCGTAGCCGGCGGTGCCGGAGGTGGCGGCGAGGGTGATCTCATCGGCGCCGGTGAGGTCGAGGGTGAGGGTCTGGAAGGTGGCGCGGTCGTAGGTGACGGTCGGGATGTTGAAGGTCTGGTCGAGGAGAAAGCCGTTGGTGACGGCGTTGTTGTAGTCGGTGAGGATGCTGGCTGCGTTGGTGTCGGCGACGCTGAAGATCTGGATGCGTGCGAGGGCGCCGGTGACGCCGCCGTCGAAGAGGAGGTCGATCTTATCGATGGTGATGTCGGAGGCGAGTTGGAAGGTTTGGGGCATGTTGCGCGTGCCGGTGATGGTGCGTTCGGCATCGGTGCCCACGACGTTGGGGTCGAAAGTCTTAAAAGCGGGCGCGGCGGGGAAGGCGCCGGCGGCACCGATGGAGGGGGTGATGCCTGCGAAGGTCGGGAGGCTCAGGAGGGCGGTGATCGCGGTGGCGGCGAGGATGCGGGCGGCGTTGAGAGAAGTGATGCGAGTCATGTCATTGCTCCTTTTGATGGTCATGGGTTGCTGAAAACAGATCGGTTGACAATGTGTTCACGTCAGGGCGTGCGCCCGGCGTCATAGAGCTTTTTGATTTCGCCTGCGGTCATGGGCCGGCGGGCGATGATCACGTCATCGATGCGGCCGTCGAGTCCGCGATGGAGCGAATGCTGGGAGCGATAGTCGCGGGCGTTCCAGTTGCCGATGCGGATCAGGCCGAGGTGGACGGGTTTGGCGTCGCGTGCGGGATGGGTCTCAAAAAGCTGACCGTCACGGTAAATGTCCACGATGCCGGCGCGGGCGTCGATGACGACCGCGACCTGGACCCAGCAATTGAGATGGGACGCATCGAAGAAGGGCTTGGCGGTCGGTGCGGACTGGAAGGACAGATTGCCGTGCCGGTCGACTTGCAGATGGGTCATCACGGTGCCGTCGGTGAAATCGCTCATGATCAGGCCGGAGGAGCTGTTGTCCAGTTGCCGGATGTTGACCCAGAGCATGAGCGTCAGGTCGGTGTAGTCGATGTTGGGATCAAGCTGGACGTAGCTGTCATCCGAGCCGTCGAACTGCAGGGCGTCGTCGGCGGGCGATCGACCGGGAACGCGCTTGGCGCCATGGATCACGCCTTGAATCGACGGGCGCGTGGGGACGAGATTGAGCAGGGTGTCGCCGGCGATATTGAGCTGATTGAAATCGTAATAGACGACCAGGGCGGGGTCGCGGACGAGCGACTGCACGATGGGCGAAATGTCCGGACGGCCAAGGACGGGCAATCGGAGGTCGCCGGGGGACAAGGTCAAAAGGCGGGTGCCGGCGACGGCGATGGCCTGCTCGGCGGTCATGGTTCGCACGACGCCGTCGGCGCCGACGAACTGCACGCGACCCTCAAGGACCTGCACGACGCACTGATCATCGCCATCGACGCGAGCGGCGAAGCGCGTGCCCAGATCGATGATTTTCGATCCGCCGGGAAGGTCGACCGTGAATCCGTGCGCTTCGGTCGGAACATACGCTTCGAGCTGCCCGTGATGAAGCGTGCCCCGGTTGGGCCCGGTCATCTGGAATTCGCACGGGCCGGTCAGATCGACGACAGCGAAGGATTTGAACATGAGTTGGGCGCGGCCGACGGTGAGTTGGATCGGGCCGGTGAGGTCGGAGCCGAGGGGGAGGGAGCCGTCGGCGAACGTCGCGTCATTTGAGAGGTCGCTGAGGATGGCGAAAGACGCCGGGGTGGCGGAGTGGGGCGTGGGGAGTTCGGAGTGGGGAGTGGAAGGCAGGAAGACGTATGTCAGCGCTGCGGCGAGGAGCAGGAGCGCGGCGAGGTACCAGACGCTTCGCGGCGAAGCGCCGCTTCCATCGACAGGGCTCCGGGCAAGCAGCGTCGGCGTGACCTTGATGCGGGAGTCTTCCGTCGCGCGCCACGCTGACGCTGAGCCCGCTCGGGGGCGAAGCGTCTGGTCGATGGAAGCCCGACCGTGACGCCATGCGAGCATCGCTTCGAGCGTCGCGGCGTGAAGGTATTGATCGAGCGCCGCATCATCCTCGGTGAGGCGCTCCTTGAGCATCGCGCATCCCGCGTCGTCAAGCTGGTCGGCCAGATAATCGGCCAGAAGCTGATCGAAATCGGCGGCTCGGCGGGCGGCGTCCGTCATGAGCGGGCCTCCGGATCAAGACGCTCTTCGATGCACTGCCCCAGCACGGTGCGGATGCGGTGCAGCAGGACGGACATCGCGCCGGCGGTGCGGCCCGTCGCCTGCGCGATCTGCTGAACGCTCATGCCACGGGCATAACGCTGCTCGACAAGCTCCCGCTGATGCTCCGGCAGGCGGCGCAGACAATCGGCCAGCGCCTGCTGACGATCGGGCAGTTCCTCGGCGATCAGGCCCCACCGGGCGCTGATGCGATCGAGCATCGCGTCGCCGAACACGAGCCGATCGCGCCGGCCGCGCTGCCGGGCGGCGAGAATCTGCATGCGCGCGATCGCAAAGGCCCACGGCACGAACGGGCGGTCCAGGTCAAATTCCGCCGCCCTTTTCCAGAGAATCAGATTCGTCTCCCCAAACACCTCGCGCGCCAGCTCCGCATCCCCCACCACCGAGTAGATGAAGGCATACAGCCGCGACTGATGATCGGTCAGCAGTTTGACGAAAGCGTCGAGATGGGAAGGCGCATCGCTCATCGGGGCGGAAAGTCTCCGATGAGCATTTAGCGGCATGGGCGGGAATATTACAAGCCACGGAAAATATTTTTGCGGGGGCGTCAGAGTCGGTCGAACGTCCGCCACGTGCGGCCCTGCTCGGTGAAGTCGGTGGACCAGGACAGGTCGTTCCAGATTTCGTCGGTCTTGCCGATCCATGTGGCCGAGCCGTCGAATCGGCTCATGACCCAGCCGGTCTGGTGATGTTCGACGGTGCGTTCGAAGTCGCCGGGGGCTCCGCTGTGGACCCAGACGAAAAAGTCGCTGAAGAAGGCCCGTTGCGTGCGGAGTGAGGGGAGGGTGAAGATTTCGCCGGCCTTTTCCTCGCGCTGGCCATAGCTGATGAGGTATTCGTCGCCGAGGCCGGTATGGACGGGGAAGTCGTGGTCGACTTTGAAGAACGTGTCGGATGGGCAGTACATGGGTTTGGGGTCTTTGAGGAAACCGGCGTCGTAGACGAGTTTGAGGCCGTGGATTCCGCCGGCCCAGTTCTGAATGTGATACTGATTGAACGCGTAGTAGCGCGGCTCGATGACCTGCCGGTTGGACATGGCGTATTCGATCGACACCTGCACGAGCTGCCGCTGATTGGAGGCGCAGACGGCGCGCTTGGCGGCTTCGCGCGCCTGGGTCAGCGACGGCAGGAGAATCGCGATAAGCACAGCGATGATCGCGACGACGACGAGGAGTTCGATCAGGGTGAAACCATGTCGCGTAAAGGTCGGAGCGGGGTGACTGAAGTCACCCCGCCTGGTGTGTCCGAAATGGATGGAGGAGTTTTTCATTTGCGGCGGCGCATCGTCAGGAGCGCGATCAGGGTGAGCCCGGCGGGCAGAGCGGCGGGGGTGGGGACGGCGGCGGCGTTGAGGGCGTCGATTTCGACGAGGCGCGGTCCGCCGTTGGCCCCGCCGTTGGTGGTGCGCGTCAGTTCGAGGCGGAAGTCTGTGCCCATCTGCGTGCCCGCGCTGAAGAGGCGGCTGAACGCGCCGGTGAAGCCGTTGGCGTCGAACGTGTCGACCAGCACGTTGTTGACGAAGAAGCGGACAAGCTGCGTCGAGCGCGGGGCTCCCTGTACGCCGCCGTCGCCTTCGAGACTGACGACGTATCCGTCAAGCTGGACGGGCGAGAGGGTGCGCCAGGCGACGAAGTCGACCGTTTCGCCGGCGTTGCCGAAGACGTTGTCGCCATTGTCGACGGTTCCGCCGTCGGCGAACAGGAGCGTGGCCCCTTCGACGTTGCCGTTGTTGTTGCCGAAGGCGTCTTCGATGGTGTCAGCGCCGACGCGGGGGGAGCTGGAGAAGTTGTACGCAAGGCCGGGCGCCTGATCGCCTTCGCCGATGTTGTTGGTCGTGGCGTTGAAGATGGTGGTGTTAATGACGGCGGCGGAGGTGTCGGTGGTCAGGGCGTCGATTTCGTTGATGCGGGCGCCCTGATCATTGAAGTGCGTGACGGAGAGCTGGAAGGCGTTGCCGACCTGCGGGATGGCGAAGAGCCGATCGATGGCGCCGTCCTGATGATCGCGATCATAGAGGTCGTCGGCTTCGCCTTGCACGGAGAATTGCGCGAGTTCGACGCCGCGACTGAAGTTTCCGCCGCCGACGTTGTCGGGGTTGGCCAGGAGTCGGTAGCCATCGAGGATGATGACGCTGGTCGTGGACCAGGAGATGGAGTCGACGGATTCGCCGCCGTCGCCGAGGACGAGGTTGCCGTTGTCGGCGGTTCGGCCGTTGTCGAAGATGAAGGTATTGGACTCGATGCCGCCGTCGTTGTTGCCGAAGGCGTCTTCGACGGTGTCGCCGGGGATGGAGCTTGTGGCGGAGAAGGCGGTGCCGAGTCCGGCGGGGTCGTCGCCGCCGGTGTTGGTGTTGGCGTTAAAGAGAATCGGGTCGACGGTCGACGCCGAGGCGACGCCGGCGCTGAGGAGTATCGTCGCTGCGAACATCATGATCTTCCGCACGCTGTTGAGAATTTGGCCGCACATGCACGTTCTCCTGAAAGTTCCGCCGGTCGTCGGGACCGGCAAAGGGTTCCATCTCCGATCACCGGGGCGACGCTTCGCCGCCGTGTGTCTCGCGTTCCACGCGCGCATTGACCGCGTCGATCTCACCGAGACGCGGCCCGCTGTTGGCGGGTAGATTCGTCATGCGCGTCAGCTCCAGCCGGAACGTCCGCCCGCGGACAGGCCCATTGGCCAAGACGCGCAGCACCACGCCCGACTGCCCATGCACGTCGTACGTATCGACGACCTGGCCGTCCACGCTCAATCGCAGCATCCCCGCCGAACGCGGGCCCCCCGGCTTCGTGTCGTCGCCGCGCAGCTCGACGCGGTATCCGCCCAGTTCGATCCGCCGGGCGGTGTCCCATTCGATGTAGTCCACCGTCTCGCCGCCGTCGCCGAGCGTGGCATTGCCATTGTCGATGACGCCGCCGTCGGCGAAGAGCACGTAGCCCGGCTCGAGGGAATTATGCACCGCGCCGAAGGCGTCCTGAAGCGAGGTCGTGCCGGCCACGGTGTCGCTGGCGCGGATGTTTTCGACGAGCCCCGGCGGATCGTCGCCGCGCGACGGGTCGTTTGTCGCCGCGTTGAACAGCGTCGGATCGATGATCACCTCATGCGGGTCCGCCGCCGGCGCGATCAGCGGCATCGTCAAAATCGCGCCGCGATCCACCAAGGCGTCCTGCCCCGCGGCCAGTTCCAGATGCGTCAGCACCGACTTGTCGATCGCTTCGAGGCGCACCCGGCCCGAGAGCACCTGCACATGGCACACGCCCAGCCGATCGACGCGCGTGACGAACTCCGTGCCCAGGTCCGTGACCGTGACGCCCCGCGGCGCCAGGACGCGGAAGCCGATCGCCTGCACCGGGACCGTCGCGTGCAACGTCCCGCTGACCAGTTCCGCTTCGTTGGGCCCGCTCATCTTCAGTTCGCACGGCCCCGTCAGATCGACCACCGCGCCCGAGCGGAACATCAACTGCGCCCGACCGGCGGTGAGAGCAAATCGTCCCGGTGAAACATCCTCCCCCAGCGCGATATCCGCATCCTCGAACTGCGCATCGGGCGAAAGATCCGAAACCAGCGCCACCACTGCCGGCCCGGCGGGCGCCGATGCGATCGGCGGCGTCGGCCGCGCCATGGGATACAGCGCGAAAATGCCCGCCGCCAGCATGATCATCGCCGCCGCCCCATACCACAAGCCGCGCGACCGCATGATCCGATCGCCGCTCGTTTCGCGTGTCGGCACCGTCGGCGGCTGTTTCGCAAAAGCAAGCGCCGGCGCGCCGGCGAACTCTTCGGCGATGAATGCGTCCAGCGCCACAAGCCGCACAAACCGCTGGCGCAACTCGGCGCTGTCGCGCAGCAGGGCGGCCAGCTCGTCCCGCGCCGCTGCGTCCATCACGCCGTCGCACAGCCGCATCATCAGCAGCGCCAGCGGATCGGAATGGTCAGCCGCGTGCATCATGCCTCGGTTCGCTCCAGTGTCTGTTCCACGCAGGCCAGCAGGGCTGCGCGGATGCGGTAGAGCGTCTGTCGAATGGACCCGACCGGTCGGCCCATCTGACGCGCGATCGCCTCGGGCGAGCCGTCCGCGGCGTAGCGCGCCGCCAGCAGGTCACGCTGCGCTGCGGGCAGCTTCGCGAGGCAGCCGCGCAAGGCCTCCGCCCGGTCATCGTGCGATTCGGCCTCCCGGCCCGCCGCGTCGGCCAAGTCGTTCATCAACGCCTCGTCAAACACCAGCCGATCGCGCCGCTGTTTTTGCCGCCACGCCAGCGCCTGAAACCGCGCCGCCGTCAGAGCCCATGCCATAAACTCCGTCCCCGGCGTGAACTCCGCGGCCTTGCGCCACAGCACCATGTTCGTCTCTTGAAGCACATCCTCCGCACCCGCACGCTCGGGCACCAGCGCCCGAATGTACGCCCGCATCCGCGTCTGATGCGTCAGCAGCAATTGCACCACTTGTTCCATCCGATCCGACGACATGCGGCCTCCTCTATGAAGCCCATAACACAAACCGCCGGCGCATCAACACAAATCTGAAAATGTTTCAGCGCCGGCCCGCCGCCCCCGCCATCGCGGCGAGCCGATGAGCATCGACCGACCGCAAATCCGCCTCGCCCATGCGCCATCCCCATTGTCCGAACGGCTCGCCGGGGATGTTCATCCGCGCCCGCGAACCGAGTCCCAGCACGTCCTGCATCGGCACGATGACGCGCCTTGCCGCCGATCGGTACAGCGCGGCGATCAGGTTCCAGTGAAGCTCCGCATAGGTCCCGCCCGCATAGCGCATGATCTTTCGTTTCCGGGGGCGCGATTGGCGCGCGATGAAACCGCGAAGCGTGTCGTTGTCGTGCGTGCCGGTGTACGCCACGCAATGTTCCGGCAGATGCTCCGGCAGGTGATGCGCATCGTCGAAGGCGAACTGGAGAATCCGCATGCCCGCGATGTGAAACTGATCGCGCAGCTTCGCACATGCCGGCGGAATGTCACCCAGGTCCTCGGCGATGAACGGCAGGTCGCCGATCGTCTGATGCAGATGCGACAGAAGCGCCTTGCCCGGGACCGGCGACCAGAACCCGTCGCTCGCCCGCACCGCTTCCGCCGGGATGGCCCATGCCCGGCAAAACCCCGGAAAATGATCGATGCGCACCGCGTCGAAATACCGAAGTGCGTGCGTCACGCGCCCCGTCCACCATGCGAACTTCGTCGCCCGGTGCTTCGACCATGCATACAGCGGATGTCCCCATCGCTGACCGTCCGCGCAGAAATAGTCCGGCGGCATCCCGCTGTCGAACCGGCACCGGCCCTTCGCATCGAGTCGGAACAATGCGCGATGCGCCCAGACGTCGGTGCTGTCGTGGTCGACATAGATGGGGATGTCGCCGATGAGTTGGATGCCGTTGCGATGAGCGTGCGCCCGCAGGGTCCGCCACTGTTGCACGAACTGGTATTGCGTGAAACAGATGAAGGTCAGTGCGTCATGCAACTCGCGCCTCGCCTCGCGCATCGCTGCCGCATCGCGCAGGGCGAGCTTGTGCGGCCAGAGCGTCCAATGTCGATGCCCCATCGCCGCCTTGATCGCCGCGAACAGGGCGTAGTCGTCGAGCCAGTGATGCTCCTCATGACAGAACGCGGCGAAGTCATCGCCGCGCGGATCGAAGCGGGCGAAGGCGCGGCGAAGCAGGGTGTGACGGTGTTTGATGACGCGCGGGTAATCGACCCGCCGGGCGTATCGCTGACCCATCGGCCGAACTTCGTCGGCCCGCAGCAGCCCCGCGCGGACGAGGTCGGCGAATTCGATGAGCAGGGGGCTGGCGGCGAAGGCCGAGTCGGAACTGTAGGGCACGCCGGTCCCGCCGACGGGTCCGATCGGCAGCATCTGCCACCATCGCTGCCCCGCCGCCGCGAGGTAGTCGATGAATTGATGCGCCATCGCCCCAATGTCCCCGCAACCGTGCAGCCCCGGCAGACTCGTCGGATGCAGCAGCAGACCGGCGGAACGGTCGGGAGCGACATGGTTTTCGGACGCGGCGGGCCTCATCGCTCTGATGATACCGGCTCGGCGGGGGGCGGCTATAATATGAACCGTCGCGAAAGCGAACCGATCGGGTCGATTGGACGATAGAAACCTTGACGATGCACGACACGAATTCACGCCCATTCCGCAACGTCATCGGCCCCACGCTCGTGGTGGGCCTCGTGGCGGCGCTGCCGCTGCTGGCCGCTCCGGCGGCGCAGGCGGCGACGACGGGCAATCGCGCCGCCGTCGTCACCAGCTCGCAGGACAAGGCCAGCGCCATCGTCCGATGCGTCAGCGAAGCGGCGCGGCACCTGGTGTCCGCCAACGTCTCGTTCGTTCATGAAGACACGCGGGGCTTCGATGTCGCTCCGATCGTGTCGTTCCAGTCCCCGGCCGCGCCTTCGGATCGCCCCGTGCCGCATGTGTTCACTCGGCCGGCGCTGATCGATCTGCCTCCGCCCCTGCGCTGATTCGTCCCTCAGCGTTTTCGTACCTCGGCGGAGCATTCGCTCCACAACTTGCAGCTATCCGTGTCGCCGCGCCGCGTGCGGCATCTGATTCAGGAATCGACCCATGGCCCTCATCACCCCCGTCACCACCGTCCTTCGCAAAGTGTTCGGCTCCCGCAACGACCGCATGGTCAAGTCGTACCGCCGCCGCGTCGAGTTCATCAACGCGCTGGAGCCGCAGATTCGCCCGCTCACCGACGAGCAGCTTCGCGACAAAGCCGCCGAGCTGCGCCGCCGCATCGCCGACGGCACGCCCGCCGCGGAGGTCATGTACGAGGCCTTCGCCGTGATGCGCGAATCGCTCGACCGCAACGTCGGCATCCGCAACATCTTCAACCCCGAGCACAAGTCCAAGTTCGACGTCGCGAAGCTGCCGTCGCATCTTCAGAGCGTCTACCGCAAGCTCGAAGAGCAGATCGCCGCGACGGCGCCCGGCAAGATCATCGGGCAGGTCGACGACGTCCCGCCGTTCCTTCAGGTGGACATTCCCGTCGAGTTGTACGAGGCGGTGCGCGAGCTGTACCCCGAGAGCCGGCCGTTCTTCCGCTGCCGTCCGTTCGATGTGCAGCTCATCGGCGGCATGGTGCTCTACGAAGGCAAGATCGCGGAAATGAAGACCGGCGAAGGCAAGACGATTGTCGCGCCGCTGGCGTGTTTCATGGCCGTCACCGAAGGGCTTCAGTGCCATGTCGTGACCGTCAACGACTACCTCGTGCAGCGCGACCGCGACTGGGTCTTCCCCGCGTTCTACCGGCTGGGCATCACCATCGGCGCGATCCATCCGTACCACGTCCTGCCCGAACATCTCAAAAAACAGATGTACGAATGCGACATCGTGTACGGCACCAACAGCGAATTCGGCTTCGACTACCTGCGCGATAACATGAAGCTCTCGCTCCGCGAGCAGGTCCAGCGCAAGCGCGACTTCTGCATCGTGGACGAAATCGACTCGATCCTCATCGACGAAGCCCGCACGCCGCTGATCATCTCCGGCCCGGCGCACGACGGGGCGCCGCAGTATGTCAAGGCCAACGAGGTCGCCGAGCGGCTCACCGCGCTGCAGCGCTCCGCCAACACGCAGACCACCTCGCGCATCCGCGCGGAGGGCTTCGTCAAGTCGTGCGTCCAGCCCGGCGTCCCCGCATCGCAGATCGAAAAGATCATCCACAAGTTCAAGGACCTGGGCCCCGACTACCTCGACGAGAAGGAAGCCGGCTACATCGGGCACACGCAGTATTACGTCGTCAAGCGCGAGCAGAAGCAGGCGAACATGACGCCGCTGGGCGTCGAGGAAGCGCAGAAGATCGTCGGCACGCGCTTCTACGTCGTCGGCAACGACATGGCGTGGGACCATCTGATCAATCAGGCGATCCGCGCGCACGCCATCTATGAAAAGGACCGCGAGTACGTCGTGCAGAACGGCGAGGTGATCATCGTCGACGAATTCACCGGCCGCCTCATGATCGGACGGCAGTGGTCCGACGGCCTGCACCAGGCGGTCGAAGCCAAGGAGTCCAGGCACGGCGTCAAGATCAAGCAGGAAACCCAGACGCTCGCCACCATCACCATCCAGAACTTCTTCAAGCTCTACAAGCGACTGGCCGGCATGACGGGCACGGCCGTCACCGAGTCGACGGAGTTCATGGAGATTTATGATCTGGACTGCGTGTGCATTCCGACGAACGTGCCGGTCGTGCGCGAGGATCGCGACGACCTGATTTATCTGACCGAAGGCGCGAAGTGGAAGGCGATCATCGAGGAAATCCGCGAGAAGGCCGAAGCCGGTCGCCCGGTGCTGGTGGGCACGACGAGCGTCGAGAAGTCGCAGATGCTTTCGGAATTGCTCACGAAGAAGTACGGGCTGGATCATGAAGTGCTCAACGCCAAGCAGCACGAGCGCGAGGCGCACATCGTCGAGAAGGCCGGTCAGCGTCACGTCGACAATCGCGGGCGGACGATCGGCAACGTGACGATCGCGACGAACATGGCCGGTCGCGGCACGGACATCAAATTGGCGAAGGAAGTGCGCGAAGCGGGGGGGCTGCACATTGTCGGCACGGAGCGGCACGAAGCCCGCCGCATCGATAATCAGCTTCGCGGCCGCGCCGGACGACAGGGCGACCCGGGCAGCTCGCGTTTCTTCATCTCGATGGAAGACGACCTGATGAAGATGTTCGCCGGCAAGAGCACGATGAAGGCGCTGTCGATGCTCGGCATGCAGGAGGATGACGCCATCGAGCATCGCTGGATCACCAAGTCCGTCGAGCGCGCCCAGCGCAAGGTCGAAGAGCGCAACTACGAAATCCGCAAGAATCTGCTCGAATACGACGAGGTCATGGAGTACCAGCGCAACACGTTCTACGCGACGCGCCAGGCGGTGCTCGAAGACCGGCGCATCCGGGCGCTGGTGCTCGAATACCTGTCCGAGTCGATCGACGATGCGGTCGCGAGTTACTACGCCCCCGACTATGTGCCGACGCAGGTCAGCGAAGCGGTGCGCGCGATTCTGAATGTGAGCATCAACCCGGCGAAACTGCGCGGCGAGAACATCGAAGACGTGCGCGGCCAGATTCTTTCGGACGCCAAGGCGGACGCGCGGCAGGACATCGAAATCAGCGTCGGCGAATTCATGAGCGACGACATCGACCCGGCCGACTGGGATCTGAAGGGGCTGAGCCAATGGGCGATGAGCCGCTTCAGCGTGGACCTGAAGATCAACAAGCTGCGCGAGTCGAACCCGAAGGAGGTCATGGACCACATGACCGAAGTCGCGCACGAGCTGATCGATCGCAAGCCGATGGATGCGCTTTCCAAGTTCTACGAATCGGACTACGCGGCGAGCGAGCTGGCGGCGTGGGCGCGCAACAAGTTCGGGCTCGAGCTGACGGTCGACGAGATCAAGCCCGGCCCCAGCGAACGGCTCATCGATGCCCAGAAGCGCGTGGCCGGGCTCATCCGCGAGCGCGCTTTCGAGGCCTATCGCCGGCGCGAGATCGATTATCCGATCAATTTCGTGCTCGAAATGGTCTTCTCCACCGCTCAGCAGGGAGCCGAAGGCACGGCCTGGGCGGCGGACCAGCTTTCGCGCTGGGCCAATCAGCGCTTCGATCTGGGCTGGTCGCCGGAGGTCGTCACGAAGATGAACGGCGAGCAGCTTCACCGTTCACTGCGCGAGGCGGGTGAAGCATGGCGCGGGCCCAAGATCGATGCGTGGCTGGACCAGACGCTCAACGGCCGACCCGATGACGGCACGGTCCGCCGGCGCGTGGCGGAGCGATGGGGCATCGAACTTGGTGAGGAGGACTTGGCTGCGGAAGATCGCAAGGAAATGCTGCGCGAGCGCGTGCTGACGATTTTGCGGCTGGAGCTGACGCAGCTCGAGCAGTACGTGCTGCTTCAGATTCTCGATCAGAACTGGAAGGACCATCTGTACGCGATGGACCAGCTCAAGGACGCCATCGGCCTGCGCGGATTTGCGGAAAAGGATCCGAAGATCGAGTACAAGGCCGAGGGTTCGCGCATGTTCCACGCCATGCTGCGCGGCATGCGTGACAAGGTCACTGACCTGATCTTTAAGGCGAAGCTGACGGCCAACGTGCAGATGCGCAGCGTGTACCACGATCAGAAAGCCGAGCACGAATCACCGGCATCGACGGGCGTCAGCGCCGCGGCGGCGGCGAGCGGCACGGACGAGCAGCGGGCGGACCTCGAAGCCGCCCGTCGCGCCGGCAGCGGCGATCGGCAGGTCACCGAAACGATCGTCAACACCGCCCCGCAGGTCGGCCGCAATGATCCGTGCCCCTGCGGCAGCGGCAAAAAATACAAAAAGTGCTGTGGCGCGAGTCTGTGACGCCGGGCAATAATCGCAGGTAAGATGGCGTTCCGTAAAAGACCGCAAAGGTTCACGGAGGTCATCATGCGCCGAGCGATTTGTGCCGTTTTTGTACTGGTATTCACTTGTGGCGCTTTCGCCGCCGACCCGGTCGGCCCGGGGTCGCGCGTCGTCTTCATCGGCAACACGCTTTTTGACCGTGCGCAGGACTTCGGCTACTTCGAGGCGCTGCTTCAGGAACGCTATGCCGGCAATCCGCTGATCGTCCGCACTCTGGCGTGGAGCGCGGATGAAGTATCGCTGCGCCCCCGGCCGGAGAATGTGCCGAGTCTTGAAGATTATTTGACAACCGAAAAGCCCGATGTGATCTTCGCCGCGTTCGGATTCAACGAATCCTTCAACGGGCCCGCCGGCGTCGAGGGATTCAAGCGCGATTTGGCGAAGTTCATTGATGACCTGCTCACGCACAAGTACAACGGCAAGACCCCGCCGCGCATCGTGCTCGTCTCGCCCATCGGGTTTGAGAACCTTGGCGCCCCGATGCCGGACGGTCACGAATCGATCGCCAATCAGAAGCTGTATGCACAGGCGATGGCGGAAGTCGCGAAAGACAAGGGTATCGATTTCGTCGACGTGCTCGCGCCGATGCTCGCGGCGATGCAGTCGGACAAGAAGGCGGGCCCGTTGACGATCAACGGCGTGCATCTCAACGATGCGGGGTATCAGCTTTTCGCCAGGCAACTTTATGCATCCTGTTTCCATGAAGACCCGCCGACGTTCAACGAATCGCTGCGACAGGCGATTCTCGACAAGAACGAAAAGTTCTTCCATCGCTACCGCACGCTCAACGACACCTACATTTACGGCGAGCGGAAGAATCCCTACGGCGTGGTGAATTTCCCGGGGGAATTCACCAAATGGGACCAGATGATCGCCAATCGCGACGCGCGCATCGCGGCGCTGGCCAAGGGCGAAACGGTGCCCGATAAGATCGATGACTCCAACACGCTTGTCCTCCCGGCGATCACGGGCGATCGGCCGATCAATGAATGGAAGAGCCCGGCGGATGAACTTAAATCGTTCCGGATCGATCCGCGCTTCCAGGTGAATTGCTTCGCGTCGGAAGAGGACTTTCCCGAGCTGGCGTGCCCTATTCAGATGCGATGGGACGCGCGCGGGCGGCTGTGGGTGTCGTGCTCGACGAGCTATCCGCAGGCCGTGCCGGGGCAGGAGCAGGACGACAAGATCATCATCCTCGAAGACACCGACGGCGACGGCAAGGCGGACAAATGCACGACCTGGGCGGACAAGCTGCACATCCCGCTGAGTTTCGAGTTCGGTAACGGCGGCGTGTACGTGTCGGATCAGCCGCACATGATGTTTCTCAAGGACACGGACGGCGACGGCAAGGCGGACACGCGCGAGCGGATTCTGACGGGGTTCGGGACGAGCGACTCGCATCATGCATTGCACGATTTTGCATGGAGCCCGGACGGCGATCTGATTTTCCGCGAATCGATCTTTCTGTATTCGCAGATCGAAACGCCGTACGGTCCGGTGCGGGTGCACGATTCGAGCTTCTTCCGATTCCGCCCCGCGACGCAGCAGCTTGTCCCGTTCGGCGAGTATCGCAGCACGAATCCGTGGGGGATCACGTTCGACAAGTGGGGCTTTCATGTGGGCAGTCACCCGGTGTTCGCGGAGGCGGTGCATGTGCGCAATCCGCCGTACCCGCAGCTTCATGTGCCCGTCGGCAACTACATTCCGGCGTACAGCGGCACGTGCGGACAGGAGTTCATCTACTCGCGCCAGTGGCCGGAGGAATTGCAGGGCAGCTATGTGCGCGTGCGGTACAAGCCGACGCAGACGATCGAGCTTCAGGCCTGGAACGAGATGGACTCGCACTATGAGGAGAAGAAGATCGGGGAGCTGATCGCATCGAGCGATCTGGCGTTCATCCCGGTCGACGTCCGGTTCGGGCCGCGCGGGGATTTGTACATCTGCGACTGGTACAACCCGGTCAAGGGTCACGCGCAGTACTCGCTGCGCGATACTCGGCGGGACAAGAAGTCGGGGCGCATCTGGCGGGTCGTCGCCAAGGATCGCCCGCTGGTCGACGCGCCGAAGATCGCCGGGGAGCCGATCGAGAAGCTGCTGGATCTGCTCAAGACCTATGAGTACCGCACGCGCTACACGGTGCGCGCGGAACTGCGCGAGCGCGATCCGGCTCTGGTCAAAGCGGCGCTTGACAAGTGGGTCGCGCAGCTTGATGGGAGCGATCCGGAAGTGGATCACCATCGGATGGAGGCGATCTGGATGTACCGGGGAATTCGCGCGGTCAACGGTCCGCTGCTGGTGCAATTGCTCAATTGCAAGGATCATCACGCCCGCGCCGCGGCCACGGCGCAGCTCGCCTTCTGGCATGACCAAGTCGACCCCGATGCGAAACTGCTCGCCAGGTGCGCTGACGACGAGAACGGTCTGGTGCGGCTCGAAGCGGCGATGGCGGCAAGCTGGTACGGATCGAAGGACGCGATCGCGGCGGCACTGAAGATGCTCGATCATCCGATGGATAACTACACGACGCTGGCGCTGCGCGAGACGCTCGATGCGCTCAAGCCGATCTGGCAGCCCGACCCGGCGTTTCAGGCGGCCAACCATCACCTGATTCACTTCATGCTCGCCAGCGGCCCGAAGAAGGCCAACACGATCAATACGACGTTGCCCGCCGCGACCGTCCGCGCCAACGAGAAATTCGACAAGCTCAATCCGCAGGTGGTCACAATCAGGACGGTGCCCGAGAAATTGCTTTACGACACGACGGAGTTTCACATCAAAGCGGGCAAGCCCGTGAAGATCGTCTTGGTGAATCCGGACGCGACGGCCCACAACCTTGTCATCTGCGCTCCGGGCAGCGAAATGAAAGTCGGCATGGCGGGCAACGAGATGGCCAAGAACGACGAAGGGATGAAGAAGAGTTTCATTCCCGAAATGAAGGAAGTGCTCTGGTCGATGCCGCTGGTCAACCCGGGCGAGACGTTCGAGCTGCGCATCCACGCCCCGAAGGAACCGGGGTCGTATCCGTACATCTGCACGTTCCCGGGACACTGGCTGGTGATGAAGGGCGTGATGATCGTGGAGAAGTAGCGATGTTTGGGCGCGATCCGGGCCGATATAATGGAATGATGAACGAGCCGGTCGATCCGAGATTGGTGCAGTGGATGCGCGACCGCAATCACTTTGCGGAGCAGAACGCGAACGGCGTGGACTTGTCGTTGATCCGGGCCAATCTCAAGCTCACGCCATTAGAACGGCTCCAGCGCAATTACGATCAGCGTCTTGCCACACTCCGGATGCAGCGGCATGCCCAGCGAATCGGCTGACAATTCCACGGTGCGTCTGCTTCGGGTATTTGCGCGGCATGGTGTGGAGATCATGATTGTCGACGGGCAGGCGGAAGTGCTTTTCGGCAGTCCGCGCCTGACTTACGACGTCGATCTGTGTTACCGACGGACGGACGAGAATCTGAAACGTCTGGCCGGTGCGCTTCGGGAAATCGGCGTGACGCTGCGTGACGCGCCGCCTGATCTACCTTTCATGATCGACGCACGGACGCTGGCGATGGGGTCCAACTTCACATTCAACACGCCGATGGATCCATTGGACCTGCTCGGCTGGATCGAGCCCATCGGCGATTATGATGCGCTTCTGGCTCACTCAGAGACATGGCAACTGAGCGGCATGAACGTACGAACGATTGGTCTTGACGATTTGATTCGAGTCAAAGAGCACATCGCTCGGGCGAAGGATTCCGAGTCGCTTCACCAACTGCGTGCGATTCGTGAAATACGTAGACACGCCGAAGGCGGTTAGCGCGAGGCGATGACCTGGTCGAAGAAGAGCAGGGCGGGGGCGGGGTCGCCTTTGTGACCGCCGTCGTTGAGGGTGATGCGGACGGGGCCGGCGGTGCGGCGGAAGAGGATTTTGGCGCGGCGATTGGGTTCGTCTTGGCCGCGCCATTGCAGCGGCGGCGGGACCTTTCGATCGTCGCGCATCGTGGCGATCTGGTCATCGGGGATGACCGCTTCGGGGTGACCATTGAGTTTGGCGAGCAGGTTGAAGGCGCGCATGGACTGCGAGACGGGGACGGAGCCGGTGTGTCCGTCCTGAATGCCGGTGTTGATGTCGATGGGCAGGCCGCGCACGGCGGGGTTGTCGAGCAGGACGATCGGCGAGCGTTTGCGATACTCTGCATCGACGGCGGGGGAAGCGCCGGGCGCGCCGCCGGTCACGGCTTCGAGGTTTTTCCAGTAATTGTTGTGCAACTTTTGTGATTGCTCGTGCCACGCGGCGAGGTCGGCGATCGGAACCCATGCCGACGCGGCAGCGAAAGTCTTCGGCGCCCGCGCGGCCATGACGAGCGTCATGTGCCCGCCGCCGGAGGCCCCGTAGATGAAGATGCGCGTCGGGTCGATCTTCGCATGCGCCTGCACATACGCGATGCCATCGAGAATATCCTGCACCGCAAGGTCGGATGCACACGCTTCGGGTTTGACGTTGGGCCCGCGGAAGTCGGGCATGAGCATCGCCCAGTGCCGCTCGATCGCATGGGGCAACATACCCGACGTGTCATCAGACTCCTGCTTGTAATTGCCCGACCACGAGTGCAGCACGACGACGAGCGGCACGGGCTTTTCATTCGACTCGGGCGGCAGATACAGCCGGGCGAGTTGCGAGGAGTGATCGAGCGAGGAGGTGAAGCGAATCGTCGGAAAATCAGTTTCGGCCCCGAGGGCGCGGCTCGTCGTGAGGACAAGCAGGGACAGACAACATGCGATCAGAACGGGGCGGGGTTGCTTCATGATTGTTTGGATCGGCGGCGGCGCCCGGTCTTGGGTGAACGGTGCGGCTCGGCCTTCTTCTTGGGTTGGCCGATGACGATGCCTTTGTCGAAAAGCGTGGTCTGCATGGTCTGTCCGGTTTCGCTCACATGCTCGATGCGCTCCGTCGCCTTGCGGGCGTAGTCAGCGGACATCTCGGTGCCGAGCCAGCGGCGACCGAGGCGCGCGGCGACGGCGAGCGTGGTGCCCGAACCCGTGAAGGGATCGAAGACGATGTCGCCTTCGTTGGAGCTGACTTTGATGATGCGTTCGAGCAGCGATTCGGGAAGCTGGCAGGGATGCCACCCGACGCGCTCCTTGAAGGTTCCGCACAATCGGGAGAGGTACCACGTGTCGCCATCGGGGTCGAAAAACCACGGCGCATTGTCGGCCGGGGCGCCGTCGATGGCCTCCTGCGGGCGGAGGTACCAGGTATCGTCGGGGAGTTTGCCGCCGGGATTGGCGCGGGCGTCGCCGTAGGTCGTCTGCCGGGCGGAGGGGACGGCGACGATTTCGCGGTTGAAGGTGAATGGGAGCGTCGCCTTCTTGCCGATGCCGCCGCTGACTTTGAAGTTCTTTTTGTCGAAAGCCGCGGAGCCCACGCAGTAGAACAGATGCGCATGCGAACGGTTGAACTTCGCCTTGCAGTTCTGCCCGAACGTGTAATGCCAGATGATCCAGTTGCGGAACACAAGCTTGTGCGCCCGCTCCAGCTCCTTCAGATGCACGCGCGTTTCGGCGGCGTACTCGTCGCCGATGAGCACGAACATCGACCCGGTCGGCTTGAGCAGGTCCGCGCAGGCGTCGATCCAGTTCATCGTCCAGTCGATGTACTCGCGATCATCGCGGCGGTCTTCGTATTCGTCGTACTTGTAGCCGATGTTGTAGGGCGGATCGGCGAAGATCAGATCGACTGACTCCCGGGGCCAGGCGTGCATCGTCTGAATGCAATCGCCGACGGCGATGGTGTTGGTGGGAATCTTCGGGGTGGGCATCGGGGGATTGTAGTCGAAAAGGGAAGCACGCCGCGAGCGGCGCCGCTAAACAGGGCGATTCGTCACTATTTGGGTTTGAAAATTCTGAAGAGGCGCGTGAGGGGATCGTAATACTCGTCGACGACACGCTCCTTCAGGGGGATGATGGCGTTGTCGGTGATGGTGATGTGTTCGGGGCAGACCTTGGTGCAGCACTTGGTGATGTTGCAGTAGCCGATGTTGCCGTCGTCCTTGAGCTGTTCGAGGCGGTCTTCGGTGTCGAGCGGGTGCATTTCGAGGGCGGCGGAGTAGACGAAGAAGCGGGGGCCGTAGAATCCGTCGTGCTTGTGATGGTCGCGGAGAACGTGACACACGTCCTGACAAAGGAAGCACTCGATGCACTTGCGGAATTCCTGCACGCGGTCGATGTCCGCCTGCTGCATGTTCCACGAACCGTCGGCATTGTCGGGTTTGCGCGGCTTGAACTTCTTGATGCGCATCTTCACTTCGTAGTTCCACGACACGTCCGTCACCAGATCGCGAATCTGCGGAAAGGCCTTCATCGGCTCGATGCTGATCGGCGCATCAGCGGGCAGATCGCTGATGCGGGTCATGCACATGAGGCGCGGCATGCCATTGACTTCCGCGCTGCACGAGCCGCATTTGCCGGCTTTGCAGTTCCATCGGCAGGCCAGGTCCGGCGCGGACTCGGCCTGAATCTGATGCACGGCGTCGAGCACGACCATGCCCTCGCCGATCTCGGTGGTGTATTCCTTGAACTGGCTGGACTCGCCGGTCCCGCGCCAGATGCGGAAAGTGCGCTGAGCCATTATTTGAACTCCTCGATGATGTCCGCCAGTTCCTTGGGCAGCGGTTTGGTCGCCACATGTTCGACGCTCATGGAGCCGTCGGGCGCCTTGCGGCAGATCGCATTAACCTTGCCATATTCTGCGGATTTGTCGGGAAAATCGTTGCGTGTATGAGCGCCGCGGGATTCCTTGCGGAGCAGGGCCGACCGGGCCGCCGCTTCGGAAACCGTCATCAGATTGCGAAGATCCATGGCCGTGTGCCAACCGGGATTGTAATCGCGGTTGATCTCCGCTCCGGCCTTGTCGGCGCGGGCCTTGAGCTTGGCCAGTTCGTCGATCGCCTGATTGAGTTCACCTTCCTCGCGGACGATGCCGACCTTGTCCTGCATCATTGTTTGCAGATCACTTTGAATGGCGAAGGGGTTCTCGCCATTGGATCCGCGGTCGAAGGGTTCGAGCGCCCATTTTGCGGCGGCTTCGACCTGATCGTTGTTGATCGAGCCGGCGGAATGGTCCTTGGCGAATTTGGCGGCGTACTCGCCGGCGCGTTTGCCGAAGACGACGAGGTCGGAGAGCGAATTGCCGCCGAGGCGGTTGGCCCCGTGCAGACCAGCGGCGCATTCGCCGGCGGCGAAGAGCCCGGGCACGGTGGACATCTGCGTGTCGCCGTCGACGCGGATGCCGCCCATGGCGTAGTGCGTCGTCGGGCCGACTTCCATGGGCTCTTTGGTGATGTCGACGCCGGCCAGTTCCTTGAACTGGTGATACATGCTCGGGAGCTTCTTTTTGATGTGCTCTTCGGAATTGCCGATCTTTTCCTTGATCCATGCGATATCGAGGAAGACGCCGCCGTGCGGTGAGCCGCGGCCGGCTTTGACTTCCTTGACGATCTTGCGGGCGACGTGGTCACGCGTCAGCAGTTCCGGCGGGCGCTTGGCGTTCTTGTCGCCGGTCACGTAGCGCCAGCCTTCTTCGGGGTCGGTGGCGACCTGATTGGCGTAGAGCGGCGGGATGTCGTCGAACATGAAGCGTTTGCCTTCTTTGTTCTTCAAGATGCCGCCTTCGCCGCGCACGCCTTCGGTGACGAGAATCCCGCGCACGCTCGGGGGCCACACCATGCCCGTCGGGTGAAACTGAATGAACTCCATATCCAGCAGATCGGCCCCGGCGTGATAGGCCAGCGCGTGACCGTCGCCGGTGTATTCCCAGCTATTGGAGGTGATTTTGAACGCCCGTCCGAATCCGCCGGTTGCGAGGACGATCGCCTTGCACTTGAACAGGTGGAACCGCCCGTGCTCGCGCTCGTAGGCGAGTGCGCCGACGACTCGGTTGCCGTCTTTGAGCAGCTCGACGACGGTGACTTCCATGTGGACGCTGACGCCCTGATGGATGCCGTGATCCTGGAGCGTGCGGATCATTTCCAGGCCCGTGCGGTCGCCGACGTGGGCGAGACGGGGGTAGGCGTGCCCGCCGAAGTTGCGTTGGAGGATGCGGCCTTCCTTGGTGCGGTCGAACACGGTGCCCCATGCTTCCAGCTCGCGCACGCGATCGGGTGCTTCTTTGGCGTGAAGCTCCGCCATGCGCCAGTTGTTGAGGTACTGTCCGCCGCGCATCGTGTCGGCGAAGTGGACGCGCCAGTTGTCGCGCGAATCGACGTTGGCCATCGCCGCCGCCATGCCGCCTTCAGCCATGACGGTGTGCGCCTTGCCGAGGAGCGATTTGCAGATGAGCCCGACGCTGACGCCTTGGGCCGACGCCTCGATCGCGGCGCGGAGTCCCGCGCCGCCGGCGCCGATGACGATCACGTCGTATTCATGGGTCTTGTATTCAGACATCGAAGATCTCGCAAAGGACGCGCCGTTCGTTGAGCGGCGGTTATTAAAAGAGTCGAAGATCGTGCCATGTGCCCATCGCGCACATGCGGACGTAGAAGTCGGTGAAGCCCACCCAGAAAAGACTCATCCACGCAAAGAGCATGTGCTTGCGGTTGAGGCAGGACACGCAGTCATAGGCCTTTTTGCCCATCGGTGCGGTGGTCACGCGATCCTTGCGCCCGCCGATGAGGTGACGCAGGGAGTGACAGCCGAAGGTGTATCCGCCGAGGAGGATGGGGTTGATGATGAGTACGAGCGTGCCGATGCCGAAGCCGAATTTGAGCTGCCCGGCTTCGTGCGCCGCGGCGTAGGTGACGCCCTCCGGCGGGAACCACATCGCTGTCCATGCGTCGAAGGCCAGCAGGAAGATGAAGATGACCGCCAGGTAGAGGAAGTAGCGGTGAATGTTCTGAATGATGAGCGGGAATGTGCGCTCGCCCCAGTAGCTCTTGCGCGGCTCGCCGACGGCGCAACTGATCGGGTCGGCCCAGAAGGCCTTATAGTACGCGCCGCGGTAGTAGTAGCAGGTGAAACGGAAACCGCCCGGGGCCCAGAGGATCAGAAACGCCGGCGTGAGCGGGAGGCCGATCTTCAGGAACTCGGGCCAGGCGCCGAACCATGCGTGCCCCGTCGGCACAAGCTGGCCAGCCCCCTCCCAAAGCAGCGGCGAGTACATCGGCGACAGGTACGGCCCGAAGGCGTAGTTGACGCCTTGAAAGGCGGCCCATGTCGAGTAGACGATGAACGCCATCAGACCCAGAAACGTCAGCAGCGACGGGAGCCACCAGGCCCCTTTGCGCATCGTCTGGCCGAAGCTGCGCTGCTGCGGGAGGGAGATCGGTGTGCGGGACATTTGCGAACACTCCGCCAAGTGGGAAAAGGTCTTTACTGTAGACAAGGTACATGCTTTTTGCCAGTTGGAAAAGACCGGCGGCGCAACGAAAGGGCCCGCGCCATGGCGGCACGGGCCCGTGAGATTGACAAGTCGATCAAGCGGTCAAGCGGTTACAGGGCGATCGGGGTTTCCGAGGCCTTGTCCAGCGTCACGCCGCAGTAGCCATTGACGCCCATCTCCGGCAGGTCCAGTCCGTCGGCCTCGACATGGGCCGGGACGCGATGCCCGCAGATCGCCTCGATGACCCAGAAGACGACGAACGTCGCGATGCCCAGGTAGATGGTGCACGAGACGAGCCCGACGATCTCGGCCATGAGCTGACTGCCATCGCCGTAGAACAGTCCCTTGACCGTTCCCGCCACGCCGTTCCATCCATCGCCGTAAGTCCCGTCGGAGAAGAGGCCCAGCGCGATGCAGCCCCATGCGCCGCAGGCGCCATGCACGCTGACCGCGCCGACGGGGTCGTCGATCTTGAGCGTACGCTCAAAGAAGAAGACGGACTCGACGACGAGGATGCCGGCGACGATGCCGATGATGCATGCGCTCATGGAATTGACGAAGGCGCACGGGGCGGTGATGGCGACGAGACCGGCGAGCATGCCGTTGCAGGACATGGTCGGATCGGGCTTGGAGCCGCGCACGAACCAGACCCAGAGGGTCGCCATCATCGCGCCGGTCGCGCCGGCGAGCATGGTGTTGACGGCGACGACGGCGATACGCAGGTCGGTGCCGGCGAGGGTCGAGCCGGGGTTGAACCCGAACCAACCGAAGGCGAGGATGAACGTGCCGATGACCGCCATGGGCACGTTGTGCGCCGGCAGCACGTTGACGGTTCCGTCCTTGTTGTACTTACCGAGGCGCGGCCCGACCCACCACGCCGCGATCAGCGCGATGACGCCGCCCTGAAAGTGAACCACCGACGAACCGGCGAAATCGACCATGCCGTGTCCGAGTCCGAACACCGAGCCCATCTGCGCTAACCATCCCCCGCCCCAGACCCAGCAGCCGTACACCGGATAAAGCACCGTGCCGATCGCCACGCCGTAGAGCATGAACGCCGAGAACTTCCATCGCTCGGCCGCGCCGCCGGTCGGGATCGTCGCCGTCGTGTCCATGAACACCATCTGGAACAGGAACAGCGTGAACACGCTCACGTCGTACACCGACGGCCCCAGGCAAAAGCCCTTCCATCCGAGAATGTTCAGGTCCGAGCCGAAGAGGTGAATCGTGACGGCGTGATCGAGCGTGCCGATGCCGCCGCCGAGGGCGCCCAGACTGCCGACGCCGCCGAACATGAAGGCGAACCCGCACACATAGAACCCGAGCATGCCCAATGGGTAAATCATCAGGTTCATCGCCATCGTGTGCGCGACGTTCTTGGCGCGGCACAGGCCCGACTCGACCATGGCGAAACCGGCCTGCATGAACATGACGAGGAAGCCGGTGATGAGCGTCCAGACGATGTTGATCGAGATGACGTTCTTGCCGACGCGGTCGCCGATCTCCTCGAGCGTCGGATGCCCGGCGGTCTTGGCGGCGACGTTGGAGATGTCGCCGATGTTCGCACCGGTCGGATCGGGAACGACCGCCGCCGGAGCCGCGGGCGGCGCTTCGGTCGCCGCCGGTGCGGGCGTCGGCGCCGCCGGTTCGTCGGCGTAGGCGACAACGCCAAGGCCCATGATGACAAGCAGACAACCTACCCACGCAAATCGCGCGCGCATAGACAGCTCCTTCACGAGTGAAATAGGATGGACCAGAGTGCGCACCCTCATCAGGGCCCGCTGCGATCTCTACTCACAAAGATCGTGCCACTCACTGACGCGCGCCTAACATGAGGATGGTCATGCCGTTGACGTCAATGTCACGAATCGCGCGCGATCGCGCGTTTTGTGAGCAGCGCATCCGGCGGAGGCACAAGTTGTCTAGTTACTAGGCAAAGCGAGTTCGTTTGCATGGATTATTTATCGAAATTGCCGAATTTTGGTGCATGAAACGAGATTGATGCGACGTTCTGGTAACATCCGCCGAGTCTATTGATGGAGTCCGATCAGTGATAAAACGATCGATTGTCGGTCTGCTGGTGGTGCTGTTGGTCGGTTCATTATTGTTGGGGCCGCGCGCGGCGATGGCGGACGATGCGGGGCGGACGCCCAACGTGATCGTCATCTTCATCGACGACATGGGTTACGCCGACATCGGACCCTTCGGCTGCAAGGACTATCCGACGCCGAACATCGACCGCATGGCCAAAGAGGGCCGTGTGTTCACGGATTTCCAGGTCGCTCAGGCCGTGTGCTCGGCGAGCCGCGCGGCTCTGATGACCGGCTGTTACTCCAACCGCGTCTCGATCCTCGGCGCCCTCGGGCCGCAGGTCAACTACGGCATCAGCGATGAGGAAGTCACCATCGCCCAGATCTGCAAGCAGAAGAACTACGCCACCGCCGCCTTCGGCAAGTGGCACCTCGGGCATCACCCCAAGTTCCTGCCGGTCAATCATGGGTTCGATGAGTACTTCGGTCTGCCGTACTCCAACGACATGTGGCCCTTCGACTATGACCACAATCGGGTGACCAAGGGGTTCAAATCGAATTACCCGACGCTGCCGCTCATTGAGAACGATCACGTTGCCGATCCGGACATCACGCCGGAGAAACAACCGATGCTCACGACTTGGTACACCGAGCATGCGGTGAGCTTCATCGATCGCAACAAGGACAAGCCGTTCTTTTTGTATCTGCCGCACTCGATGGTGCACGTGCCGCTGTTCGTGTCGGACAAGTTCAAGGGCAAGAGCGGGGCGGGGCTCTTCGGCGACGTGATGATGGAAGTCGACTGGTCGGTCGGGCAGGTGCTCGATGCGGTGCGGCGCAACGGGCTGGAGAAGAACACGCTGGTCATCTTCACCGCCGACAACGGCCCGTGGCTCAACTTCGGCAATCACGCGGGCAAAACCGGCGGACTGCGCGAAGGCAAGGGCACGATGTTCGAAGGCGGCTCGCGCAACGCGACGATCATGTGGCAGCCCGGCACCGTCCCTGCCGGAACCAAGTGCGACACGATGGCCATGACCATCGACATCCTCCCCACCGTCGCGCATCTCATCGGCGCCAAACTCCCCGATCACAAAATCGACGGCCTGAACATCTGGCCCCTCATCACCGGCGAATCCGACAAGAGCCCGCATGAGGCGTATTTCATGTACTACGGCCAGAAACTCGAAGCCGTCCGCACTGAACGCTGGAAACTGCACCTGCCGCACGACTATCGCCATTACATCATGGACAAGGTCGGGCACGATGGTCACCCGGGTCCGTACGGCAGCGGTCACATCGACTTCGCGCTCTACGACATGGATAACGACGTCAATGAGACGACCGACGTCAAGGATCAGCATCCCGATGTGGTCGCACATCTGAAGGAATTGGCCGACGAGATGCGCAAGGATCTCGGCGACGCCGGCAAGCCGGGGCCGGGCATCCGCAAACATGGCGTGCTCGAACCCGGTGACAAAAAACTCGAATGGTGAAGCCGCTTGCGGCTTAGCAGGACATCTCTCATGAAATGCTGTCTCTTCGCCCTGGCGCTGGGCGCTCTGTCATTCATCACGACGAACTTCGTCAATGCCGCAGACAAGCCCAACATTGTCTACATCTACGGCGACGATGTGGGCTACGGCGACCTGAGCTGTCAGGGCGCGACGAAGGTCAAGACGCCGAATCTCGATAAGCTTGCGGCGGCGGGGCTTCGCTTCGTCGACGCGCACGCCGCTGCGGCGACCTGCACGCCGTCGCGCTATGCGCTGCTGACGGGGCAATATGCCTGGCGCGAGAAGGGGACGCACATTCTGCCCGGCGACGCCCCGGCGATCATTCGGCCCGGCCGCGTCACGCTGCCTTCGACGCTCAAGCAGGCCGGCTACGCCACCGCCGCCGTCGGCAAGTGGCATCTGGGCCTGGGCAATCCGGGCATGGACTGGAACGGCAAGATCGCGCCGGGCCCGCTCGAGATCGGCTTCGACTACTGCTTCCTCATCCCGGCGACCGGCGACCGCGTGCCCTGCGTCTTCGTCGAAGATCACAGCGTCGTCGGCCTCGACCCCAAGGACCCGATCACCGTCAGCTATCAGCACAAGGTCGGCGACGATCCGACGGGCAAAGACCACCCCGAGATGCTCAAGTACAAGTACAGCCATGGTCACGATGCCACGATCGTCAATGGCATCAGCCGCATCGGCTTCATGACGGGCGGTAACAGCGCCCGATGGGTCGACGAGAAGTTTCCCGAGACGCTGACCAGCAAAGCCATCGCGTTCATGGAAAAGCACAAAAACGAGCCGTTTTTCCTGTATTTCGCCACCCAGGACATTCACGTCCCGCGCATGCCCAACAAGCAGTTCGCCGGCTCAAGCGAATGCGGCATCCGCGGCGACGTGATCCAGCAGCTCGACTGGCAGGCGGGGCGGATCATGGACGCCATCGACCGGCTCGGCCTCACCGACAACACGATCGTGATCTTCTCGTCCGACAACGGCCCGGTCATCGACGATGGCTACGCCGATGGGGCGGTCAAGGATTTGAACGGTCACGAAGCAGCCGGTCCGCTGCGCGGCGGCAAGTACGACATTCACGAAGGCGGCACGCGCGTGCCGTTCATTCTCCGCTGGCCCGCCAAGGTCAAGCCAGGCGTCAGCGAGGCGATGATCTGCCAGATCGATCTGCTGGCGTCCTTCGCCGCGATGAATGAAGTGACGCTGCCCAAGGACGCCGCCCCCGACAGCTTCGACATCCGCCCCGCGCTTTTCGGTGAGGACAAGACCGGGCGCGACACGCTCGTCGAACAGGCGGGCAACCTCGCGCTTCGCCGCGGGACATGGAAGTTCATCGAGGCCGGCCGCAAGGGCAAGGCCAAGGGCGAGCTTTACGATCTGGGCAACGATCTGGCGGAGAAGAAGAACGTCATCGACGAGCACCCCGAAGTCGCCAGCGACCTGTCCGCCCGCCTTGACCAGATCAAAGCCGCGGGCCATACCCGTCCCGGCGCCGAGTGATTGGTTTCACTTCTCCCCCCGGGGAGAGGTCGGCCCGCGCAGCGGGCCGGGTGAAGGTGCGTTCAAATACTGACCGGTTTCGATTTGGAGCGCGCTCGAAGTTGCAGCCACCCCTTACCCCGGCCCTCTCCCGGCGGGAGAGGGAGTGGGAAGTTCACCCCGCGCTGCGGTTGATGCGATTTTCGGCCCGGCGCTGCTTGAAGAAATCGCGCAACAGACCGCGGCATTGCGGGGCCAGCACGCCGCAAATGACTTCAGGGCGATGGTTGAGCCGGCGGTCGTCGCAGATTTGGTACAGCGATTCGACGGCCCCGGCCTTGGGGTCGCTCGCGCCGTAGATGAGCCGGCCGACGCGGGCGTTGACGATCGCGCCGGCGCACATCGTGCATGGCTCGAGCGTGACGGCGAGGGAGCATTCGTTAAGCCGCCATTCGCCCAGCACGCGGGCCGCCTGACGCAGCGCGAGAATCTCGGCGTGGGCCGTCGGGTCGGTATGGGATTCACGCAGATTGTGCGCCTCGGCGAGAATCTCCTCGCCCCGGTAGATCACCGCGCCGACGGGCACTTCGTCGACGACGACGGCGTCCTTGGCCAGTTCGATCGCGCGCTGCATCATGCGCTCGTCCAGCGGCGTGGCGTGAATGCGCGTCTTGGTCGGCGTGGGGGTCAGAACCTGCATCGCCATCCTCCAGAGGCGGCCAACGAAACTGCGCGGCCGATCACAGCAGGGATCGACGCGTTCGCTCTTCATCGGCTTGCGGCTCATTTGGGAACACCCCTCAAGCACATTCGCATTATCGGCCGGCCCCGCGACGGTTATCAGCCCTCATCCGCATCGTCAGCGCCTTCGACCGCCGCGCGCTTCTGCGTGTACTTGACCAGCACCAGCCCGAACTCGTAGAGCAGATACATCGGCACCGCGAGACCGACCTGCGAAAGCACATCCGGCGGGGTAAGCACGGCCGCGATGATCAGAATGACCACGATCAGATACGGCCGCGCCGCCGACATCTGCTGATGCGTCAGGATCCCGATGTACCCCAGCCCGAGCATGATCAAGGGCGTCTGGAACGCCAACGCGAACGCCAGCGCTAAGAGCATCACGAAAGTGACATACGTCTCAAGCTGAATCAGCGGGGTCATGAACTTGTTGGTGCGCAGGTTCGCTTCATAGATGCGATCCCCGCCATAGATGCGCAGCACGTTCTCGGGCAGTTTGACCCACGCCTGTCCGATCTCCGGGTGGTCCGGGTTCGCGAGCACGATGGGGATATGCATCTGGGCGAGCTTGTCGGGCGTGACCATCGTCTCGTCGCTGGGGGGGAGGGTGAACTTTTCGACAGCGTTGGGTTCGAGACTTGGCAAGTCGAAACCCAGCGAGAAGTTGATGAGGAAATAGAGCATGAACGGCAGGAGGATGAAATACATGAACGAGACGCCGGTCAGCGTCAGCGCGGTCGAGCCGGGCACGAGGTAGTAGACGAACCGGCGCTCGCGGGGGTAGAGGCCCGGGGCGATGAATTTCCAGAGGTGGTAGAAGAACCAGGGGATGCCGATGATGAACCCGCAGATGAAGCTGACGCGGATGTAGACGGAAAAGGCGCTGGTGACGGAGGGGTTGATGACTTGGGCGGGGAGGCCCTGGGCCTGAAGGGCGATGAGCAGGGGGCGGCAGAGGAAGGAGACGACCTGCTTGCCGAACATGAGCATGATGGCGCTGGCGACGAGTGGGCCGACGATCCCGATGATGATGCGATAGCGCAGCTCCTCGAGATGGTCGCCCAGACTCATGCGTACGTCATCGGGGTGCGTTTGCGCCATGGCGGTAATGATAGCGGGATAGGACGGCTTGTGTAGAGACGGGGAATGGGGCGGGCGGAGCATGAAAAAACCCCGCAGCGGAGAGCGCGGGGTTGTTCAAAGCATCATGCGACAGGGGCTTAGCGCCGGCTTGTCGCGGCGGAGCGGCCGTGCTTGGCGCTGGCTCGAGCGGGCTTGGCCTTGGAGGACTTGGGATCCTCGCCGTCGCGGACCTTGGCGACCTGAAGGCGCTGGACATGCTCGGAGGCGTACCAGATGCCCTTGCTGTACGGTCGGTGCGCGGCCCGGATGCAGACGAAGCCCATGCCTTCTTCCTGCTTGATCGCGCAGACCTTGCCCTTGAAATCGCCGGTAATCGGGGCGACCGTGTCTCCCTTGCCGATAGTTAAACCGTTGACATCGCAAACCATATAGCAAAATCTCCAGGTTGTTCTGTATCGGTGTCACAAAAAGCGGTTGCGACACGTGATGAGCTTTTGATTATAGGCAGCCCGGGGGACGATGGCCAGTTTTTGGGCTTGATAACCGCTTGCCGAGCCATCATTGTCTATCATCGCATAGATCAGGAGTTCGCCGTGCCCACGGGAGACAAGCAACACCGCCGCAAGCGCCGCCGGGCCGCCGTGCGGCATGCGCTCTTCACCCGCGCCCCGATCCGCCTGTCGCGCGGCCTGTTGAGCCGGGTCAAACCCGGACGCGACTTCGCACTCAACGAGCGCGTCATCCAACTGCCCGATCTGACGGATGAACTGTGCGGCCTGCGGATCGCCCATCTGTCCGACCCACACGTCGGGGAACTGGTCACGCCCGCTCACCTGCCCCCGATTGTCCAGGCCGCCAACGGGCTCCGCGCCGACCTTATCGCCGTGACCGGCGATTTCATCGACTTTTCCAACGACTATCTGCCCGCCGTGATCGAGGCGATGCGCCAACTGACCGCGCCGTTGGGCGTATGGTTCGTGCTCGGCAACCACGACTACCTCGACGACGGCGACGCGGTCAAGGCGGCGTTCCGACAGGCCGAACTGAACCTGCTCATCAACGAAGCCGTGACGGTCCCACATAATGAAAAGACCATCGCCGTCGGCGGCATCGACTGGTCGGAGAAGCCGACGACGCTCGCGCGGGATGTGCGCAAGACCGCCCGGCAGATGAACGGCGCCGACCTGTCCATTCTGCTCGCCCATCATCCCCACGCCTTCGACGCCGCCCAGCGCCGCGGCATCGACCTGACCCTCTCGGGTCACACGCACGGCGGACAGGTCCTCTTCTCCGACCGACGCGGCCGAAAGGGCTCGATCGGCCCCGCCACCGTCGGCTTCCGCTACGTCCGCGGACTCTACGCCCGAGGCGACAGCCGCCTCTTCGTCTCCAGCGGCGTCGGCTCCTGGTTCCCCTTCCGCTTCAAATGCCCCGCCGAAATCACGCTCCTCGAATTGCAGTCGGCTCTCTGAAAAGTTGTCGGTCATGCCGTGCGAACCGCCGAATTTCCGCCGCGTAGAAAAAGCATGGCACGTCACCGGGGATTCACGCTGACGGATTTGGTTGCGGTGTTGGCGGTGGCGGCGGTGATGTTCGCATTGTTGTCGCCGTTTCATCCCGTCTTACGTTCGGTTTCCCGGCGCGAAATCTGCCAGTTGCATCTGTCGAGTTTGTACAAGGCGATGTACACCTACTCGATCACTGACGAGAAGCAGCGGTTTCCGATGGTCGGGTCGGAGGCGATTCCGCCGCGCGCGATCGGGTTCAGGGAAGGCGATCGACGCACCGGCAAGGGTGCGACGCTCGACGGCAACGCCACCGCGTCGCTATGGCTGTTGATTCGTAACGGCTCGACCGCGACGAAGGAAATGGTCTGTCCGTCTACGATGGACATGCCCGACGAAATGATGGACCGTTTCGACAACACGCACGACTTTCTCGCCCGTAAGAATCTTTCGTTCTCGATGATGAACATGTATCACGTCGCGACGGGTTGGCAGTGGTCGGCGGATGTGAAGCCGGATTGGGTGCTGATGGCGGACAATAACGCCAATGACCACCCTGACCGACACCGCTCGGACTTCAATGATCGCGGCGACGCGGATCGAATGGCCCAGCTCGAAAACAGCCCCAATCACAGGGGAGAAGGGCAGAATTTTCTTTTCGGCGATGGGCATGTCAGCTTTGAAATGGATCCGTTCGTCGGCCCGGATCATGACAATGTGTTCGCATTGACCGTTGGCGGACTGGATGCGCCGCCGGACCTTTCCGATGATGCGGGCGACGCGGCGCGCGATCGCAAGATCGCCAAATCGGATGTCATGCTGATCCCGCTCAGCGGTAACGGCGGCGGGGCGGGAAGTCTGTCGGGTCACGTCATGGACGTTCAGTTCGTTCCTTACAAGCCCGACGAGCCGGATCATCAACTTGACTGGTTCGTGGCGAGTGCGCTGGGGATCGGATGCCTGATCTGGGTCGTACGTCGCCAGCGAGCTGCATCACCATCGTCAACCGCTGCTGCGGATGGACCCACGCCTCCCACATCGGAGCATCACTCATGACACATCACCGGGGATTCACGCTGGTCGATCTGGTGGTGTTGTTCGTCGTTCTGACGCTGCTGTTTGCGATTTTTGCGCCGATGGGTTGCGGTGCCCGCGAGGTGGCCAATCGCACGGTGTGCAGCACGAATCTTTCGGGGATTTACAAGGCGGCGTACACCTATTCGATTACCGATCGCGGGGAGCACTTTCCGATCGCCGGTTCAGGCGCGGCGGGGTCGCGCGTCGTCGGGTTTCGAGAAGGCGATCGCGCGACGGGCAAGGGGGCGATGCTCGAAGGGAACGCCACCGCGTCGTTGTGGATGCTCGTGCGCAACGGGGCGACCAGCGAAACGCAGTTTGTCTGCAATTCGAGCGACGACCAAGCCGACATCTTCACGCAGCCCCTGAAAAACACGCAAGACTTTTCCGAGCGTCGGAATCTGTCGTATTCGATGATGAACATGTACCACAAGGCGACGGGGGCGCAGTGGTCAGCGGATGTGAAGCCGGATTGGGTGCTGCTCGCGGACAACAACGCCAGCGATCACGCTGATCGCCATCGCGTCGACTATGCGGATCGCAACCATCAGGATCGCATGGCCGAAGTCGAAAACAGCCCGAACCACGGCGGAGAAGGGCAGAACATTCTCTTCGGTGATGGTCACGCGTCTTTCGAGCAGCACCCGTTTGTCGGCAAGCACAACGACAACGTCTTCGCCATGACTTTCGCCGGGCGCGATGCGCCGCCGGAACTGGGCAACGACGCCGGCGACGCGGCGACGGACCGAAATGTCACAGCCGTCGATTCCGTGCTCCTGCCCGTCAGCGGCAACGGCGGCGGGGCCGGCAGTCTTTCGGGCCTGCCCATGGACGTGATCTATCGCGACCGCACAAAAGAGCAATTCGACCGCGCCGCCAGCGCCTACATCGGCACCTTTATTCTCGCCGGCTGCATCGTCTGGATCTACAACCGTTGGCCAAAGGCGGGGAGACTTAAGTCTCGCCGCCTCCGTGAGCCGGCTTCTTCGGCGTGAACAGCGAACGAATCAGAATCATGACAATCCCCACCAGCAGATAGGCGTCGGCGGCGTTGAAGAGCCATGGGTAGATGTCGCTGGTGTGGGAGTTGGGCCAGCGCCAGCCGAAGGGGAGCATCACGCCGGGCAGGAGCCAGAACATGTCGCGCACGGCGGCGTACATCAGCCGGTCGTAAAGATTGCCCAGCGCCCCGGCGAGGATGAGGGCCAGGGCGATGTGGACGAAGGATTGGTCGGCGGTGGTAGTCGAGAAGAAGTAGCCGACGACGCCGAGGGCGATGAAGGTCGCGAGGATGAAGAACCATCGCTGGCCCTGCGCCATGCCGAAGACGGCTCCCTGATTGAGCGTGAGTTTGATCGCCAGCACCCCCGGCACGATCGCGGCGGATTTATCGGGGATGCCTTCGCGGCCGGCGAGGACGGCGGGGATGTCCACGCCATCGGGCGGGAAAACTTCAAACGCCCAGTGCTTGATGCCCAGATCGATCGCCAATGCGGCGACGCAGACGAGGACGAAGAGCGCGACGGCGCCGGGGTGCAGGTGCGCGGGTTTGAGGGGGGCGGGGTCGTGGGCCTGATCGGACATGGGCAAGACCCCGGTTTGCGGATTCAACCGAAGCGCCGGCCGCGCTCCATCTCGCGTGCGGCCTCAATGCAGTACTTGGCCCACGGCTTGGCGGTCAGGCGGGCCTTGTTGATCCGCTTGCCCGTCGCCACGCACACGCCGAACGTCCCGTCGGCGATGCGCGACAGGGCGTCGTTGATCTCCTGAATCATCTGCCGTTCGGATTCGACGAGGCCCAGCGTCAGTTCCTTCTCATAATTGTCGGACCCGACATCCGCCATGTGCAGGGGCATATTCGATAGGTTCGACGCGTCGGCCCGCAGCGCTTCGGTGGACATCGTGGTCATGTCGCCGAGGATTTCCGCCCGGCGCATCAGAAGCAGGTCACGGTAATACTGAAGCTCCTTCTTGCTCATCGGGCTCTTAAGCGGGACATCGGGGTCGCGTTCGACGATGGTGGTTTTCTTGGCCGGCGACGAAACGCCGTTGAATTTGGCGGCTTTGATCTTCGGCGTCGACTTGGGGGCGGGGGCTTTCTTGGTCGACTTCTTGGCGGTCTTCTTGGTCACTTTCTTCGTGACCTTCTTTTTTGTGGTCGCCTTCTTGGTCGATTTGGCTGTCTTGGCGGAAGTCTTTTTAGCCACGTCAGTCGCTCCCAAGCACAATTACAGGGTAGAATCGAGGCATCAGGGCTCTGACGCCACGGGGACAGATGGGCAAGTGTAGTGGGGGTGAGGGGTCGCGTCAATGACGGGAAATGTCTTATCGGTGCGTTGTTTTGGCGGGTCGGGCCGATAGAGTCATGGAGCCGCGACAGACCGGGTTCATCGAGCAAGCGGCGGCGGACAAGAAAGGTGTATCAGGATGCTTGCAATGCGTGTGCATGTCGGAATCGGTTGGGTCGCGGGAATGCTTTTGATGGCGTCGGCGTCGGTGCATGCGGCCGACGCCCCCGCGGCGGAACGGACGCTGATGGCTCATCGCCTCGGGCAACTGGCCCGGATCGCGCTGAGCGGGCAAGCCCAACCGGGGGCGGCCCAGATCGCCGTCGCGCGGACGCTGCTCGATCAGGCGGTCAGGCTCGACCCCGCCGACGTCGAAACCGCCCGGCTCAACCTCGAAGCCGCCGGACTCGTCTCCGGCGCCGATGCGACCAAGGCGGCCCTCGCGGCGTACCTCCGCACCGATCCGAACAACGACGCAGCGCAGCTTCAACTGGTCCGGCTCATGATTCAGGGCGCTCAGACCGCCGAGCAGCGCCGCACGCTCTGCGACAATCTCCTGACCGGCCCCGGGGCGGCCCAGCTCTCGCGCCCGCTGCGCTCGCGCATCGCCCTCGCCGCCGCCCTGCTCGACGCCGAGCAGGGCAAAACCAAGTCGCAGGTCGACATGCTCAAAACCGCATTGTCGCTCGATGAAACCAACAAGTCCGCCTGCCTTGCGGTGCTCACCTACCTCCGCGACCGCGGGGCCGGTCACATCGAACAGGCGCAGGCCCTGCTCACGCTGCTGGCGGCGGACCCGACCGATGCGGGCGTGCAGGCGCAGCTCGGGGCGATGCTCCTGGAATGCGGGTCGCCCGCGCTGGCGGCCGGTTGGTTCCAGTCCGCCTCCGTGCTTTATCAGCTTGGCGCTCCGCCGCAGGGGGCGCAGCTTATCGACTTCGTCAGTCAATGGGCGATGGCGCTCTGGGGCGCGGGCGAACCGGAGAAGGCGGTCCAGCTCATCGAGACATTCGTCGGACGCGACAAGGACCCCAGCGCCGCCATGCCCGTCGCGCTGGCGAGCATTCTCGTGGCGATTCACCAGTCGCGCGACGAGAAGGACGCCGCCGACGAGGACTTCGGCAAGCTGCTCGCCACCCTTGTCAAAATCGCCGGCAATGACCGCAGCGATGTCGTGGCGATGTCCGACGTCGTCTGGGCGCATCTGCTTTTTAACAAGGGCTCCGATCAGATTGCGCAGATGATGCAGCGGCTGTCCGAAAAGGCGGACGTCAAGAGCGTCACGTACCGCCGGCTCGCCGCATGGCAACTATTGCGGACGGGCAAGCGCGAGGAGGCGATCAAGGCGCTGGACGAACTGGCGCCGACGGACCTCGCCTCGGCGCTGGGGCGCACGTATCTGGAGAGCGACGACGTCGATGCGGCGACGCGCCTGGCGCATCTCAATGCGGTGTACGCCCGCTCGCCCGGCAGTCTCATCGGCCAGATCGCCGCTTCGAAGATTCGCCATCTGGGCGGTCGGCCCCAAGTCGATGACGAGGCGCAGTCCATCGCGCGACTCGCGCAGCAGGTCCCCGACACGTTCCGCAATCTTGCCGACCCCGCCGGCCGGCTCGTGCGCCTTCAGCTTGAAACGACTGAGGCACGCTACAGCTACGCCCAGCCGATCGAAGTGAATGTGACCGTGACGAACAGTGCGCCGATTCCGCTGAGCTTGGGGCGCGGAGCGTCGATCAACGGGTCCGTCTTTCTGATTCCGCTGGTGACGATCAACAACGGTCTGCCGCGCTATCTGCCGCCGCAGGTCATCGATCTCAATCGCCGGCTCCGACTCGATCCCGGTCAGTCGCTCACCGTGCGTTCGCGCGTGGACGTGACGGAACTGGGCGAAGTGCTCAGCGATCCGGCCGCCTCGATCACGATGCGCTTCACCGCCGTGCTCAACCCGATGATGACCGGCGAGGGCAAGTACGCGCCCGGCGTGCTGGGCGCGGCGGCGGCGTCGCGCCTGTCGCTGCGGCCGGCGGCGGACCTGTCCGATGCGGCGATCGACGAACTGCTCGCCAGCCCGTCGCTCCCGCAGGCGGCGCTGCTCATGCGAGCCGCCTCCGCGCTGCCCAAGGAGCGCGCCGCCGAGGCGACGAAGATCATGCAGTCCCTCTCGACGATGTTCGAGACCGCCGACCCGGTCCGCCGCGCCTGGCTCATCAGCTACATCGCCCCCAACGAAGCGGGGCGGTCGCTTTTCAAGTCGATGATCGACCTGGCCGCCAAGTCGGACGATCCGCTGGTGCTCGAGGCGATGCTCGTGTCGCAGGTGGACACCGTGGAGGATCCGCTGCTGGGCGCCGCGTGGTCGGATCCGGCGGTCAAGCAGTTCGCCTCGGACATTCGTCAGTTACTCGTCGATCGGGCGGATCTCATCAAGAAGGCGGCCCAAGCCGCCGCGGCAGCCAAACCCGATGCGTCCGCCGCACCGGCGGTCGCTCCCGCCGCCGGTCCCGTCAAACCGGCCGTCGGTCCGGTGACGACGCCGACCGGCGCCGACGCCGCCCCCGCCGCGCCGCGTTAAACGTGGCCGGGCATGAAATAAGCGACTCCCGTCAATCCGGCGAATCTGGGGCGATTGTCAAAAATGGACAAAACGTAAAAACGCCACTTGACAGGCCCGCTCCCTCTCCGTATTCTGAATGATGTAAGAGAGTGGCAGCATCCTGCTCATACCGCAATCATCTACCTATTCGATCCTTGTTCTACGCTGCACACTCCGCTTACGCGTTCGCTTCCGGGGCTTGACTCCGGGGGATTCCGGTGGTTTCCGGGGATGCGGAGTTCGCTTGGGGAAAAACCGTTGTCTGGACGGTCGTCGATGTCGCATCGATGCGGTCCGCGACGGGTCAAGCGGCAACAGGCCTCGATCAACGTGATCGGGGCATTGCAAGTGTGGCACTGGAGCGTCTGGATCCCGCGAGGCCGATTTATCATCCCGTCCGTCTGATCAGACCCCTCGCCGAAGGTCGGCGTGCGAGTCTGGCGGTCATCGCGAGCATCCCATTCGTCACCAGCCCAAAAACCGGTTCTCTCTCTTTTGGAGTCTCGCAATGAAACGTCAAGGTTTTACCCTCATCGAGCTGCTGGTGGTCGTGGCGATCATCGCGCTGCTCATCGGCATTCTTCTGCCGTCGCTGAGCCGCGCTCGTGAAGTCGCCAACCGCACCGTCTGCTCGACCAACCTGTCGGGTATCTACAAGTCGATGTACACGTACTCGATCACCGACAAGAATCAGCGCTTCCCGATCTATCACTCGACCGGCGGCACCGCTGCCATCAAGATTCAGGGCTTCGCCCTCGTCGGCGCGGTCAACGGCCGTGGCATCGCCAACCCCTCCGACGTGACCAGCACCGGTGCGTCCAAGGCCCTGGCGGACAGCAACGCGACGGCCGCTCTTTGGAGCCTCGTCCGCAATGGTTCGACCGCTTCCAAGCAGTTCGTGTGCCCCTCTGACAAGGGTTCGGAAGTCGATCCCCTCGTCGGCGGCACCGGCACCCCGTTCGTCTTCGACAGCAGCAAGACGATCCCGCTGGATCAGCTCTATGACTTCGTCTCGTCCAAGAGCTTGAGCTACTCGATGATGAACATGTACGACCTCCAGACCGGCGGTCAGTGGAGCGCCGACGTCAAGCCCGACTGGGTTCTGATGTCCGATGATAACTCCAACGACGGCACGTCCAACACCAAGCCCACCGGCTGGACGCAGAACCTGCACGAAGCCGTCAAGGCCACGGCCAGCCAGAGCCCCGAAGCCCTGGCTTCGACCGAAAACAGTCTGACCCACTCTGAAGGTGAAGGTCAGAACTTCCTGTTCGGCGACGGCCATGCCTCCTTCGAGCAGAACCCCTTCATCGGGCCCTCCAACGACAACGCCTACGCGGTCAACAGCAACGCTGCCGCCGGTGGCGCTGAAACCGCCAAGCAGGTCCTTGCCCCCGGCACGGCTGCTCTGTCGCTCGGTACGGCCATGGTGAACACCAACAACCGTAAGACGGACACCCTGATGGTCCCGATCCAGATCGGCGGCACCATCTCCGCTTCCGGCGCCAAGGACATCAGCCAGGGCAAGTAATTCCCTGCTGATGCGGACATGCACCGCATGTCCAAATCCGTGTGATCCCAAAGACCGGTCGCCCTCGGGCGACCGGTCTTCTTTTACGCGCCGCGCACCGGTGCAAGGCGGGGGGACTTAAGTCCCCCCGCCTCGGGGGGGATGGGGCGACGCTCGGTGTTGCGCCCGCGTGTTTTTATGAGGCGGGGAGACTTCAGTCTCCCCGCTTCGGACTGTTCGGATATACTCCGCTTTCATGGGGTACACGCGCAAGTCTTCCGGGCACGACCGCGCCCATCAGGGCGAGCCCCATTTTCAACACTGGTACCGCGACAATCAGGCCTATTTCATCACCGCCCGATGCCATGAGCGCTTCCCCGCGTTCGCGTCCGAAGCGGCCAAAGTGATCTTCTGGCGGCAATTCGAGAAATACACGGCGGCGCATCACTTCGAGCCGTGGGCGACATCGCTTATCGACAATCACTATCACGCGATCGGCTATCTGCATCGCGGCGACGACTTGGCGCCGATGATGCGAAAGATTCACGGATCGGTGGCGAAACTCGTGAACGATCAACTCGAATCCGAATACAAGACGGGGGGACTTAAGTCCCCCCGCCTCGTGAACGGGAGGTTATCGCCGTTTTGGCATGACTCGAAATCGAAGACCTATTTTGACGGATGTCTGCGTGACGACAAACAGGGCCGCGCGGCCTATCGGTATGTGCTCATCCAGCCGGTGCGTCACGGGGTATGTGAACAGTGGGAGGACTACCCGCACACGCGGATTCGTGTGGATATCGAACAAGCGATGCGCTTCGCACGCGCGCGGGGTGCGTTTCTGGAGGGGGTGAAGTATCGTCGGTATGAAGGCGGGGGGACTTAAGTCCCCCCGCGTCTTGTGCTAAGATGGGTGGGCTTAACGACGGAGATTTCCGATTCGATGTTCGTCCTGACTTGTCCATCCTGCGGTCATTCGGTCAGCACGCGGTTCGCGCGCATGGGCGCGGTGGCGACGTGCGCTTCGTGCAAGCAGCAGTACAAAGTCGACAGTCAGTCGCTGAAGGTCGAGGCGGACGTGGCCGAGGCCGCGCCGCCGCCGACGCAGGAGGAACTCAAGCTTCAGGCGGCCCCGGTGGAGGAACTGAAGGTGCAACGGGCGCCCAAGCCCGCGCCGCCGCCTTCGGAAGCGGAACCGGCGGCCGAAGCGCCGAAGGAATCACCAAAGGAAGCGCCGCCGACGCCCGTCGCGCCGGATGCGGCGGCGGCGCTGGCGCAGGCCGCCGCCGAAGTCACCAAGCCCGCCCCCGCGCCCGAGCCGGCCGCGCGTCCGACGCGCGCCGCCAAGGGGGCGAAGCCGACGCGATCCGCCAAAGCGCCCGACGCTCAGCAGTCCGCCGTCGCGCGCGAGCGACTCGTGCGTCGCAAGAAACGCAAGCTCAACGCGCCGCTGCTGATGGTGATCTTCGCGATGGTGTGCATGATCTTCGTGATCGTGTTGATGGTGTTCAAGCGGGGCGGGGGCGTGACGGATGTGACGCCGGAGCAGGGCACGAACAAGCCGCCGGTCGCCGTCACGCCGACGACGCCCGACAAGCCGGCGCCGCCGCCGGGTCCGAAGCTCGATCCGAATCTGCCGGTGGTCGAGTTGTCGGTGCCTCCGCTCTTCAACGCCAGTTGGTCGAAGATGTCCACGCCGGTCGACCCGATCAAGCCGAGCGTCGGTTCGGACGTGGTGCTCTGGTCGACGGACCTGCTCAACTACGGCGCGCCGGACCGCGCGATCATCAGCGGGCTTTTCGTCGCCGACTCGCCCAAGGTGTATCAGCGCGGCGTGCTGCACGTGCAGCTTCTCAACAGCGACGGCATGGTCTACGCGGAGAAGCAGGTGTTCGTGCCGGTGGTGTGCGCGAAGCAGGGGCTTGCGATGCGGCTGCCGGTGCCCAAGGATCTGATGGCGGGCAAGCCGTCGGTCGTGGCGGAGTTCACGCCGCTGGAGCCGGTGGCGGACGCGGCGCCGCTTGAGATGGTGCAGGGCGGGGTGGAGCGCGTGGGCGATCCGGCGTCGGGCGCGCTGAAGCTCAGTGTGCATAATCCGTCGGATGCGACGCTCAAAAATCCGACCGTTGTCGTCGAGGTCATGACGCAGGACGGTTGGCCGCTGGGCCTGTGGCAGGGCAAACTGGCGGAGACGATCGGACCCAATCAGACGCTGACCTTCCAGGCGGTGACGAGCGTCGATGACGCGACGCGCATCGGCCGGGTCGTCGTGCGCGGCTACGGCCTCAAATCCTGAATGTTCATCATCCCCATCCGCTCCGATCGCCGTCTCGCCCACGCCGTCTGGGTCAATCACCTTCTCATCTTCGCCAACATCGCCTTCTTCATCGCCCAGATCGTCGGCCAGTCGCGACAGGTCAATCCCTGGTTCAACAGTCTGATCCTCACACCTGTCCAGCCCCACTGGTACCAGTTCTTCACCTATCAGTTCCTCCATCAAAGCTGGGACCATGTCATCCTCAACATGCTCTTCCTCTACGTCTTCGGCGACAGTCTCGAAGACCGGCTGGGCCCGATCGGGTACATGTGTTTTTATCTGGCCGGCGGCGTCGTGGCGGGCGTGGGACATTGCGCGGTCGGTTCGACGGCACCCGTGCTCGGCGCCAGCGGGGCGGTTTCGGCGGTGACAGGGGCGTACCTGGTGCTCTTCCCGTTTTCGTACCTGACCTTCACGCTCTTTTTCCTGAGGCAGTTTGAAGTCGCCAGCTACGTCGTCGTGCTCTTCTCGTTCGCCCGCGATCTGTTCTATCAGCTCGCGGGGCAGTCGGGCGTGGCGTACATGGCGCATGTGAGCGGCAACGTGTTCGGGTTCGTGATCGCGATGGGGCTGCTCGTCACGCGACTCGTTCCGCGCGAGCCGTACGATCTTCTGACGTTCGTCGGTCGCTGGCGTCGCCGGCGGCAGCGACGGGTGTTGCATGACGGATCGGATGCGCCGGCGGTGTCGGCGGGCGCGGAGCTGCGCAACATGACGGTGCAGATGAAGGAGCAGGTGGCGCACGTGCGGTCGGCGGTCGAGCAGGCGCTGCGCGAGCGCGATGCGGTCGCTTCCGTCGAGGCGTACGAGGAACTGCTTGATCTGGACCCGCAGCAGGTGCTCACGCGGCAGGAGCAGTTGGATGTGGCCAACGACGCCATGGAGCGCGGCCGCTACGCTACCGCCGCCCGCGCCTATGAGTTGTTTCTCGCCACCTTCGCCGGCGACCCCTTCGCCGATCAGGTCCAGCTCATTCTCGGCCTCATTTACGCCAAATACCTCGACAATCCCCGACGCGCCCGCCCGCTGCTCACCGCCGCCGCCGAGTCGCTCACCGATCCGCGCCGCCGCCAGCAGGCCCGCGAAATGCTCGAGCAACTCGAATAGCGCATATCATTGACGACATGACTGGCGCCCCGCACATCAAAATCTGCGGCCTCAAAACGCTCGACGCCGCGCAGACCGCCGCGCAGTTCGGCGCGGACGCCATCGGCTTCGTCTTCGTCGCCCAGTCGCCGCGCTGTATCAGCATCGCCGCCGCCGCGGCGATTGCACACATGGTGCGGCCCCGCGTGCAGATCGTCGGCGTCTTTCAGGGCGCGACCGTGCCGGAGATCGCCGAGCATGCGCGGCGCGTGCCGCTCGATCGCGTGCAGATCCACGGCAAGGTGGACGAAGCGATGATCGCCGCGCTGGCGCCGACGCCGCTCGTTGTGGCGATTTCGTTCGAGCCGGATACGATCGAGGCGGATCTGCGCTTGTGGAATGATGTGCGGAGCCGTCACGCCCACCTTGTCGCGCTGCTCATCGACACGCCCGACCCGTCGCGCCTCGGCGGTGGGACGGGCAAGACGTTCGATTGGCCGATGCTTCGGGCGGCGATGGATCGCGTGCCCGTGACGCTGCCGATCTACCTCGCGGGCGGACTCAACGCCGTAAACGTTGCCGACGCCGTGCGCACCGTGCGCCCCCAAGGCGTCGACGTCTCCAGCGGCGTCGAATCCGCGCGCGGCGTCAAAAGCAACGCCAAAATCACAGCGTTCTGCGAAGCGGTCCGGCACATGACTTCAGTTTGATTTGGCCAGCGCGTCGCGCAGCGCATTGGCCTTCGCCTCGCGCGGATCGATGCGCAGCGCCATGTCGATATACTGGCGGGCGTGACGATCGTCGTCGGCCCGGTGATAGGCCCAGGCCGCTTCCCCGGCGGCGCGGGCGTTCGTCGGCTCCAGCGCGAACAATTCCGACCACACCGCCGCCGCCTTCGCCGGCTGATTCATCATCTGGTAGCAGTCGGCGATGTGCTCGACGACCGCGCCCTTCTGCTGATCCGCCGTGTCAAGCGAAGTGAGCAGACTCAGCGCCGCAGCCGGATCATTGTTGCGACGCAGAAGCTGCGCCTTCTGAAGCACGTAGTTGAGGCGCTTGGCCGCATCATCCTTGCTCAGGTCGATCGCCTTGTTGACCTCCTCGATAGCCATGTCGATCTTGCCCCGCCGCGCCGCGATCTCCGCCTGCATGGAATACGCCACCGCTAATGACGTGTCGATCCGCTGCGCCCGCAAAAGCTGAAGCTGCGCCGCGTCGAGGTCGCCTTGGCGCAGCAGCACCGCGCCGAGATAGAGCGGGTACTTGGCCTGATTCGGATCGAGCATCGAGGCGCGGGTGAAATGAAACTTGGCCTTGTCGAGGTTGTCCAATTCCTGCGCGAGCCGGCCGGCGAGGAAGTGCGCCTCGGGATTGCCTTCATCGTACTTGAGGCCCTCGGCCACATGGTCGTACGCGTCCTGCGTCTTGCCCTCGGCGATGAGCACCTGCGCCAGAAGCACATGACTGGGCGCATCATTGGGATAGTCGGCGAGCACCGCCTCGAGAATCTTCCGGGCCTTGGCGTGCTCGTTGGAGACGATGTAATGCTGCGCGGCGGTGTGGGCTTCTTCGAGTTTGTCGCGGACGACGGGGTCGGTGATGGAGGGCGAGGCCTGCGTGTGCTCGGGGCCGCGCGTGTAGTGCCACGTCCCGCCGATCACGCCCGCCAGCAGCACCATGGCGACCACGACCCCCGCCCGACGACGTTGTTTGGCATCCATGCTCATGTTTCAAAGAATAGCCGATCCGATGACCGAGTCCACACAAGCCGGCCCCGCGCCTCGCCGATGCATGTATAATCAGGACATACACGCTCGATCGATGGAGCGTGCCCGCTTCTCTCACCCGCCAAGAGAGCCCCTTGTGAGCGATCCCAACGACCAATTCAAGCAACTGGCCCAGGCCGCGTCGCGCAAAAGCAGCGGCCCCTCCGCTCGTCACCGCCTCCCCAAAAAAAAGAAGAAATCGATCGCGTCGATCGTCGTGCCCATCATCGCGCTGGGCGGGATGATCATCGTGGTGGTGGTGCTGGTTCAGCATCGACCCAAGGACGAGCAGGTCGAGGCCCCGCCGCCTCCGCCGCCGGTTGCCGCGCCGGTCGATCTGGTCGCCACGCCGCGGCAGATGGAAATCAAGAATCAGGCGGACGCGCTGTGGGCCAAGCTCAGCAAGCTGGACAAGACGCCGCGGTTCGCCCCGCTGATTCAGGAGGCGTCGGATCGCATGGCGCATCTGCAGCAGCTTTGGGACGAGAAGAAGTTCGACGAAGTGCAGGACTATTTCCCCAAGGCGTCCGATGCGCTGGGCGCGGTGGAGCAGCTTGACATCGCGCGGTCGCAGGCGATGGACGCGGACAAGGCCTCGGCGGCGATGCGCGGCGAGGCAGAGAAGCTCGGCGCCCCCGATCTGACCAAGGCGCTTTGGGCCAAAGGCAATGAGCAACTCGCCACGGCCAAACAGGAATACGACGCCGAGAAATACCAGGAAGCAGGCGCGACATGGCTCGCTGGAAAGAAGTCGTTCGAGCAGTCGCGGGATCTGTCGCAGATGGCGATCACGGCTCAGGACATGAAAAAGGAATTCGCCACGCGCAGCGTGCAGAATTTCTCGAAGGACGAACTTGACGAAGTCGGCGGCGAGGCATGGGTCAAGGCCAACGCCCTGATGAAAAGCGGCGAGGAATCCTTCAACGCCCTTGCGTATGACAAGGCGTTCAACGATTACAAGGAAGCGCGCGGGCTCATCGACGTCTACGAAGCGCGCGTCAAGCAGATTTACGGCACATACATGTGGGCGGTACGGGCGGGGTATGACGCGACGGGCTTACTGCTGTCGGTCGCCGCGGGCAGGAAGCTCGACGACAAGATGATCGAGCCGCTCGGCACGGCGATGACGAACATGCGACTCACGCAGACGGCCGCGCAGCTTGTCCCCGGAGCCGGGGCGCCGTTCGCTTCGTACTCGCAGGCGCTCTTCGAGAAGCTTCCCGCCACGCTCGAGTCCGCCCACGGCCCCGTCGCGCGCAATTGCTTCAACATCGGCGTGCAGCTCCGCCTCATCGCCCGTATTGTCGAGGAAGATCGCGAAGTCCTCGACCCCAACGATGCGTCGGAAATCAGAAAGTCGCTCACCATCGTGCAGACCGAAGCGGAGTCCGCCCAGTTCGCGGACCCGGCGTTCGAGGTCATCAAATCCATCGGCACCGCCCTGAATGAGAAGCCGCAGTTTCAGGCGATCCGCCACATGCGCCAGCTTGTCGCCGACCTGATGGAAAAGCTCTCCGACTATGACGAAGCGCTCAAGCTCGTCCCGCGCGGCGGCAAGAAAAAGAAGTGAACCACACCCATGTTCATCAAGGCGGGGGCACTTCAGTGCCCCCGTTTTCATATCACCACAAACTCACCGCGCCGCCGTCTCCTGCGCCGCCCGCGTCCGCCCGGTCTGATACACCGGGTAGTAGTCCTGCAGCGCTCGGACGGTCCATTCGCCGCGGCGCAGTGCGGTGATCGCCTGTGCGGCGGCGGCGCCGCCGGTCGTCGTCGTGATGATGGGCACGTTGAATCGCACGGCCGCGGCGCGAAGCTTGCCTTCGTCCGTGTTCATGCCCTTGCGCGTGGGCGTGTTGAGAATCAGATCGATGGTGTCGTTCTTGATCAGGTCCAGCGCGTTGGGCCGGCCCTCGGAGATTTTCTTGACCAGTTCCGTCTCGACGCCGTGCTCGGAGAGCCACTGGTGCGTGCCGACGGTGGTGTAGATGTGCATGCCGCAGGCGAGCAACTGCTTGGCGACTTCGACCACGTGCGACTTGTCGCTGGACCGCACGGACAGGAACACGTTCCCGCTCGTCGGCAGCGGGGAGTTGGCGGCGATCTGACTCTTGGCGAACGCCACCGCGAAGTCCGTATCCGCGCCCATGACCTCGCCCGTCGAGCGCATCTCCGGCCCGAGGATGACGTCCACGCCGGGGAACTTGCTGAAGGGGAAGACCGACTCCTTCACGGACGTATGCGCCGGCAAGTAGTTTTCGCCGACGCCGATGTCCTCGAGCGTCTGCCCCGCCATGACTTTCGCCGCCACGCGCGCCCAGCTTACGCCCGTCGCCTTCGACACGAACGGCACGGTGCGCGACGCGCGCGGGTTGACCTCCAGCACGTAGATTTCGTAATCGGGATGATCCTTCGACGGGCGCGTGATGGCGTACTGGATATTCATCAGTCCGCGCACGTTGAGCGCCTCGGCGAGCCGGCGGGAGGAATCGACGAGCTTGTCGATCGTCCGCTTCGGCAGCGAGTAGGGGGGGATCGCGCAGGCGGAGTCGCCCGAGTGAATGCCCGCTTCCTCGATGTGCTCCATCACGCCGCAGATCAGCGCCCGGGGATTCGGCGAGCCGAAGTCGCCGACCACATCGACATCGCACTCGATCGCCTCGGCGAGGAAATCGTCGATGAGCACGGGGGCGTTGGCCAGTTCGCTGACATCGACGGCGGTCTTCATGTAAAGGCGAAGCTGCTCTTCGGTGAAGCATGTTTCCATGCCGCGCCCGCCGAGCACATAGCTGGGCCGCACCAGCACGGGGTACCCGATGCGAGCGGCGATTTCGACCGCCTGATCGAGCGACCGCGCGATGCCGTTGGCCGGCTGCTTGATATTCAGTTCGTGCAGCAATTTCTGGAAGCGGTCGCGATCCTCGGCGAGGTCGATGGAGTCGACACTTGTTCCGATGATCGGAACGCCCGCTTTTTCGAGTCCATGCGCGAGATTCAGCGGTGTCTGCCCGCCGAACTGCACGATCGCGCCGTACAGATGCCCCGGCTGCCCCAGCGGCGCGCCATTGAGGCGCTCGCAGATGTTGAGCACATCCTCGAGTGTCAGCGGCTCGAAGAACAAGAGGTCCGACGTGTCGTAATCCGTTGAAACGGTTTCGGGGTTCGAGTTGACCATCACCGCTTCGAAGCCAAGCTCCTGTGCCGCGAAGGCCGCCTGCACGCAGCAGTAGTCGAACTCAATGCCCTGACCGATGCGGTTGGGCCCGCCGCCGAGGATGACGATCTTCTTGCGATTCGTCACGCGGACTTCATCATCGAATCGCATCTCGCCGACTTCGCCGGCGTAGCACACGGGCGAGGCGTTCTTTTTGGCGTCGTCGCCGACGATCGTGAACGGCGACTCGTACGTCGAGTAGTAGTACGGCGTCTGCGCCTCGAACTCCGCGGCGCAGGTGTCGACCAGCTTGTACACCGGCTCGACGCCCAGCTTCTTGCGATGCGCTCGCACGGCGAGAATCGCGTCCGTCGAAATCTCGCCCATGTACAGATTGGCAAGCTGCGGGTCGGAGTAGCCGAACTGCTTGGCCTGTCGCAACACGTCCGCGGGCACGTCGGCGAGCTTCTTGTACTGGCAGAGCACGTCTTCGAACTTGACGAGCTGCTCGACCTGATCGAGGAACCACGGATCGTACTTGGTCAGATCGTGCACCTGCTCGATGGTCCAGCCCATTTTCATGGCGTAGCGCACATAGTAGAGCCGGCCCTGCGACGGGACGGTCAGCTTGCGGCGCAGCTTCGTTTCATCAATGGGCCATTCGACGCCTTCGACGCCCCGACGCGCATTGAGCCATTTGTCGTTGCGATCGAGCCCGAGCCCGAAGCGCTTGACCTCCATCGACCGGATGCCTTTTTGCAGACTTTCCTTGAACGTCCGCCCGATCGACATCGCTTCGCCGACGCTCTTCATCTGCGTCGTCAGCGTTTCGTCCGCTTCCGGGAATTTCTCGAACGTCCATCGCGGAATCTTCGTCACGACATAGTCGATCGTCGGCTCAAAGCACGCGACCGTCTTGCCGGTGATGTCATTGGGCAACTCATCGAGCGTGTAACCCACCGCCAGTTTCGCGGCGATCTTGGCGATGGGGAAGCCCGTCGCTTTGGACGCCAGCGCGGAGCTGCGCGACACGCGCGGATTCATTTCGACGACGACCAGTTCGCCGTCGGCGGGGTTGACGCCGAACTGCACGTTCGACCCGCCGGTCTCGACGCCGACGGCGCGCATGATGGCGACGGCGGCGTCGCGCATGCGCTGGTATTCCTTATCCGTGAGCGTCTGGGCCGGGGCGACGGTGATCGAGTCGCCGGTGTGCACGCCCATCGCGTCGATATTTTCGATGGAGCAGATGATCACGACGTTGTCGGCCTTGTCGCGCATCACTTCCAGTTCGTATTCCTTCCATCCCAGCACCGACTGATCGATGAGCACCTGATTGGTCATCGAAGCGTCGAGGCCGCGGCGGATGATCTGCTCGAACTCCTCGCGGTTGTAGGCGATGCCGCCGCCGGTCCCGCCGAGCGTAAACGCGGGGCGGATGATGGCGGGCAGTCCGCAGATCTCAAGGAACTCCCACGCTTCGTCGAGCGTGTTGACCGTCTTGGCCAGCGGCTGCTTCAAGCCGAGGCCTTCGACGATTTCACGGAAGCGTTTGCGGTCTTCGGCGCGGTGGATGACTTCGCGATTGGCGCCGATCATCTGAACATCGTGCTTTTGAAGGATGCCCATGTCCCAGAGCTTGCACGCGCAGTTGAGGCCGGTTTGTCCGCCGAGCGTCGGCAGGAGGGCGTCGATGGGATGCCCGGATTCGCGTTCTGCGATGATGATCTTCTCGACGGTCTCGGGCGTGATGGGCTCGATGTAGGTGCGGTCGGCGAACTCGGGGTCGGTCATGATCGTCGCCGGGTTCGAATTGACGAGCACGACGCGATAGCCCTCCTCTTTGAGGGCTTTGCAGGCCTGTGTGCCGGAGTAGTCGAATTCGCAGCCCTGGCCGATGACGATCGGGCCGGCTCCGATGATGAGGATCGTATGGATATCGTCGCGACGGGGCATGTTTTTTCCACTTTGCAGGAGGGCGATTCCGGTCAAAGATAGCGGTTTGGACGGGGTGAGGCAAACGCCGCCGATGTCGCCCCGGTTGCCGAGCCCGAAGCTTGAATGGCCCGCACTTTGCATGTGCTGTAGCATCACGCATCAAGAGGCCCCGCCATGCCTGACAAATCGTCAAACAATGCCATGGATTCCCTCGTCGGCGACCTCAAGGCCGTCGTCTCCCCATTGCGGGCCAAGCTCTCGGAGATACACCGCAAGTACGCCGCCGTGAATGACGGCGCCCTGGCCGACTACATCCCCGAATTGACCAAGGCCAATCCCGACTGGTTCGGCATCTGTCTGACCACCGTGGACGGCCGCGTCTTCTGCATCGGCGACTCGGGTCAGACCTTCACGATTCAGTCCGTGTCCAAACCCTTCGTGTACGGTCTGGCCCTCGAAGATCACGGGCGCGAGGGGATGCTCAAGCACATCGGCGTCGAGCCGACCGGGGACGCCTTCAACTCGCTCGTCAAGCTCGAAAGCTTTGGGGGCAAGCCGTTCAATCCGATGATCAACGCCGGCGCCATCGCCGCCGCATCGTTCATCGAAGGCAAAGACGAGCCGACGCGCTTCAATCGCGTGCTGGAGATGTTCGAGCGCTACGTCGGCCGCCGTGTGCAGGTCGACATGGCGGTCTTCACCTCCGAGCGTTCGACCGGTCACCGCAACCGTGCGATCGCTCACTTCCTCCTGAACTTCAACAATCTGGGCCACGCCCTCGAAGAATCGCTCGATCTGTACTTCAAGCAATGCTCCCTGCTGGTCTGTGCGCAGGATCTGGCCATGATGGGCGCGACGCTCGCTAATGGTGGGGTTCACCCCGTCACACAACAGCGCGCCATCGATCCGCAGTACATCAAGGACCTGCTGTCCGTCATGAGCACCTGCGGCATGTACGACTACTCCGGCGAGTGGTACTACCGCGTCGGACTCGCCGCCAAAAGCGGCGTCGGCGGGGGCATCTGCGCCGTCGTCCCGGGCGTGGCCGGCCTCGGCGTCTTCAGCCCGCTCCTCGACCCCCGCGGCAACAGCGTCCGCGGCATCCTCGCCCTCGAGGAACTGTCCAAATACTACGAACTGCACGTCTTCGGCTGTCACAACAACTACGAGAAACTCGTCAATGATTGCAGTCGAAGGGGGAGATAGGGATCGGGGGTCGGGGGTCTGGGATCGGGGTTAAGACAGGATGACACCTGCGTGACATCGCCCCGTTTGCACGGCATTTTTTCTGTACCCCGATCCCGGACCCCTGATCCCCAACCCCCAACGCCCGATCCCCGACTCACTCCGCCAACATCGCGGCGACGTCGAGCAGGGTGCGCGTCAGTTCGTGATTCGGGTGATGCAGACAGAAAAGATCGCGGCTGGCCATCTGCACCATGTCTTCGGTGAGCGCGATCGTCGCGGCGACGGGGACGCCGTACGCTTTTTCCGTATCGCGTTTGAGCGCCGCCTTGTCCGAACGCGGCGGGACTTTGTTGACGATGATCATCATCTTGGGCACCTCGAGCCGGCGCGCCAGATCGACGGTCACGGCCGTGCCCTGATAGTCCTGATGATCGGGGCGCATGATCAGCACAAGCATGTCGGAGATGGCGATCGACAGAAGCGTCTCTTCGTTGACGCCCGGATGCGTGTCGATGAACAGGTAATCGAGGTCGAGCTTTTCGATGAGCGTGTGAAACCCGTCGTTGAGTTTCGCCACGTCGTAGCCCTCGCGAAGAATCTTGGCGATTTCACCGCCTTTGATGCTCGAAGGGATGAGGAACACCTGTCCGTGCCCGTTGAGCGAGGGATACACCGCGCTGGCGCCCGGCGGGGTCACATCGTAGGCGGCGTCCTCGATGTTGCACTTATCCCAGAGATAATCGTTGAGCGCATGCGTGATGCGGTCTTCGGTGAGGCCGAAGAGAGTATGGATCCCGGGCGACTGGATATCGGTGTCGACGATGCCGACCTTGTTGCCGCGCGTGGCGATCATGAGGGCGAGGTTTGCGGTGGTGTTGGATTTGCCGGTTCCGCCGCGGAACGAGTGGACCGAGATGATTTTGGCCATGCCTTTTCCTTCAAAGCGTTCGGTTACTGCCGGCGGCGCTGCGAATCACTGCGGATGGCGGCAGCCCTGGCTTTGAGGTCGCGGAAGTAGTCGGTGTCGGCGATCTGCGAAACTTCCTCCGCCCGCTTGGCGTGGTCGATTTCGACTTTGAGCTGGGCGATGCGGTCGCGCAGCTTCGCCTCGTTCTGATAGTGCTCCAGCGCGGCGGCGGCAAGCGTAGCGAGCGCCTCGATGAGCCGCTGCATGTTGGGATCGAAAGCGATGATCTTGCCGTCATCATCGGTGGCGTTGATCATCTGCAGCACGCCGATGGTGCGATCGGTCTGACTGCGGAGCGGGACGGTGACGAACGATGTCGATCGGTAGCCGGTCTTCTGATCGAAGCGCTTGGCGCCGGAGAAGTCGAAATGCGGGTAGCCGTAGGCGTCGGGGATGTTGATGGTCTGCCCGGTGATGGCGCAGTGCGTGGCGATGTGCGCGAGATTGGGGGCGCCGGTTTCGGGATGGTAAAGCTGGAGCGATTCGAAGGGCGGACCCTTGTCGGCCGTGCCGCCCATGGCGATGTTCAGCGAGGTGTTGCGGACGATGGCGAACTTGAGCGCTTGCTCCTCGGTGAGGAGGTAGAGCGTGCCTCCATCGGCTCGGCAGAGTTTCTGCGTTTCGACGAGAATCCGCTCCAGCAGCACATTGTAATCGCGTTCGTAAAAGAGCATCGCGCCGATCGGGATGACGACGTCGATCAGGGCGTGGTAACGGTTTTCCAGATCGCGATATGGCTGGTCAACATCGGCGTCGACATCGGGTCGCGTCAGATTGAGAGCAACGGTCTCGAAACGCAGTTTCGAGGCGATGGTTTTTTCGCTGCTGATGCTCAAAAACGGCCGTCCAATCGTTTGGGCTGCACCCAGCCAATGTCGTCATGGGTACGACATGGCGCCTCCATCCGCCGAAACGGATGACACAAGAAATTATCAGCAAAAAACGGGCCGTTAGTTTTTGGGCGAATTGAGCCGATCTGAATGATATGGATTGCATCATTTTTGTTCAGAATGTTGGGTTTGCCTATATACTGTGCAGGTCAGCCGCCCGCAGGACGCGGCGTGGGACGAGAGGTTTGTGCGATTGACATGACTGACGAGCAACCGACGAACCCATCGGGTCCGACCCCTGAACCGCCCCCGGAATCGCCGCCACGCCCGGAGCCGCCGGTCTGGCCGCGCATCGACCTGGTCGCCATCGACATCGACGGCACGCTGCTTTCGACCGAGAAGCTGCTGCCGGTGACGACGCAGCGCGTGATCGCCCGGTGCGTGGAGCGCGGCGTCAAGATCGTGCTTGCCTCCGCTCGCCCGCCGCGTAGCGTCCGCGAAATTCACCGGCTCCTCAAACTCAATACCATGTCCATCCATTACAACGGCGCGCTGATCTGCGATCTGCCCGCCAATCGACATTGGTGTCACGTCCCGCTCGATCCCCAGCTTGTCAAATCCATCATCGCGCTGGCGCGCAAGATCAACCCCCGCGTCATGATCAGCGTCGAAGTCCTCGACAAGTGGTACACCGACGGCGTCGAGGAAGCGTACATGCCCATGACGGCGCCCGCCGGTCGCTCGCCGGATTTCGTCGGCCCGCTCGACACGGTGCTCACCAGCCCGGTGACCAAACTCATGCTGCTCGACGAGCCGTCGCGGCTCGCCCCCGTGCGCGGGTCGATCGCCAAGGTGTTCGCCGGCCGGGTCGCCATGGCCGTCAGCGACAACTATCTGATTCAGCTCATGAACCCCCAGGCCGACAAGTCCGCGGCGCTGCAGCGTGTGGCGACGGCGTACGGGATTCCGCAGCGGCATGTGATGGCGATCGGCGATGCGCCCAATGACTGCGGCATGCTGCGATGGGCGGGGCTGGGCGTGGCGGTCGCCAATGCGTGGGTCGAAGTGCTCGATGCGGCGGATGCGGTGGTGCCGCCCAATGATGTGGGCGGCGTGGCGTATGCGCTTCAGCATTACGTGCTCGACCATCCGGAGCGGCAGGCGGCCGAACCAGCTTCGATCGCCGTCGGACAGGTCACGCCGGCGATGGAATAACAGCGATTTACGCGGAAAGCGCGATCAATTCCGGTTCGGCGGGCGGCGCGATTTCGCCGAGCAGACAGCCGATCTCGAAGGGCGCCTCCATGACGGCGTCGAAACCGACGGGGATGTCGCCTGTTCGGTCAGGCACGGGGTTGTTGTAGAGCGCGATGATCGGGCCGCGCACGCCGGCGTTGCGGCAACGCAGGGCGAGGCGCGACGGATCGCCGTCGGGCAACGCCATGTCGATGAACACCCGATCGTACGGACGCCCGCCGAGGCGCTGTGCGGCGATCGTCGCGCAGTTGGCGGAGTCCACCATGCACGACGCGGCGCTGAGCGCATTGCTGATCGCCGATCGTGTCGCCTGGTCCACATGCACGCACAGCACGCGCATCACTCGGGCCAGCGGCATGCTCAGGCGGTTGGATTCGCTGGCCAGCCCGACGTCGCCGACGAAGGCGGATACGTTGATCGACTGATCGAATTCCATGAAGACTTCGTGTGCCAAGCCCTCGACATGTCGGCAGGCGACGACCCGCCCGCTGACGGCGCGAAGCTGGCGGTTGAGCGACAGAAGGTGCAGGATGCACCGGCTGCCGGCATGCAGAAACCCGCCGTGAAGGAAGCTGACGCTCGTAGAGCCCAGCTCGCGCGGATAGATGCGGAACCTGCAGGCGCTGCCGCCGGGGTGGGTCACGCTCAACTGCAGCCCCTCCGCGACATCGAAGGGAATCCGAGGCTGGCGCGGATGAGCCGTGTCGACGCGATGATCGACGGATCGGGCGCGTTCGAGCAGGTGCTTGCGGAGGGCGCTACTGAGCCGGAGGGTGTCAAACGGAGCGGTCAAATCACCGGATACGTACATGGCGGTCCTCAGTTCATGGAAGATCAATGTACACCATGAAGATCGAATACTTTCGACCGTCCGGCCATAGGTGATTACCTCGATAGGGTTGTCGATTACTGCATCGATAGACCGGCTGCGACCGGACAAAGACGCCGTGCGAGCGTCGCGGGAGTTGACGTATTTCCACCTATGGCGTCGCCGCTTGGCGCATCGGTCCGCTGGCCGCGTTCGGCGGCGCGCGGCGTGGTCAGAGATCGGGGCCGAACAGATCGTCGTCGAGCGGTTCTTTTTCGAGCCGGCGCGGCGGGGCGTCGGCGACGACGAGCGTACGGGCGACCATGTCGCCGAGGCGTTGATGATGGCCGCTCATGAGCGGCAGGACGAGCAGGAGCGGGGCGGCCAGTTCGATGGCCTTGAAGAGATTGCGGGCGAGGACCTGCCAGAGGTGCGGGTATCCGCCGTAGAGGTTCGACACGCGGATGCCCATCAGCGCCTTGCCGAGCGTCGACGCCAACACCAGTTCGGTCAGCGTCGTGTGTGCGATGAAAAGCCCGACGGCGGCGGCGGCCGGGATCACGGTCCGCCAGTCATTGGCGCTGAACCAGGGTGTGATGAGGTCGGCGGGATTGCGGATGCCGAAATAGATCATGGCGGCGGCGATGGGCGGAGCGAAGTCGAGCACGGCCGCCATGACGCGCGAGAATCCGGCGGGCACGAGCGACGCGGGCAGTCGGGGCGCATTGGACCCCGGCACGCGCCGGGCCGTGCCGAACAAAAAGAGCATGCCGACGATGATCGCCACCAGAAAAATCGTCGTCGTCGGATTGACCTTGAACGTCGGCGTCGCTTCGCCCAGCGGCGTGAAGACGGCGTTGTGCGCCGAGCCGGTCTCGAGTCCCTTGTTGGCCCAAATCCAGTGATTGTCCGCATCGGTCGTCACGACCGCGGCCTGATTGTCATAGTACGCGGTCCACCAGGGATTGAACGTCTGGATGGGTCCGAGCGTGCCCAGCGGCGTCGCGCTGCCGAGCCGCAGGTAAAATACATTAAGCTGCGGCGACTTGACGCCCGCCAGCGGCACGATCATCGCCAGATCCCCGTGCACGCCGACCGCCTGCGAAAGCGGCGAGAATTTGAGCGGATACTGGTGTTTGGCCCAGGTGATGCCCGTGAGCATGTGCACGGTCAATCCGCGCGGCGGGCGCGTGTCGCACAGCAGGGCGATGCGGCCGTACTTCGGGTCGGCCATGACCACCTGCTGAAGCTCATTGGCGTTGAGGTCCGCCGGCAGATCGATCGGGGTCCACGTATCGCGATGCAGGCGCAGCAGGCGAAGCGGTTGAAACGGAGCGGGTTCCGCGCTGTCGTGCTCGGCATCGCCGTCGGGTTCGTGCGTCGCGTTCGTCGTCGTCTCGGCGCCGCGCGCCTGCGGCTGAAACTTCAGTAGCGCGACCGGCCCGTCCGCCCCGGCAATGAGCCCCATGAGTTGCCCATCGCGCGGCAGCGGGGCGAGCTGCTGCGTCTGAAGCGCCGGCAGATAGCCCGAGTCGCGCGACCCGAACGTCAGCGACTGCACCGACATGTCCGAATAGACGCAGTAGAGCAGATTGTGATCGGCGGCGATGGCGACGGGGTGACCTTTGCCGTTCAAGGCGCGATAGATGACGTCCGACGGGTCGTCGGCGGCGCGGTGCAGCAGGACGAACGACCCGTCGGTCTGGGCGTTGACGATCCAGAGATTGCCCGCATCACCGCTGACGAAAACGGAAGCGGATGTCAGCGGCGCGACCGATAAAACGACCGCCGCCGCCCCCGCCGCGATATACAGAGCTTTTGCGCGCATCAGCTTCCAAAGCATATCCGATCCATCGGCTCTAAGGATGGGCGGGCATAAGCACTTCGACGCGATCGGGCTTTAAGGCGTTGACCAGTTGATCGAAGTCGAACTGGGCGTCGTGAACCTGATCGCGCGCCCGCCCGTTGGTCGGGCTGTCGAGGTTGATGCTCATCGAAGCGTCACGGTCGGCGAGGGTGATGAGCAGACGCGTGGCGATCGACGGCCAGCCGCCGGGCCCGATGTTCGCCTTCTGAAGCGGCGCGAAGGCGGACAGTTCAGCGCTGACGATCGGCTCGCCCGCCGGGTCGAGCAGTTCGATATGCGACGGCAGGGCGGACGGCGCATCGAGAATCATGCGCGAGCCCGCCCGTTCGACGACGACGCGATGGTCCACGACGCTCATGCGGTCGCCGTCGCCGATCGGCGTGACGCCCAATAGTTCGATGAGCTGACGCGGGTGAATCGGCAGGGGCATCGCCTTCATTCCCGGCTTGCCGACGTCGGCGTGTTTGCCCACATAGGCGACGTGCGGCTGATCGTTCCCCCCCGTCAGATCGAACATCCAGAATTGCTCGCGATTGGACCCGATCCAAAAGAGCGTGTTGCCGAGTTTACCCACCGCGAGGGCCAGGTCGTCGGGTTTGCGAATGATCAGCGGGCCGTCGCCCTGCTCGAAGTGCGACTTGTTCTTGTCATCGACCCATCGCAGTTCGACGATCGCCCGCGACCAGACCTGATCGATCATCGCCGCCCGGGCGTTGAACTTCTGCCGCAAGGCGGGAAGCGATTGGGGCGAAATTGGCGGCAGGTCATCGGGCTTCTTCTTCGGTTCGCACGCACCAAGCATCGCTCCCATCGCTAGGATCAAAGCCCAGCGCACGCCGGTCGATTGGATGGCGGATCGCACCATACGCATGACACATCCCGCCTGGATCACAATTCCGCCTGCAGGATTTCGCCCAGTTGATCGGTCACCGCCCGGATGCCCGCCTCGTCCAGATGCGGATCGAGCACTTCGAACGTCCGCCCGTCGTCCCATTTTCCCAGAGGCCCCTTGCTCAGATCGAGCTTGGGCGTCAAGACCCACCAGTCCTGCATCGCCGTTTCGCCGCCGTCACTGTCCGCCTCGCGCTTCTCCGTGCGGTCGTAACGCAGCACCTTCTTGCGCATCAGAATCAGCATGAGCACGAAGCGAAAGGACTGCCGCTGCGGCTCGCCCGCGTCGGAAAGCCGCTCCAGAAGGTTCATTAGCACCGCATCATCAACGAAAAGCTTCTTCTTCACCGTCGGCTCGGGCACGACGGCCTTCCAGTAGCTGAATAGATGCTCCGGCCGCTTCCCGTCCTCCCATGCCGCCAGCGACACGTCGACGCGCTTGAAGCCCTCGCCTTCCTCGACCAGCGCGGCGATGTAATGTTCGTGCGGTTCGAGCACGCGCCCGGTGAAGGCGCATTGGCCCGTCGGCCGCTCAATGTCGTAGGCGGGGGCGTTGAACTGGCTCATAAACGCATTGTAGTGACCCCGCCGCGTGTGTGCTATCATGTGCGGCCCGTCACGGCTCGATTCACGAAACACGTTTGGAAAGACCCGATCCGATGAACGCAAGCAGCGCCGACAAGCCCGTGGAAAAAGTGGTCATCATCGGTTCCGGCCCCGCCGGCTGGACCGCCGCCGTCTATGCCGCCCGCGCCAATCTAAACCCCCTCGTCTTCCCCGGCCGCGCCACCGGCAAGGACCTTTTGCCCGGCGGACAGCTCATGCTCACCACCGATGTCGAAAACTACCCCGGGTTCCCCAACGGCGTCCGCGGGCCCGAGATGATGCAGATGTTCTTCGATCAGGCCATGCGCTTCGGCACGCGCGTCGTGACCGATGACGGCGTGAAGATCGGTGACCAGGTTCGCGGCGGACTTTTCACGCCCTTCCAAAACGTCAAAAAAGTCGACCTGTCCAAGCGCCCGTTCCACATCACCGGTGACAACGGCTACGCGTGCTTCGCCGAAGCCGTCATTATCGCCACCGGCGCGAAGGCCAACTGGCTCGGCCTCGACAACGAGCAGCGCCTCGCCCAGTCCGGCGGCGGCGTCAGTGCGTGCGCGGTCTGCGATGGCGCCCTGCCGATGTTCCGCGAGAAGGAAATGGCCGTCGTCGGCGGCGGCGACTCGGCGGTCGAGGAGGCGTCGTACCTGACGAAGTTCGCATCGAAGGTGTACCTGATCGTGCGCCGTCACGAATTGCGGGCCAGCAAGATCATGCAGGAGCGCGCCGCGAAGAATCCGAAGATCCAAATCCTCTGGAACAAGACCGTCGAAGACGTGCTCGGCGACGAAGTCATCACCGCTGTCAAACTCAAGGACACCAAAACCGGTGCGATCAGCGAACTGAAAGTCGGCGGACTGTTCATGGCGATCGGTCACACGCCGATCACGGAGTTTCTGGATGGCCAGCTCGACATGGACGAAGCGGGCTACATCAAGCTCAAAGACGCCGGCCGCTCGTTCACGAATATCGAAGGCGTTTTCGCGGCGGGTGATGTGTCGGACCATGTCTATCGGCAGGCGATCACCGCCGCGGGCATGGGCTGCCGCGCCGCCATCGATGCCGAACGCTGGCTCGCCGAGCAGGGCATCGATTGACCCCCGGAAGCAGCGCTTGGCGGTAGTCAGCGGGTGACGATCTTGATCAAGTGATCGCGGCGGGGCGACGATAATGCCTTTACTGGTTTTCGTCCCTCCGGAGCGCCTGCTGTGCCGTTGGTCTACAAACCTGAACAGCTTGAAGTGGGCATGACGCTGCACTCGGCCGTGACGCGCGGCGCGATGGTGCTTTTGCCCGCCGGTCGCACGCTCACCCAGGAGGATCTCAATGTCCTGCGAAAGCGCTTCCCCGAGCAGCGCGTACGCGTCGGCGATCCGGACCTCGACAGCGTGGTGAAGTTCGAGGACGACGGGGCCGACAGCCGCGTGTTCGCCTCGGTGATGGCCAAGACCAACGAATGCATGTCGATGGTCTTCTGCGATGTCAAAGCCGCCAGGACCAAACCCAACGCCAGCAACTACACGGACATCGAGCGGGCGGTGTCGAATGTCATCGCGTATCTCGTCGCCAACCCGATCGGCCGGATTCTGCCCAAGTGTCCGTTCAGTCCCGATTCGTATCTTGCGGATCACATGGCCAACGTCTTTTACCTGAGTATGCAGCTTGGGTCGCGCCTGCGGTGGTACGTCGTGGCGGAGCGCGAGCGGCAGACATCGTGTCGCGATCTGTCGTTCGTGCTGGCGCAGAGTCTTCTGCCGCTCGGCCTCGGGGCGCTGTACATGGACATGGGCATGCTCGATCTTTCGCAGATCGAAGCCAACACAGGCCCGCTCACCGAAGCGGACTGGGCACAGGTGCATCATCATCCCGAGACGGCCCTGGAGCGCCTGCCGTCCAACATGTCCGCCGCCGCACGCATGATCGTCCGCACCCATCACGAAAACTGCGAAGGCACCGGCTACCCCAATCGCCCCGACCCCTGCAAGCTCCATGTCTTCACCCGCATCATCCGCATCGCCGACGTCTTCGACGCCGCCACCACGCCGCGTCCCTATCGCCCCGCCAAGTCGGCGATTCGCGCGTTGTGGGAAATGACCTACGGCCCCGAGCGCCCGTACTACGATCCGACGCTCATCAAGGCGTTCAACGAACTGGTCATGCCCTTCCCCGTCGGCACGCGCCTCGAACTCGACGACGGTCAGACCGCCATCGTTTTCGGCCCGAGCCGCGATCCCTTCGCGCCGCGCGTGGTCTTGCCCTTCGACGACGACGGCAAGCTCAAGCCCGCCGATCAGATCGCGCCGCCGATCGTACTCGACGCCGAGTCCGGCCGCCGCATCGCACGCGTCGATGATGAAGACGTGTCGTATCTGTACACCACGCCCGCCGCCGATAATCCGCCCGCCGCGCCGCCCGCGCCCGCATGGCGCAAACCCGGCGCACCCGAATCCTCGAATAAATGCGGCTGATCTCGTCGCCTCAGGCGCTCGGCGATTCAGTGCTCGAAGCGGCGGGCGTGACTTTCGACATGCTCGTCACGAACAGATCGCGCACGTCGAAGACAAGACTCAGGAGCAGGGGGACGAGAATGAGCGTGAAGAGCGTCGAGCAGACGAGGCCGCCGACGACCACGCTGCCGAGCCCGCGGTACAGTTCGGAGCCGGCGCCGGGGAAGAGCACAAGGGGGAGCATGCCGCCGACGCTGGTGAGCGTGGTCATGAAGATGGGGCGCACGCGGGAGCGGACGGACTCGGCGATCGCCTTCTTGGGCGGCAGTTTCTCGGCGACGACGCCTTCGACCTGCACCTCGGCGATGCCGTTGATGAGATTCAGCGCCTGGTGCACGATGAGAATCGCGTTGTTGACGACGATGCCGATGAGGATGACGAAGCCGAGCATGGTCAATACGTCAAGCTGCTGGCTGGGGATGATTTCGTGCGTGATGCGAAGGGCGAGGAACCCGCCAACGGTCGCCAGCGGCACGCTGAACATGATCACCAGCGGATAGAACCAGCTCTCGAACAAAGCCGCCATCAGCAGGAACACCACGATCAGCGCCAGGAACATTCGGCTGCCGATGAGACTCAGAAGACTCTGTGGATTGAATCCGGTCCATTGTCCGAGCAGCGCGTTTTTGACTTCCCGAAGCTTCGCGGCCGAGCCGGCGAGATTCGTGCTGATCGTCGGCGGGATCAGACCGGCGGTGCGCATCTGCGCGATGTCGCCGTTGATCTGATTCATCGCCTCTTCGAGCGGCATCGACGGCGGCAGATTGATCGACAGCGTCACCGCCCGCTGTTCCTCGACGCGGTTGATCTGCTGCGCCGCGACGGTCCGTCGAATCTCCGCCACGCTCAGCAGCGGCACGGTCTTGCCGATCGGCGTGGCGATCGGGGCCTGATCGAGACTGGCCACGGCGTCGCCCTGATCGCCGCTGCCGGTGATGACTTTCAGGTCAATGTTCTTGCCGGCATCGAGATAGTCGCCGATGATCGCACCGTCGCCGAGCATCTGCACGGCGGTGTTGATGTCGCCCTGCGTCAGGCCCACGTCCGTCGCCTCGACGGGCCGCCGCTGCACGAGAATCTCGATGCCCGGCAGGTTGAAGTTCGCCGGATCGGGACGCAGAAGCTGATACCCGAACTGGGCGCCGTAACGCTGATAGAGCAAGTTGGCGACGTTGTTGACCTGGTCAAGCTCGGGCCCGGCGATTTCGAGTTCGAGCGCGTCGCCGGAGCCGCGCAGCGAAGTCTGAAAGAGCGGGCGCTGCATGGCGAAGCCCATCACATCGGGAATCCCGCGCATCGAAGCGTTCATCAGGTCCGCCACCGGCGCGACGTTCTGATCGTCCGAGCTGATCCCGCCCATGAAGATCATGTCCGGCAGCGCGACGAAAAAGAAGTTCTCGACCGGCGGGGTATGGACCATCGTCATCCGCCCCGTGTGCGGATTCATCGAAGGCACCGGCGGCAGCGCGGCCGCCTGTTCGGGCGTCTTCGCCTCCCAGTACGGACGCATATACGCCTCGATCCGCTCTCCGATCGACTGCTGCTGATCGATGTTGTAGCCCGGCGGGGTGAGCATCACCGCGAACACCAGATTGCGATTGCCCGGCGGCAGATAGCTCGACGGCGGCATGAGCCAATAGCTGGCGAAGATCGACAGGGCGGTCAGGCCCACGATGATGATCGGCCGCAGCACCCACGAATGATTGAGCCATTCGACGAGATCGCCCAGCCCGTCGACCATCGCCGACGGCAGATGCAAAAGCATATACATCACGCCGCGCTTCGCCGGCCTGGGCTTCGGCTCGACGGCGTCGCGCTTGTTGAGCCATTTCGCCGCCGCGCAGGGAATCACGGTGATCGACACGAGCAGACTCAGCGCCACCGAGGCGCAGATCGCCAGCGAAATGTCGCGGAAAAGCTGGCCCGCCTCTTCCTGAATGAACAGCACAGGCAGGAACACCGAAAGCGTCGTCAGGGTCGATGCCAGCACCGCGCCCCAGACTTCCTTCGTCGCCCGGTACGCCGCGGTGGCGGGGCCCTCCCCGAGACTGCGGTGGCGGTCGATGTTCTCGAGCACGACGATGGCGTTATCGACGACCATGCCGACCGCGAACGCCAGGCCGGCGAGACTGATGACGTTGAGACTTCGGCCCATCGCCACCATCGCCACGAACGTCCCGATCACCGAGATCGGAATCGCCAGCGCGATGATCAGCGTCGAGCGGATGCTCCGCAAAAACGCCAGCAGCACGAGCACCGCCAGCGTGCCGCCGACGTAGAGATTGCTCCGCACCAGATCGAGGGCCTGATAGATGTAGATGGTCTGGTCGTAGACCTGCTCGGCGTCGAGCGTGCCGTTGAGATGGAGCCGGCGGGCCTCGGCGGGGAGGATCGACTGCTTGACCGATTCGAGACGTTCCTTCACCGCCTCCATCACTTCGATCACGTTCGACCCGACTTCGCGCTGCGCGTTCATCGCCACGACGACGCGGCCCTTATTCCGGACGATGCGGTCGGGCTCCTTGTGGGTCAGCACCGCCGTCGCCACATCGCGCACGCGCACCACCGGCTCGCCCGGCTCCGACAAAAGCGTGTTGTCGATCTGGTCGAGCCGATCGTAGCGCCCGACGCTGCGGATGCGGATGTCGCGCTTGCCCTCGGCGAGCTGACCGGCGGAGGCGTCAAGGTTCTGCGCCCGCAAGGCCGCGACGAACTGCGAAGGCGAAATGCCCCGCTGCGCCAGCGCCGCCATGTCCACGCGCACCTGCACCTCTCGCTCAATTCCGCCCACCACGTTCACTTCACTCACGCCCGGCACGCGCTCGAACTCGGGCTTGACCCGGTCTTCGAGAAAATCCTGAAGCGTGCGGATGTCGTAGTCGGGGTCGGTCGTCGAGAAGATGATCCACGCGATGTAGTCCCGGTCCGCCGGGTTCGTCGCTTCGACGACCGGATTGTCCACATTCTCCGGGTAATCCGGCACTTCGCGCAGCTTGTCCGACGCCTCGCGGAGCGCATCATCCTTCGTCGTGCCCTGCGCGAACTCGAGCGTGATCTGGCCCTGTCCCTGCGTGCAGACGCTGAGCATCTTCGAGAGCCCGGCGATCGCCTTGAGCTTGTCCTCCTGCTCCTGAATGATCTCCGTCTCGACCTGCTGCGGCGTCGCGCCCTCCCAGTGCGTCGTGATCGACACGACGGTCGTTTCAATATTCGGCGTGAGCTGAATCGGAATCTCGCCGATGGAGATGACCCCGAAAAGCACGATCAACAGCACCCCCACGCTGATCGTCACCGGCTTCGAGATGGCGTAACGAATAATGTCCATGGTTCATGTGGTGAAGCGGCGATTTGGTCAAGTGGTGATGTGAGCATGGCACATCGCCATATCACCACATCGCCATATCGCCACTTCCTTTCATTTTGCAGATTCGGCCGGCGCTTCCGGAGCTTTTTCGCCGACGACTTTCAACGGCTGCCCCGGGAACAAGCGCTCGTTGCCTTCGATGACGACCTGTTCGCCGTCGTTGAGCGCGGCGTCGACGACGAAGCGGTCGCCTTCGCCGAAGCGGATCAGGACGGGGACGGCGATGGCCAGTCCGCCGCGGGCGGCGAAGACGATGTTGCCCGTCGGCGTGGTTCGCACGGCGTCGCGCGGGACGGTCATGGCTTCGATCACCTTGCCGGTGGGAAGCTGAGCCGAGGCGCTCATGCCGGGCTTGAGCATTCCGTCGGCATTGTCGAGCTTGAAGAGCACGCGGAACGTGCGGGCCTTGGGGTCGGCGTCAGGCACGATGCTGAACACGTCGGCGGAGCGCTTGGCGTCGATGGCGTCGAAGCTGATTTCGACGGGTCTGTCCATCGGGACCTGTGCGATCATGAACTGCGGGACTTCGAGCTTGACCTTGACGCGCTGGGTTTCGACCAGCTCGACGACCGGATCGCCCGGCGCGACCCATTGTCCGACTTCGGTGGACTTGCGGGTGATGAACGCATCGAAGGGCGCGATGACTTTGGTCTTTTCGAGCTGCACGTTAAGCCGATCGCGCTTGGCCTTCATCTGCGCGAGCACGGCGTTGGTGACATTGAGCCGGGCGCGGGCCATCGATTCCTTGTCGACGGCGTCATCGAGTTCCTTCTGCCGGGCCACATCCGACGCGAGCAACTGGGCGATGCGCTTGCGGTCGCGCTCCACGGAGGCAAGGGCGGCCTCCATTTCATGAATGGACGACTCGGCTTCATTGACCTGGGCCTCGGCGGCGTCGCGATCAATTTTCAGGAGGGCGTCATCGATCTGCGCGACGGTTTGCCCGGCTTTGACCTCGGTGCCCGGTTCGCCCGGGCCGACGGTCACGCGCCCGGCGCCTTCGGCGGCGACGAGGGATCGTCGGGCCGGTTCGATCTGCCCGGTGACGAGTCGCTGCTCGATGACTTTCATGGTTTTGACGACGCCGAGGCGCACATTGGCGGGCGGAGGTCCGTCGGCGGCGCGTGCGGGCGCGCCGAGGATCGCAACGGCGAGCAGGGCGGACAGGGTGTGAATCAGGCGGCGTTGGCACATCGTTGGAACGTCCGTTTGAGCGAGGAGCGCACGAGTTTCGAGACGGTCAGTCGTGGAGCGCTCGATGGTCTTGAAACGGGCCGGCGCGCTTGTTGGGGAAGCGGGGCGGCGTTGGTCCAGCAATCTAGAAGTCTTTGCAAATGAAGTCAAGAAAGCGGGGCGAAGTCAGGGTGTTTGAAACAAACTGAAAAAGTGACACGGATCGGGTGCGATTGGGGAGGATGCGGAAAATTGTGAAGCTGCGGTTGGGTCCGCGTTGGTTATATCGTCGATTCGTTCTGTTGAGTGCTCGATGGCGGTAGGGCATGGAGCACAGCGCCTCACGCGGCCCGGACGAACGGGAAAGTGGGCGCGGCTTGGGGAATGTTTAGCGCACTTAAGTCGGCCCGACGAGTGGCCGATCAGAATGTGGAGCATGTCGACGGACCGCTGAGGCGGCGAGGCGACGGCTCAGGGAAACGGAATGAACGTGGCAGGTCGGAGAAAGGTTCACCGACCGGAAAACGGAAAGCGTCCTTTTTGGGAGGTCTCTCACATGGTCCGTCAGCGTCGCAACACAGGCTTCACGCTTGTGGAAATCCTCATCGTGGTCGTCATTCTCGGCATTCTCGCCGCGATCGTGATCCCGCAGTTCACGAACGCGTCCGAAGACGCCAAGAGCAGCAGTCTGTTCACGCAGCTGCAGACGATTCGCTCGCAGCTGGAACCTTACCAGGTGCAGCACAACGGCGTGTATCCCACCGAAGCTCTGGTCACGCAGGGCACGGATGACTGGGAAGGTATGAGTCTCAAGAGCAACGTCTCGGGCACCACCGGCACCGGCGCGGGTTTCGACTACGGTCCTTACCTGCAGCAGGCGCCGCGTAACCCCCTGACCAACTCCTCCAAGATCTCGATCGTCACCGGCACCACCGACCCCGCCACCAGCGCCACCGGCATGACCGTCACGGCCGCTGCCACCGCGGACGTCGGCTGGGTCTACAACCCCGACACCGGCCAGATCGCCGCCGCCGCCTTCGATGAAGCCACCGGCGCGGCCGTCACGACCGCTCCCGAACCCTAATCGGTTCGCCTGAGCAAGCAATCTTCAGACGTCTGGGCTTGACGGCCCAGACGCCTCTTTGAGGCGGGAGAACGCATGTTCACCCGCCTCTTTTTTGATCGCAGGAAACGACTCATGTCCGCTTTCGATCACGCCCATCCGACGCGCCGCCCCGGCCTGACGATCGTCGATGTCATCTTCACCATCGCAATCCTGGCCGTCCTCGTCGTGCTCATTCCCCCTCAACTGTCCAGCGCTTCCTCCGCCGCGCTCAACAACACGCTGCGCGAGGATCTGAAGAATCTCCGCCGCCAGATCGAGCTTTACGCAGCGCAGCATCACAACGTCGGCCCGGGGTTCCGTGACGGCAACACGCTCTCGCAGCCGACCGAGTCGGCGTTCATCGAGCAGATGATCGGATGGACCGACGGATCGGGGCGCGCGTCGGCCAGCAACAGCAGCGTGTTTCGGTACGGGCCTTACCTGCGCGCCGTGCCGGCGGACGCGGTCAACGGACGTGCTTCGATCCGCATGATTAACCTCGGCGCTCCGTTGCCCGATAAGGCAAGAGGCGAGGCCGGCTGGATCTATCACGCCGGCACGCTCGACATCCGCCCCGACGCCCTCGGCGCCGACGAGCAGGGCGTGCGCTACTTCGACTACTGAACCACGTGTACATCAACCGCATTTGAAAGAGGACAACACCATGAAGAGTCTGGCATATCTCAACGGCGTACTGACGGTGCTGGCGGTGCTTCTGGCCCTGCAGCTTTGGACAAGTTGGACCAGCAGTCCCGATATCGCGTCGCCGGCGTATGCGCAGGGCATTCCCGACGAGGGCGCCCAGCGCAACCAGATCATCGATCAGCTTAAGCTCCTCAATCAGAAAACCGAAGAAATGAAGGGGCTTTTGCTGTCCGGCAAGATCAGCGTCAAGGTGACGCTGCCCGCCAAGGGCGAGTAAACGCACCCGCGCTGTGGAGTGAGGATGAACCGCGCATCGCGCCAATCCGCTCGGGGGTTCACGCTCATCGAAGTGCTGGTGGTCGTGATCATCCTCGGCATCGCCGGCGCGATCGTCGTGCCGCACATGCTCGAAGCCGGCACCCTGAGCATTCAGGCCGCGGCGCGCATGATCATCAGCGATGTGCTCTACGCGCAGAACGAGGCGATCGCCCGGCAGGCGACCTACAAGGTCGTCTTCGACGCCGCAAACAACAGTTATCGCCTCACCGACGCGAACGATGTGACGCTGTCGGCGGCGTGGCGCGGCGGGGCCTTCGTCGTCGACTTCGATCAGGACCGTCGCTTCAGCGGCGTGCAGATCACCAAGGTCGACTTCGCCGGCGGCAACACCGTGAGTTTCGACGAGCTGGGCGCGCCGAGCACGGGTGGAACGGTCGAACTCTCAGCGGACGGTCATCAATACCGGGTCACGGTGACCGCGTTCACGGGTCGGGTCACAGTCGCTCCCATTTCAGGAGGGTAAGCGGTGGCAGGAAAATGGTTCGCCAAGAAGGTCATGCCCATCGGGCTGGACCTTGGCGCTTCGAGCGTCAAGATGGTCCAGTTCGCATCGGGGTCCAACGGTTTGTACATCGCCGCCGCGGCGCGTTACGACCTGCCGCCTCAAGCCATGCGCGAAGGCCCCGAGCGATTCGCGGCGCTTCAGACCGCGGTGGGCGAACTCTACGCGTCGGCGCCGTTCACCGGACGCCAAGTCGTCTCGCTGCTGCCTGACGCCGTCGTGCAGTACAAGAACGTGCGCATGCCCATGATGCCGCCGGACGAACTGGCCAGTGCGGTGCAGTTCGAGGCGAACGATCGCTTCAACAGCGCCAACGGCCCGGCCGCGGTGCAGCATGTCATCGCCGGCGAGGTGCACCAGGGCGACGAGACGCGGCTGGAGGTCATGCTCATGGCCGCGCCGCAGGCGACGATCGATGCGTACATGAACGTGTTCACCGAGAACAATCTGCATCCCATGGCGCTGGATGTGGCGCCGACCGCGCTGGCGCGCTGCTTCGGGCAGGGCGCCCGTCGCGAGAGCGACGCCGACACCGTGCGGGTGCTTGTCGATCTGGGCTACGCCTCCAGCAAGGTATTGATCATGCGCGGCCACCAGATCGCCTTCTACAAGGGTATCGACCTGGGCGGACGCGCCATCAACGACGCCGTCGCCGCTCATCTGAAGATCACCCCCGCCGACGCCGCCACGCTGCGTCGCAAGAAGATGCTCGGCCTCTTCGACGCCGCATCGGAAGACCCCAAGCTTTTCGGCTCGACGCGCCGCGAGGACGTCGATCGCGCCTTAAACGATGCGGTCCGCCCGGTGCTTGACGATCTGGCCAAGGAAATCGGACTCTGCCAGCGCTACCACTCCGTCACGTTCCGCGGGGCGCGCTCCGGCGAGGTCCATCTGTGCGGGGGCGAAGCTTACGACACGCAGATCGCCTCCGTGATCAGCGAGCGGCTGGAGGTTCAGACGACCGTCGCCGAGCCGCTGGCGCGGATCGATCTGGGGGATTGCAAGCTGATGATCGAGCGTCGGGGCGCGATGCCCGAATGGGCCGCCGCCGCCGGGCTCGCCCTGCGCGGTTGCGCCTCGGAAGCCAACGAACTGCGAGGTGCCGCATGAGCATTTTCGGATCGTCCCAGTTGTACAACGAAGTCGACTTCGTCCCGGCATGGTACCGCCGCAAGGAGGCCAATCGCCGGAGCACCAAGCGGCAGATGGTCATGGTCGTCGTGCTGGTGGCGGGCATGGCGGCGCTGCTGGTGCAGAACTGGCACACGCATGAAGCGCTCGCCAGCTACGCCGACCAACTGACCCGCAAGCTCGAATCGACCAAGATGCAGATTACCGAGGCGACCAAGCTTCGCGCTCAGCAGGCGGCGCTCGACAAGCAGCTCCGCGTGCATCGTGAACTGCACAAGCCCATCGACTACAGCCACATCATCGGCACCATGGCGCACATCGCGCCGCCTTCGATCTCGATGCGCGACCTGTCGATGGAAACCGAGAAGGTGACCTACACCCGCCCGATCGCCGCCGGCGACAAGGGCTTCGCCGATTCGGCCAAGGGCAAGGGCGCCGCCGGCGCAAAGCCCAGGACGGTCACCGAATCGTATTGGGTCGTGTCCGTCGAACTCGAGGGCATCGCGCCCAACGATCGCGACGTGGCGAACTTCATCGGCGAACTGGCCGCCAGCAAAGTGTTCCAGAACGTCAAGATGATCTATTCCAAGGCCGGAACCTTCGGACCGTACGTGACGCGAAACTTCCGCATCCGCATGGAGGTGCCGCTCGACTGCAAGTACGAGGACGCCAACCGCGCCAAGACAGGGGAGGTCGCCAATGCGCGCTAACTTCAAAGGCAAATGGCTGACGATCGGCATGGTCACGCTCATCGCGGCCTTCGTCGGGCTCGGGTGGTATCCGCTCCGCCGGGACATTCAGCGTCTCCGCGCTCAGATCGCCCAGACGCAGCAGTCGATTCTCGGCGCCGAGGGCAAGGCCGACGACCTGACGGAACTGGACCGCACGGTCAAGCAGATCCGTCAGGAGATCGCCTCCACGAGCAAGGTCATTCCCGAGCAGGGCGAGCTGGCGAATCTGATTCGCGAGTTGAGCACGACGATGGAGGCCTCGCACCTGACCGATCCGAGCATCGCCACGGACGCCACGGTCCTGGGCGCCAACTACGCCACGATGCCGATCCGCGTCAGCTTCAAGGGCAAGTCCGCCGACGCCTTCGACTTCATCCGCAAGATCGACCACATGTCGCGCCTGGTGCAGGTCACCAATCTGGACTTCCACGGTCAGAACGGCGAAGGCCTGATCAACGCGGAGATGAAGCTCAACACGTACTTCTACACGACGCAGGAGGGCTCGCGATGAGTCTTCAGGTTCAGATGAACAACATGAAACGCCAGCTCATGGCGGACAAGAAGAAGCTGAGCATTCTCGTGACGATGGTGCTGGTGGGGCTGCTGCTTTGGGGCCGGCTGCTGATGCAGAACGTGCCCAAGACGGCGACGGCGATGCCGGTGCCGCGCAAGGCGACGGCGGCGACGTCGTCCGATAAAACGGCGGCGTCGGCGACGAACGCGAAGCTCAATGTGATTGAGGCGTCGCTGTTCGACACGGCGGATCGCGATCTGTTCGCCGTCAACGGCGCCGGATATCCGCGCATCGAGAAAGGCGAGGAAAACAGCACGGGTGTAACAAAGTCGGTCGTCGATTCGGCCGATGGTTCATCCAAGGCACAGGCGGCGATCGAGCACGAGGCGCAGGGCCTCAAGCTCCAGAGCACGATCCTGGGCGCGCGTCCTCGGGCGATGATCAATGGCACATTGGTCGCGCCCGGCGAGACGGTGCAGGGATTCGAGCTTGTCGAAATCCGCCCGCGTGCGGTGACAGTGAAAAAAGACGGCGTGGTCGTCGTCCTTGAAATGTAAACGAGGCCAAGAGAGCACCACAGGGGAGCCGTGAGAGGGCTCAGGAAAACGCACAAGGAGTCTGAACATGTTCAGCATGCGAACGAAGCTTTTGACGGCGACTTTTTTTTGCACCTTCGGGTGGGTCTGTAACGGTCAGGCGACGGAGGGAACCGAGCAGTTCACCGAAGGCGCCGCCGCGCCGGTCGCCGCTCCCGCTCCCGCGGCCGAGCCGACGCCTGACGACGTGATCCAGGCCGTCTCCGACGCCGTGTCCAAGGGCCAGGTCAAGGCGCCCGCCGACGCGACGCCCGTCGCCGACACGACCGCGCCCGCCGCGCCGGCCGCCGACGCCATCGACGCGGGCAAGAAGGGCGTGTCCGTCACGAACTTCGACACCGTCTCGCTCAACGTGCAGAACACCGACCTGGCCAACGTGCTTCAGCTCCTGTCCATTCAGGGCAAGCGCAACATCGTGCCCAGCCCCAAGGTCTCCGGCACCGTGACCGCCAACCTCTATGACGTGACCTTCCATGAAGCCCTCGACGCCATCCTTCAGCAGAACGGCGCCGGCTACATCGAGAAGGGCAACTTCATCTTCGTCTACACCTTCGACGAATTGCAGAAGATCAAGGACGCGGAGCGCAAAGTCGCCCACCGCATCTTCAAGCTCAACTACATCACCGCCCAAGACGCCTCGACGTTCATCACGCCGCTCCTGTCCTCCGCCGGCTCGATCGCCATCAGCGGGCAGGTCGCGGCGGGCTTCCAGCCCTCGACCTCCGACGGCGGGGCCAACAGCTTCAGCCATGCTGAAACCATGATCGTTCGCGACTATCCCGAACACCTGGAGGAAGTCGCCAAGGTCGTCGAGCAGATCGACACCAAGCCCGAGCAGGTTCTCGTCGAAGCGACGATCCTCAAGGCCGACCTGACCGAAGACCTCGCCTTCGGCGTCGACCTGTCCATCCTCGCCGACATGGGCCTGGCCACCGGCGGCGTCTCCAACCTCGCCAACACCGTCAACAGCATGATCGACGGCACCATCAAGTCCAACCCCACCGGAGCCGTGACGACTTCCGTCGGCAACGTCTCGACGGGCAAGAGCGGCGTCAAGGTCGGCATCCTGACGCACAACGTTCAGGTCTTCGTCCGTGCCCTCGATCAGGTCACCGACACGACCATCCTCGCCAACCCCAAGATCATGACGCTCAACCGTCAGCGGGCCGAAGTGCTCGTCGGCGAAAAGGTCGCCTACCTGTCGACCACCGCCACCGCGACCGCGACCACGCAGACCGTCGAGTTCCTGGACACGGGCACGCAGCTCACCCTGCGTCCGTTCGTCTCCAGCGACGGCAACATCCGTCTGGAACTCAAGCCCTCGATCTCCAGCGCGACGCTCCGCGATGCGGGCGCCGGCGCCAATGTCGTGACCCTGCCTGACGAAACGACGCAGGAGTTGACCACCAACGTGATGGTTCCCGACGGCCGGACCGTCGTGCTCGGCGGGCTCTTCAAGGAAGAGACCACCATCAGCCGCAATCAGGTCCCGGGCCTGGGCGAAATCCCGCTCGTGGGCGAGGCCTTCCGCGGTCACGACAATACGGTCGACCGCAGCGAAGTGATCTTCCTGATCACGCCGCACATCGTGAAGGATTCGGCGCTGGCGGCGGCGGGCGAAGCGGCGTCGAACGGCGTGCAGATGGCGCGCCTGGGCGCTCGCGAGGGCCTGCTGCCCTGGAGCCGGTCGAAGATGACGGCGGCGCATGTGCGTGACGCGCTCAAGTACATGGAAAGCAATGACAAGGACAAGGCGCTGTGGGAAGTGGACATGGCTTTGAGCATGGACCCGAACCTCACCGAAGCGCGTCGTTTGAAGGAGAAGCTGACCGGTCAGCGTGCCTACTGGCCCGGCAACAACCTGCTCGACGATGTGGTCGATGTGATGGTCGGCGATCAGACTCGCCGCCGGGAGATTCAGGGTGTGAAGATCACGCCTGACCCGACGCCGACGCTGCCCCCGCTGGGCGACGCCAAGGCGGCCGCCGCTGCTGACCCGGCGACGACGCCGACCGCTTCGGTCGACACCGACGAAACCTCGGGCGACTGAAGACCGATGAAACATCCGGCCGGTGGTCTGAAAGGGACAGGCCACCGGCCGTTTTAGTTCACTCACGTAAAGGGAACACGCATGGGACGCAATCGAATCAAATGGGCATGGATGCTCGCGACGGCGCTGGCCGTCATGGGCTTCGTCAGTGGTTGTGCCGGTCAGCCCAAGCAGTCGGAGGCGCGCAAGATGGCGCGCGAGCGCTGGGCCGACGCACGCTCGAAGATCATGTTCGCCATGGCCAAGCAGCAGTTCGAGAACGGCGAGCTGGACAAGGCGGACAAGACCATCACCGAAGCGATCAGCATCAATGCCACACAGGCCCCGTACTACGATCTGGCCGCCCGCATCCTGATGGAGCGCGGCCAGCTTGAGCGGGCCTACAACACCGTCGGGCACTCCATTGAGCTCGACGCCAAGCGCACCGAGTCGCACTACCTCATGGGCGTGATCGAACAGCGCTGGCAGCGCTACGAAGCGGCGCTTGAGCAGTACGACACCGCCTACCAGTGCACGCCCGACGACGTCGCGCCGCTGCTCGCCGCCGCGGAGATGCTCGTCAAGCTCGACCGCACGGACGAGGCGATCAAGCGCCTCGAGGAAAAGCGCTCGTACTTCGAGAACAACGCCGGCCTGCGCGTGTCGCTCGGCCGCATGTACCTGTTGAAACGCGACATGGCCAACGCCACGGCCCGCTTCAAGGAAGCGGCCCTGTTGGCGCCCGAGGACATGAGCATCATCGAGCAGCTCGCGATGGCCGAATACGCCGATTCGCAGTGGGCCGATGCGATCTTCCATTTGACGAAACTGCTGGGCGATCCGGCGTTCTCGGATCGTTCGGAACTGAAGATGGCGCTGGGCGACTGCTACATGGCCACGAGCAAGCCCGTCGAAGCGCGCCGCGTGTTCATGGACCTGACCCGCGAGAACCCCAATGACGTCAACGCCTGGGTGAAACTCGCGGAGTCGGCATGGACGGTCGGCGATGCGGTGCGGCTCAACGAGGCGGCGGCGCGCGTGCAGGCGCTGGCGCCCGAACGGTCGGAAGGATATCTGCTCCGCGGCATGATCCTCATGCGCGACGGGCGGTCGCAGGAAGCGATCGCGTGGTTCGACAAGGCGGGTCAGCTCGCCTCGACGAATGCCATGCCGTGGATCTTGAAGGGCATCACGCAGGAGCGCATGGGCGACAAGCACGCCGCCGCCGAATCGTATCGGCAGGCGCTGCGCGTCGCGCCCAACGATGCGCGTGCACAGCGTTTGCTCGTGGGAGTCAATGAGTAAACGTCCGCCTGGAGGCGGATGACGTACGCGGAAGGAGCCCCGGTTCAGTGAACCTCTCTCGCACGCTCAGTCTGATTGTCGCAACCACCGCCGCCATTGTGCTGGCGGTGGTGCTGTTGGGCGCGCCGGAGGGGGGGTGGGCGTGGACGGAGACGGGCTGGTGGATCGTGCCGGGCGTGATTCTTATCGCCGCCGGCGCCATCGCGCTGGTGCACTACGTCTGCTCCAGCGCCCTGATCGATCGTCCGCTCCAATCACTTCGCAAACGCATTGACATGCTCGACGGCGAAACCGCCGCCGCGCCCGCCGCACCGATCGACGGCTGGCTCGCCCCCTTGTCGCAGGCGATCGACCGCACGCTCTGCCAGCACCGCGCCCGCGTGGATCAGCTCCGCACGGACCGGCGGGAGCTGGAGATCCAGGTGCGCGTCGCCGACGCCGAGCGCAAGCACGCGGAGGCGATTCTTCATTCGATCAGCGACGCGGTGATCGTCACCGATGCGTTCAACGAAGTGGCGCTGGCCAACGAGACGGCGGCGATAACGCTCCGCTTCAATCTCACCGCCGCGCGGCGTCAGCCGATCGACCGGGTGATCAGCGATCCCGCCCTCATCAAGCTCATCAAGGACATGCGCGAGAGCGGCCGCGGACGGGCGAGCCGGCACATCGAGCACCGCATCACCAGCAGCGGGCGCGCGAAGGTGTACGACGTGACGCTGGCGTGCGTGAGCACCGACGAGGGCGACGTGACCGGCGTCGTCACGATCCTGCGCGACGTGACGCGCGAGAAGGAAATCGCGGAGATGAAGAGCGATTTCGTCTCCGGCGTGTCGCACGAACTTCGCACCCCGCTGAGCTGCATCAAGGCGTATGTCGAGATGCTCGTCGACGGCGAAGCGGCCGACGAACAGACGCGCGCCGATTTCTACAACATCATCCAGTCGGAGACGAACCGGCTGAGCCGGCTCATCGACAATATTCTCAACATCAACCGCATCGAGTCGGGGATCATCCGCGTGCAGCGCGAGGACATCTGCCTCTCGTCGGTGATCAGCGACGCGGTCGAGGTGATGCGTCCGCAGGCGCGGGCCAAGCAGATTTCGCTCACCGAGCAGGGCTCGCCGCTGGGCTACAGCATCTACGCCGACAAGGACATGATGTATCAGGTGCTTTTGAACCTGATCTCCAACGCCATCAAGTACACGCCCGCCGGCGGGAAGATCACGATCGACACGCTCGTCGACGACGTGAACCGCAGCGTGACGGTCAGCGTGACCGACACGGGCGTGGGCATTCCCGAGGACGCCATGCCGCACCTGTTCGGCAAGTTCTACCGCGTTCCGGATCACAAGAAGATCGCCAAGGGCACCGGTCTGGGCCTCAACCTCGTCAAGCACGTGGTGGAGACGGTGCACATGGGCAAAGTGCGCGTCGAAAGCAAGCTGGGTGAGGGCAGCCGTTTCTCGGTGACGCTGCCCATCAGCGACAGCGCCGTCACACCGATCGCCAGCCCCACAGGAGGCGCCGCATGAGCGCGGACAAGAAGCGTATCCTCGTCGTCGATGATGAATCGCACATTCTCAACGTGCTGAGTCTCAAGCTCCAGAACGCCGGCTATGACGTGGTCACGGCTGCGGACGGCGAAGAGGGCTACGACCTGGCGATGCAGACGACGCCCGACCTGATCATCACGGATTTTCAGATGCCGTTCCTGACGGGTCTGGAGCTGTGCGAGAAACTCAAGCAGACGCCCGCCACGCAATCGACGCCGGCCCTGATGCTCACGGCGCGCGGGTACAGCTTGACCCAGAAGGATCTGGAAGGCACGAACATTGTCGGAGTTCTGAGTAAGCCCTTCAGCCCGCGCGATGTGCTGGCGAAGGTGCAGGAGCTGGTGCAGATGCGCCCGGTGGAGAAGTCATGAGCCCGAGTTCGTCTCAGATTGAGTTGATCGGCCCTGACGCCGATCTGGCGCAGCGCTGCGGAGCGCTGGGCATCACGCTGCTGGAGGTCGACCTCAACGGCGCGGTGTGCCGAACGTATCTGCGACCGGACCGGCCGCTGGAGGCGGTCGTGGTCGGCTCGCCGATGTTCCGCCTGGGACTGGCGGGCGAAGCCCGCCGCTGGGCGACGCAGGACACGCCGCGCGTGGCGCAGCTCTGGAGCGGATGCTACATCCTGCCGCTGGCCCGGACGCAGCGCCGCCGCCGCTTCGCCTATTACGTCGCAGTCGTCATCACCCCCGAGCTCGCCGCCGCCGAGCAGTTCCATGCGCTGTGCGACAGCGCCCGTCTCGATCGCGTCACCGCCGCGCAGCGCCTCGCCAAACAGCCCGCCGCCTCGCCGCAGGAACTCGGACGAAGCGCCACGCTGCTGGCATGGATGACGCAGGACATCGAACGCATCGCTCAGCAGGATTCGGAAATCGATCTGCTCAGCCAGCAGCTTGGTGAAACCTACGAGGAACTGAACCTCGTCTACAAGCTCTCGGCCCACATGACCGTCACGCAGGATTCGCGCACCTTCCTTCAGGACGCGCTGGCGGAACTGCATCAGGTGGTGGGCCTGAAGTGGACCGTGCTCCAGCTTGGCGACACCGATGTCCGCCTCGAAGCGCTGCAGGGTCAGTCGATCATCTGCTCCGACGAACCGCACGACGAGGCGGCCTTCCGCAAGATCGGCCTGGAACTGCTCGAGCGTCACGGCCACGCCGGTCCCGCCATCATCGAAAACGCCCGCTCGATGGGCATCGAAGCGCTCGCGGCGATCGCCGACCGCATGTTGATCGTGCCCATTCTCGTCGAGGGCCGCCCGCTCGCCGTCCTCTTCGGCGCTGACAAGCTCGACGGGTCGGAGCTTTCGAGCGTGGACTCGAAGCTGGTGACCTCGACCGCCCAGAACATCGGCATCTTCCTCGAAAACGCAATGCTCTATGAAGACATGCAGGACATGTTCATGGGAACCCTGCATGCGCTCGTCAGCTCGATCGACGCCAAGGATTCGTACACCTGCGGTCACTCGGAGCGCGTCGCCTGGCTCAGCCGCCAGCTCGCCGAGGCGGCGGGGCTCGATCCTTACACCGTCGAGCGCGTGTATCTGTCGGGGCTGATTCACGACGTGGGCAAGATCGGCGTGCCCGAGGCCGTCCTCTGCAAGCCCGGCAAGCTCACCAACGAAGAATTCGACATGATCAAGACGCACCCGGAAATCGGCGTGCGCATCCTGAAGGACATCCGCCAGATGCAGGACCTTCTGCCCGGCGTGCTGCACCATCACGAACGCTGGGACGGGCGCGGCTATCCGTACAAGCTCGCCGGTCAAGACATCCCGCTTTTCGGTCGATTGATCTGTCTGGCGGACAGCTTCGACGCCATGAGCTCCACGCGCACCTACCGCAACGCCTTGCCGCTGGAAAAGGTGCTCCAGGAGATCGAACGCTGCGCCGGGGCCCAGTTCGATCCGGAGCTGGCGAAGGTGTTCGTCAAGCTCGATTTCGAGCCGTTCAAACGTATGGTCGAGGAACATCAGCAGCGCCGCAGTCCGCTTCATCAGGCCATGAGGAGCGTGTCATGAAGATCGCACACGAAGACTATGACCAGATTTCCGTCATCAAGCTCAACGGCGAATTGACCGCCGACGAACTGGATCCGTTGCGCCGCGTCGTCAACGACCGCCTGGGCTCCAACGTCCGCGACTTCGTCGTCGAGATGAGTCAGCTCGACTTCGTCGACTCGCGCGGGCTCGAGACTTTGCTCTGGCTTCAGGATCAGGCGGGCGAAAACCTCGGACAGGTCCGTCTCGTCAATCCGCCGGAGAACGTGAGGAAGATTCTTCAGATGACCCGGCTCGACAAGTGCTTCGATACGCATCAGGACGTGGACAGCGCCTTGAAGAGTCTGCGATGAACGCCGGCTCGTTCCGCGATCGCCATGGAAGGTGAGATATGACCGAATCGAACACGAACCACACCGCGACTTCCGCCAAGCCCAAGCAGATCGGCGGGCTGCTCCTGCATCACGGCCTCATCACCGAGCAACAGATCGCCGACGCCCTCGCGTATCAGAAGGAGCAGGGCAACCGCAAGCTGCTCGGCGAAGTGTTCATCGAACTGGGCTACGTCACCGAGGATCAGGTCGCCGAGGTGCTCGCCGAGGCGTACGAAGTGCCCTTCGCCAAGATCAATCCCAAGATCGCCGACCCGCGCGTCGTCGAGATGCTCCCGCGCGAGTTCATCGAAAAGCACAACGTCCTGCCGCTCTTTCACGTGCAGGGCAAACTGACGATCGCCATGACCGAGCCGTCCAACGTCTTCCTCATCGAGGAAATCGGCCGGCTCGCCAACTGCCCCGTGCAGATCGTCGCCTCGCCCGTCGCCGACATCCGCGCGACCCTGCAGGCGCATCTCCCCAGCGCCAACGTCTTCGTCATCGATGAGCTTGTCGACGACGTCAAGCCCGAGGATTTCTCGGTCGTCGAAAAGCAGGTCACCGAGCTGACGAACCTCGAAGAGGTCGCCGGCCAGTCGCCGGTCGTCAAGCTCGTCAACTATCTGATCTACTCCGCTGTGCAGGACGGCGCGTCGGATATTCACATCGAACCCGATGACAATCGCCTGCGCGTGCGCTACCGCGTCGACGGGCGCATGTTCGAGAAGCTGCGTCCGCCTTCGGGTATGCAGGCCGCCGTCGTCAGCCGCATCAAGATCATGGCCAACATGGACATCTCCGAACGCCGACTCCCGCAGGACGGCGGCATTCACGTCCTTCTCGACGGCCGCCCGATCGACCTGCGCGTCTCCTCCATGCCCGGCAAGTTCGGCGAAAAAGTCGTCATCCGCGTCATCGACAATTCCAACATCTCCGTGAGTCTCGACAAGATCGGGTTCAACCGCGAGATGCTCGAAAAATTCCGACACGCCCTGCACGAGCCGCACGGCGTCATGCTCGTCACCGGGCCGACCGGCTCCGGTAAATCGACGACGCTCTACTCCATGCTCTCGGAAATCAACGACGAAGACGTCAACGTCTGCACCGTCGAAGATCCCGTCGAGTACAACCTCGCCGGCGTCAATCAGTTCCAGGTCAACGAAAAGGCCGGGTTCACCTTCGCCGGGGCTCTCCGCGCCCTGCTGCGTCAGGACCCGGACATCATCATGGTCGGTGAAATCCGCGACCTGGAGACCGCGCGGATCGCCACGCAGGCCGCGCTGACCGGACACCAGGTGCTCTCGACCTTGCACACCAATGATGCGCCGAGCACGATCACGCGGCTGGTGAACATCGGCGTCGAGCCGTTCCTCATCGCCGCCGCGCTGCGCGGCGTGCTGGCGCAGCGGCTCATCCGCAAAATCTGCTCGCACTGCAAGGAGCCCGTCGAACCGACCGCCGTGCAGCGCAAGGCCTTGACCGACACGTTCGGCAAAGCCGACACGATCTACCACGGCGCCGGCTGCCCCAAATGCCGTGGCACCGGATACAGCGGGCGACTGGGCATCTTCGAATACCTGTCGATGAGCGATTCGGTCATCGAGCTGGTGTCGAGCGGCGCCGGTCCCGCCGCCATCCGAAAAGCCGCCGAAGCCGAGGGCTTCGTGCAGCTTCGGCGCGACGGCATGGAGAAAGTCATCGCCGGGCTCACGACCGTGGATGAGGTCCTTTACGCCACCGCCGTCTGATCGACGCGAGCCGCCGCGCCGGAGAAAGCATCATGGCCACGTTTCAATACACCGCTCGCGACACCAAAGGCGCTCTGATCAACGGGATCATCGCCGCGCCCAACGCCTCTGACGCCGGTCGTCTGCTGCGCGCCGAAGGCAAGTACGTCGTCAAGCTCAACGAGACGCGCAACGGCGCCGTCGCGGGCGAACCGATTCTCACCCTCGAGCAGGCCGCCCGCCGCGTCAGGCGTGACGACGTCATCTATTTCACGCACCAGATGTCCATCATGGTCCAGACCGGCGTGCCCATCAGCGAAGCGCTCGACTCGGTTTGCCAGCAGACGACCAACGAGCACTTCCGCCGCGTCCTGGAGGACGTCGCCAACACCGTCAACAGCGGTTCGTGCCTCTCGGCCGCGCTGAGCAAGCACATGAGCGTGTTCCCGCAACTGATGATCTCGCTATTGGAGGCGTCGGAAGCGTCGGGCACGATGGGCTCGATGTTCGAGCGCATCAGTTTGTATCTGGGCAAGGAACGCGCGACGGTCAAGAAAGTCCGCGGGGCGATGATGTACCCGGCGTTCATGGCGACGATGGCCATCGGCGTGACGATCTTCCTGCTCACGTTCGTGCTCCCGCGCTTCGCCAACATCTACGCCGGCCGCGGCGCGACATTGCCCGCGCCGACGCGCATTCTGATGGCGACCTCCGGCGTGCTCATTCAATACTGGTATCTGTTTCTGGGCGGATTCATCGGGGCGATTGTCGGATTCCTCTACATCCGCACCACCGACTGGGGCCGCAGCGCCATCGATCAGTTGAAGTTGTCCACGCCCGTCCTCGGCACCATGTTCAGCCAGCTCTACATCACTCGCGCGATGCAGACGATGGGCACCATGATCGCCGCCGGCGTCCCCGTCCTGGACATGATCGCCATCACCAAGCGCGTGACCAACAACGTCCACTTCAAGAAGCTCTGGGACTCCGTCGACGCCCGGCTCCAGCAGGGCAGCCAGCTTTCCGACGCGCTCCACGAAAGCCCGCTCATCCCCAAGTCCATCTCCCGCATGATCAGCTCCGGCGAACGCGCCGGCCGACTCGGACAGGTCATGGAGAAGATCGCCGAGTTCACCGAGAACGACTTCGACGAATCCGTCCGCCGGGTCACGCAGTTCATCGAACCCCTGATGATCTCCGTCATGGGCACGATCATCGGCGGCGTCGCCATCAGTCTGCTCCTGCCGATCTTCTCGATCAGCAAGGTGATGACGGGGCATTGAAAAAGCGCTCAGAAATCAGCGGTCAGCGATCAGCTTTCTGCTGCGAATGACACGCGCAGTACCTGCTTCCGCTCTTGCTGACACCTGATGCCTGAATGCTGATGCCTTCGGATTCAAGTCACCTGCCGCTTGCACCGATAGACCAGTGGGAAGGGTGAGCAGGACAGTCGGGGCGGAGTGAAGCAAGAGGGTGAGATAAACCGCCCGGCGTGCGGAGGAGCACGCCGGGCGGTTGTTTTTGCATGTGTGTCAGGGCAGATGTTCCAGATCGTCCTGATCCTTGGTCCGTCCGGCGGCGCGTTTGTTTGCGCGCAGGTCGTTTGGATGAATGATTGACACCTGGACGCCGTCGATTTCCGCGACTATTCGGCGAGCGTAGCAATCTCGAAAATCCACCCCGCTGATTGTTGTCAAGAGTTCGATCCGCATCGGCGGCACACCCATGCGGATGATCTTCTCCGGCGTTTGAAAGAGCTTCGGTTCGACGGATGGATCATCGAATCCATATGCATTGAGGGCTTGAGTGATCCGCTGAGCATTGGTCTTGTCGGTGGCGATCCACAGGTCCAGGTCACCGGTGGTGCGAGGGTAGCCGTGGTATCCGACCGCATATCCGCCGACGAGCAGGTACTCAACGCCGGTCGAGCTGAGCAATCTCAAGAACTCTTTGAAGTCGGACGGTAGTCGGATCATAACCGTACATCTGCTGGCGAAGGGATTCGAGGGCCTCGAGCCGCTCGTGAGGTGTCCGGGTGCGCCAGTATGCGGGGCTGTCGTCGGCGTCCCGGAGCGATGATACCGAAAATGACTTGCGATCGACACGGGCGACGGAATGAGCGTCATGCGGCTGCATGAGGCATTCTATGACGACACGGGGATTGAATCACCCCGCGGCGGCGGGGCGTTTGAGGTGTTGGGCGAGGTACTGGCCGGTGTGGCTTTTGGGGTTGGCGGCGATCTGTTCGGGGGTGCCCTCGGCGATGATGGTGCCGCCGCCTTCGCCGCCTTCGGGGCCCAGGTCGATGATCCAGTCGGCGCACTTGATCACGTCCAGATTGTGCTCGATCACGAGCACGGTCTGATTGCGCTCCACGAGCTGATTGAGCACGTTGAGCAGATTGTGAATGTCGGCGAAGTGCAGGCCGGTCGTCGGTTCGTCGAGTACATACAGTGTGTGGCCGGTGGCGTTCTTGCCCAGTTCGGTGGCGAGCTTGACGCGCTGCGCTTCGCCGCCGGAGAGCGTCGTGCTCGCCTGACCCAGATGCACGTACCCGAGGCCGACGTCGCGCAGCGTGCGGACCAATTGCGTCACCTTCGGAAACGCCTCGAAAAATTCCAGCGATTCCTCGACCGTCATGTTGAGCACGTCCGCAATGCTCTTGCCGCGGTAAAGAATCTCCAGCGTCTGCCGGTTGTACCGCGATCCTTTGCACACTTCGCACTCGACATACACATCGGGCAGGAAATGCATCTCGATCTTCTTGGTCCCCTGACCCTGACACGCTTCGCAGCGCCCGCCCTTGACGTTGAAGCTGAATCGGCCGGCCTTGTAGCCGCGGATTTTCGCCTCCTTCGTCATGGCGTACAGCGTACGGATCAGATCGAAGATGCCCGTGTATGTCGCAGGGTTGGACCGGGGGGTGCGGCCGATCGGGGACTGGTCCACCTCGATGACGCGATCCACCTGATTAAGCCCGTTGATGCGGTCATGCGCCCCGGGTTTCTGACGCGTGTTGTGAAGATGGCGCGTCACGGCCCGCAGCAGAATCTGATTCACGAGCGTCGACTTACCCGACCCGCTCACGCCCGTCACGCACACAAGCCCGCCCAGCGGGAAGCGCACTTCGATGTTCTTGAGGTTGTTCTCGCGAGCGCCTTTGACGACCAGCGCGCTGTCCGCCTTGAGCGGGCGGCGATGATCGGGCAGTGGGATCTGACATTCGCCGGTCAGATACTTGGCCGTGATCGAATCGCGCGAGGCGATGAGCTGGTTGTAGTCGCCGGTGGCGACGACGCGCCCGCCATGCACGCCCGGGCCGGGCCCGATGTCGGCGATCCAGTCGGCGGCCCGGATGGTGTCCTCGTCATGTTCGACGACGATGACCGTATTGCCGATGTCGGTCAGATGGCGCAGCGTGGCGATGAGCCGGTCGTTGTCGCGCTGGTGCAGGCCGATCGTTGGTTCATCAAGCACGTAGCAGCATCCGACGAGTCCGGAGCCGACTTGCGTGGCGAGTCGGATGCGCTGCGCTTCGCCGCCGGACAGCGTCCCGGTCTGTCGATCGAGCGTCAGGTAGTTGAGGCCGACGTTGGACATGAAGCCAAGTCGGGCGCGGACTTCCTTGAGGATGGGCTCGGCGATGAGCGTCTTTTCCTTGTTGAGCGGGAGTTTCTCGAAGAAGGGGACGGCCCGTCCGATGGTCATGGCGACGACGTCGGCGATGTTGACGTGATCGGGCGCGCCCGTCTGCCGAGCACCCTCACCCCGGCCCTCTCCCGGAGGGAGAGGGAGGAAAACATTGAGCGCTTCGGGGCGGAGTCGGGCGCCGTGGCAGGATTCGCAGGCCGCTTCGCTCATGTAGGCGTGCAGCCGCTGCTTGACGTATTCGCTGTCGGTCTTTTCCCATCGGCGCTGCAAGTTCGGGATCACGCCCTCGAAGTGCGCCGCGTATTTTTTCTCATCCTTGTCCGTCGTGCCGCGGAGAAGAATCTCGCGGATCGCCTTGGGCAAATCCTTGTAGGGCGTCGCCGGATCGATGTTGAAATTGCGGCAGAACTGGCGCGTGGTGCGCCCATAGTAAATGTTCATCCGCTTGCCATGCTTGCGCCACGCATCAATCGCCCCATCCTCCAGCGAACGCGTCTGATCCGGCACGATCAGATCCTCATCAAACTCCATGATCGTCCCCAGCCCGTCGCATTCCGGGCACGCGCCGTAGGGACTATTGAAGCTGAAGAGCCGCGGGGCCAGGTCTTCGAGCGAACATTCCGGATGCTCCGCACAGGCGTACTTCTCGGAAAAAAGCTGATCGGTCCAGACTTCCTTGTCCTCGCTGCTGGCCTTCTCGTCGAGCGTGGCGATGATGACCAGACCCTGCGCGAGTTTGAGACTGATTTCGATCGAGTCGGCGAGTCGGGAGCGGATGGCTTCCTTGACGATGAGCCGATCGACGACCGCTTCGACATCGTGCTTGAAGTTCTTGGCCAGCGTCGGCGCCTGCCGCAGGTCCATGACATTGCCGTCGATGCGCGCGCGGACGAAGCCCTGTTTGCTGATGGACTCGATGACTTCGACATGCTCGCCTTTTTTGCCGCGGATGAGCGGGGCGAGGACCATCAGCTTCGTGCCCTCGGCGTAACCCATCACCGTCTCGACGATCTGCGAAGCCGACTGGCTTTCGATGGGCTTGCCGCAGACTTTGCCCTTGCCCATCGGGTGCCAGCAGCGCGGTTGCCCCGCCCGGGCGAAGAGCAATCGCAGATAGTCGTAAATCTCCGTCGTCGTGGCGACGGTCGAGCGCGGATTGTGCGATGCGGACCGCTGCTCGATGGCGATCGTCGGCGGCAGGCCCTCGATCTCCTCCACGTCCGGCTTGTGCATCTGCTCCAGGAACTGCCGGGCGTACGCGGACAGCGACTCGACATACTTGCGCTGCCCCTCGGCGTAGATCGTGTCGAAGGCGAGGGAGGATTTGCCGGAGCCGGACAGGCCGGTGATGACGACCAGCTTGTCGCGCGGGATGTCGAGGTTGACGCCCTTGAGGTTGTGCTCGCGGGCGCCTCGGATGGACAGGTACTTGGGGGTCATGGTGTGGTGCGCATCGGTTCAAGGTGTGGGCAAACGATCCATGATAACGCCCACGTGTCAGGTCGCCAATGCGGGCAGACCAGTAGGAAGTGGTGATATGCGAAGCGGCGATATGGCGATGTGAAAGGCCTTCGGACATCACCACATCGCCATATCACCACATCGCCACTTCCCCTTGCGATGGGAACTTGATCCGATTACGCTACCGGACTACTGTCGCGGCGGCGACTGGAGCAATAGCGCTTGCGATTCGAACTCATTGACACGGTCATCGCCGCTGAGGGCGACAAGCTGACGGCGATCAAGAACGTCACGGCGGCGGAGGAGTACCTCGGGGATCACTTCCCGACGTTTCCGGTGCTGCCGGGCGTGATGATGCTCGAAGCGATGGTGCAGGCGGCCCGGAAGCTGCTTGGCTCAAAAGTGCCCGAAAAGGGGCCCTGGGTGCTGGCGGAAGTCCGCAATGTGCGGTACGGTAACATGGTCCGTCCGGGTCAGCAGTTGCGCGTCGAGGTCGAACTGCTCAAAAGCGATCAGGATCGTCACAGCTTCCAGGGCCGCGGGCTCGTCGAGGCCAACGTGGCGGTGCAGGGACGGTTTACACTGCGGCCGGCTCAAAAATCACCGGCCCAACATTAGAAGACGATGGAGCAAGCCCATGACGCACGATGAAATCTTTGAAAAAGTCCGCGAAGTCCTCGTCGACGCGCTCGGCGTCGATGACGACGAAGTCACCCCGGACGCCACCCTGACCGGCGACCTCGGCGCGGAGTCCATCGACTTCCTCGACATCGTCTTCCGCCTCGAAAAGGCCTTCGGCATCAAGATCAGCCAGGGCGAACTGTTCCCGGACAACGTGCTCCAGAACGCCGAATACGTCCAGGACGGCAAGGTCACCGCGCAGGGCATGACCGAACTGAAAAAGCGCATGCCCCATGCCGACTTCGCCAACTTCGAAGGCGACCCGCAAGTCGCCAAGGTCGGCGAGATCTTCACCGTCGAAGCCGTGGTGAAATTCGTCGAAGCCAAACTCAAGTAACCGAGTGCGGAGCTGGGAGTTGGGAGTGCGGAGTAAAATGCCCCGCGTTCCTCACTCCGCACTCCGAACTCCCAACTCCCCACTCCACTCATGCGCTGGTGCTGGATCGATCGGATTCTGGAGCTTGAAAAGGGCGCGCGGTGCGTGGCGGTCAAGAACGTCTCGCTCGCCGAGGAGCATCTGCACGATCATTTCCCCGGCACGCCGATCATGCCCGCTTCGCTCATCGTCGAAGGCATGGCCCAGACCGCCGGCATCCTCGTCGGCCACGCCCGCGACTTCAAGGAAAAAGTCATCCTCGCCAAAATCGGCAAGGCGAATTTCGAAGCCGACGTGTACCCCGGTCACACGCTCATCTACTCCGCCGCCATCGACCGCATTGACGACTCGGGCGCGTCGACCACCGGCACAGTGACCCTTCTCGATCACGCCCACCACGCCGACGCTGAGCGAAGCGAAGCGTCTGGTACCGTCATCGGCACCATCGAACTGATGTTCTCCCACATCGACAAGAACATGCGCGGCCTGGGCTTCCCCGAGCACAATTTCGTCTTCACCGACCAGTTCATGAACCTGCTCAAAAACAGCGGCTTCGCCCCGACTGGCTGAGCCGATAAAAAACCTAAAATTCTGTTGCAACAGCGATTATAAATCCAACCGGGCGGATTTTGATGGCGTTTTTATATATTTTGTGTACAGTTTCGCAAAAGGTGCGGGATAACCAGGTGCATGACGCTCGACCACGCGCAACTTGTGCAGGCGCTGATCGCCGATCGCGCCAGACTGCTGGCGTACATCCTGTCGATCGTGCGCGATGAGCATGCGGCGGAGGATGTCTATCAGGAAGTGTGCACGCTCGCGCTGGAGAAACGCGACGAGATCAACGACGCCGATCATCTTGCGGCCTGGGTCCGCCTCACCGCGCGGCACCGGGCGCTGAAGGCGGTCGAAAAGGGGGCGCGCCGGCCGATGGTTCTCGATGCGAAGATGCTCGATCTGTTGGAGCAGCATTGGCAGTCGCTGGAGGCGGTGGAGTCATCGGAGATGGTCGATGCGTTGCGCACGTGCATGCGGGAGCTGACGCCGCACGCGCAGCAGCTTGTCCGCATGCGTTACGCGGAGGGCATCCGCTCCAGCGTCATCGCGCAGCAGCTCAATCGTCAGCTCAACGCGGTGTACGTCGCCATGACGCGCATTCATCGTCAGCTTGCCGAGTGCATCCGTCATCGGATGGGCATCGCCGAGCGCGGGGGTGAGTCATGACGCATCCGCTGGCGCCGATTCTCTGCGTCGACCGGCCGGATGATTTTTCCGATCTGGTGCTGCGCTATCTGGAAGGCGACATGAGCGAGGAGCAGGGCGCGTCGATGCGTGCGTCGCTCCAAGCCAGCGCGTCGTTGCGTCAGCTTTTTGTGCTCATGTGCTACGAATCGCGCCTCATCGCCGAGGCCGCTCGGGCAAAGACGGACAATGATCAGCTTGCAGGGCCGCGGGCCGGCGGGGTCTGGTGGTTGAGACTGGGATATGCGGCGGCGGCGGCGTTGGTGATCATGGCTCTGACGCTGGGCGCGTTCCTGCAGCGCGCCCAGCATTCTGATGAGGCGTGGCTCGTCGGCATGAGCGACGGGAGGCGCGGCGTGGCGATGCTCTCGGACCGTTCCGACGACGCGAAGTTCGACGGCGAGCCGCTGGCGCTGGGCGAGAATCTGCCGGCGGGATTGATCCATCTGACGACGGGGCGGGCGCAGGTCGTGTTCAAGTCGTCGGCGGTCGTCGATCTGAACGGGCCTTGCGCATTTGAGATGACGGGCGTCAATCGCGGTCGACTCAACGCCGGTCAGATCGAAGCGTACGTCCGCCCCGAAGCGCACGGATTCACGGTCGACGTGTCCGACGACGCCCGTGTCATCGATCTGGGCACGCGGTTCGAACTGACGGCCTTGCCGAAGCTGGAGCCGACGGTGCTGGTGACGGAAGGGCGCGTGCGCGTCGAAAGCGGAACGCAGACGGCGATAATGCACATAGGTCAGGTCGGGCGGCTATCGGAAAACGGATGGGTGGTGTCGAACGTGTCGCCCTCCGGGATCGCGTCGCACAGTCCGAATGTGCGGCTCGTGTACTTTCCGCCGGTTCGTTTGAGCGACGGCGGACTCGATTCGGATACGGACTTGTTCGTGATGGCGGAGCGGCGGGGCGTGGATGCGGGGCGGCGCTGGGTCGCCGTCACGCAGACGGGCCAGTTCACGCTCGGCACAGGCAAGCCCGGGCAGCTTCCGCCCGATGCGATCGTCGACAGCTACCTGCTGCACGCCGACGCCGTCGCCGAGAGCGGGGCGACGATCGATGCGAGCGTCACCTTCGATCGCCCGGTGCTGGGCGTGATCCTCGCCGAGGGGCTTAACACATCCGACAGCGAATTGGCGTTGCCCGACGAGCCGCACGAGGCGTTCGATCATCGCGGCCCCGAGCGCGACGATCATTTCACGCTCAGCGAAGATCGCAAGACCGTCACGATTCATTTTCAGACGACGACGCCCGACGAAATCCGCGTGCTCATCCGTTCGGCTGTCGATCGAAAGGCCGGCGCTTCGGCGCCGTGATCGATCCGCCGGGGAGACCCGCCGCGATCGTGTTGGAAAAATCGGCCCGAGTCTGGTGAGAGGAACTGCAGACCGCTCACGAGGCGCCCCGGCGACGGATGTTCCGCCGCCGGCGGGAAGAAGAATGGTTCGACGTAAGGAGATTTTCAATGGTGCGACTCATCAGCAAGCGTGCAGTCCTCGCCGCGACGATCGTGGCGATGAGTGCATGGCCCGGCGGAGCGGCACACGCCGACACGGTCTACTTCAACGACACGTTCGAAAACATCGGCGGCACGGCGACGCGCGATAATGACACCGCCGCCGGCAACACCGCCGACATCGCATGGTTCACCAACGGCAACTTCGGCACGTTCACCGTCGTCAATGCCGGCGGCGCCAACGGCAACATGCTCGAATTCAGCCCCGGCACGTCCAACGTCCGGATTGCGGGCGTCTTCGACGCCGACGTCTCCGACAACAATCCCCGCGCGGGCACGGCTTCCGACGGAGACGGCAACGCTGTCCTGCCGGTCGGACTGGGCAATCGGCTCGAGCTGTCGATGGACTTTCGCTTCAACGCCGCGATCCCCAATCCCAGAGCATGGAACTTCGGGCTCTTCGAAGACACGACCGCCGGCGGCGTCGTCACCGCCGACAATCTCGGACATAACGCCTTGCTGGGGTATTACGCATCCCTGAACACAGGGACGGCGTCGGCCGGATCGAGCGTGTCCGAAGGCACCAACTCCTTCGGCGGCGGCGGGTCAACGACGCTGGGCTCCGCGGCGAGCGGCCTGATCAGCGACACCGCGATCCATACCCTCAAGCTCGTCCTCGAAAATGTCGCCACCGGCATCAACGTCCAGTTCTATCTGGACAACGCGCTACAGACCAGCGGGATCGACACGACCTCGCCCTACAGGAATTTCAACACCGTCGCGATACAGACCACCAGCAGCACCAACTATCGATTCGACAATGTGAAGCTTCTGCAGGTGATCGTCGTCCCCGCGCCTGCGGCGCTGCCGGCGGGGCTGGGGCTTTTGTCGCTGGGCATGATGCATCGCCGGCGGCGGCGATGATGAAATGGATCACCCCCGCCCGGTGCGTTGCCGGGTTGCGGGGCGGGCGCTGGATCCGCCGTAACGAAACCTTGGCGGGCTTCGTGTTCGAGTGATTCGGACTCAAGGCGGATCGAGCTTCATGCGTTCGGCGCACGAAAGTGCGTCGAACGCCTTTTCGGATTACGATCCGGCGACTCGGCCGCGAGCGCCATGTGTGGCTCATCAACAGGGCTGAACCATGAATCGCCTCCGCACCGGCTTTACGCTCATCGAATTGCTCGTCGTCGTGTCGATCATCGCGATGTTGATCGCCATCCTCTTGCCGTCGATGGCGGCGGCGCGCGAGACGGCCCGACGGGTGGCCTGCGGATCGAACCTGCACCAGATGCACCTGGCGCATTATCAGTGGGCGATCGATCACAAGGGCTCGTTCGTCGAGGGCCAGCCCATCTATGACGAGCAGGCCGACGCCGGCAATCGCGGGGGCACGGGCCACTACGCCCTTTGGATCCGCACATGGACCAACCCGTCCAAAGGCAGCGAATACGGCGGATCCTACACCAAGGAAGGCGCCCTTGTGCGCCGCGGTTATCTGCACGACGGCCGCACCTTCTACTGCCCGAGCTGGACCGGCGTCCTCAAATATCAGCAGACCGGCAACGAATTGAGCCCCACCGGCGGCGGATGGTATGAAAAGGAATCCGATGTCCCCGCGGCGCAGAGGTACATGCAGACCGCCTATCACTACAACAGCTCCTTCGACGCCGACAAGTCCGCCTTCATCAAGGATTGGCGCTCCGCCAACGTCACCGACCCCGGCACGATCGCGCTCAAGGCCGACGCCTTCTCCGATCCCGCACGCGGCGTCGATCTCCATCATGTGACCGGCTACAACGACCTGAAGCTCGACGGCTCCGTCTCCTTCTACGACGACCCGAGCTTCACGATCCGCGACCTGAAGGGCGGAACCTCCTACTCCGCCACCGCCTCCGACTACAAGCTGTTTCAGACCGTCGCGTGGCGAATGCTCTCGAACAACTGATCGCCGCTTGCGCTTGGCATCGATCCGGTCGCATCGCCTCCCGCGCACCGCTAAACTTGCATCGATGATGCAATGGTCACGACGCCGACTCCTCGCCGCGCTCGCCGCGATGGGCTTGACCCCGTCGCTGTTGCGCGCCGACGCCGCGCCCGTCGCGCCCGCGCCGCCGCATTCCGATACCGACCTCGATCGCCGCATTTTCTGCGGGTATCAGGGCTGGTTTCGCACCCCCGACGACGGCGCGAACCTCGGCTTCGTCCACTACGCCGGTCTGCACGGGTTCAAACCCGGTAGCTGCGGCATCGAACTCTGGCCCGACGTTGCCGAACTCGACGCCGATGAAAAGCACGCCACCGACTTCCGTCACGCCGACGGGTCGATCGCCCAAGTGTTCAGCTCGCACCATGTCAAAACCGTCGAGCGGCATTTTCAATGGATGAGCCAGTACGACATTGACGGCGCGTTTTTGCAGCGTTTCCCCGTGCTGCTTGATTCGCATGTCGAGCCGTCGATGAATGATGTGCTGAGTTGGTCGCTCGACGCGGCGGACAAACACGGCCGCCGCGCGGTGATCATGTACGACCTGACCGGCCTGCGCGAAGGGCAGATCGGGCGCGTGCGCGACGACTGGGCGAAGCTGATGGCGATGCATATGCACGAGCGCCCGCTGACCGTGCGGCACGGGGGCAAACCGCTCGTCGCGCTCTGGGGCGTGGGCTTTGCCGATCGCCGCGCGTACACGCTCGACGACTGCCGCCAGCTCGTGCGCTACTTCAAGTCCGATGCCGCCGGCGGCTGCGCCGTCATGCTCGGCGTCCCCTTCTACTGGCGCGATCAGAAAGCCGACGCCGTCAACGACCCGATGTTTCACGATCTGCTGCGCGAAGCCGACGTCCTCTCCCCCTGGTCCCCCGGAAGGTATGGCACGCCCGACGACGTCGCCGCGCGTATTGCCAAGCACTGGTCGCGCGACGCCGCATGGTGCGAGCAGCACGGGCTGTACTTCATGCCCGTCGCCTTCCCCGGCTTCAGTTGGCACAACCTCGAAAAAGCCCGGGGCCGGGACGCGATTTTCGATGCGATCCCGCGCCGCAAGGGCGAATTCTTCTGGTCGCAGATCGTCGCCGCCCGCGCCGCCGGCGCGCGCTCCGTCTACATCGCCATGTTCGACGAACTCGACGAAGGCACCGCCATCTTCAAATGCGACCCCGACCCCCCCATCGGTGAAACCCGCTTCGTGAACGAAAAAGACCTGCCCAGCGATCACTACCTCTGGCTGACGAGTCAGGCCCGCGCGTATCTGCGCGCCGATCTGCCCGACGCCGCGCTGCCCAAACGTAATTGATTCGTTCGCGGAAATGACCACGGCACTTGACATATCCTATCCAGGGGGATAGGTTTTTCGCATGGTGCACAAGCATGAACATCACGATCACGGGCATCTGCATCAGACCCACCCTCAGATCATCAAGCGCCTCAAGCGCGTGAGCGGGCATCTGGCCAAGGTCATCTCGATGATCGAGGAGCAGCGCCCGTGTCTGGACCTGGCGCAGCAGCTTCACGCCGTGGAAAAGGCCGTGTCCAGCGCCAAGGCGACGCTGATTCATGATCACATCGATCATTGTCTGGACGAGACGATGCGCCGCCCCGGCCCCGGTTCGCGCCGGGCGATGGATGAGTTCAAGCAGATCACGAAATACCTGTAGAGGTTCGACATGGATCATTCATTGACGTTGGTGTATTTCCCCTCCGCGGTGGTGCTTGGGGCGCTGCATGCGCTGGAGCCCGGTCACGCCAAGACGCTCACCGCCGCCTATCTGATCGGCGTCAAAGGCACGAAGCGCGATGCGATCCTTCTGGGGCTTTCCGTGGCGACGACGCACAGCATACTCGTGATTCTGCTGGCGTTTGGGGCGCTGTGGCTGGGGCAGGAGGCGTTCACGGATCAGGCCACACATTGGCTTCAAATCGGCAGCGGCGTCGTGGTGATCGCGCTGGGGAGCTGGATGCTCTGGCGCCGCTGGCCGCGCGTGCGGCGGGCGACCGGACATGACCATGCTCACCATCACCATCACCATCATCATCACGCCCCCGATCCCGTACTCGTCAGCAGCCCCCTGGCGACCGGGCGGCTTGAAATCGTCGACACGCCCGCGGGCGAACGCCTGCGGCTGACGCTGGATCAGCCGGCCCCGGGACTGACGGCGCGCGTCGACATCACGCGCCCCGATGGCGAAATCGAGGTGCTGACGCTGAGTGCTCTAGCGGGCGATCCCGGCGTTTATCTCAGTAACGAAGCGCCGCAGGAACCCCACGAGTTCGCCGCCGTCGTCGAACTGAGTCGCGAACAGCAGCGCGACACCCTGCCGTTCGAAATGCACGAGCCGCACGATCATGACCACGACCACGATCACGACCATGCTCACGCGCATCATCATCATGATCATGACCTGATGGACGAAGACGAGCACGCGCGGGCGCATGCGGCGACGCTGCCGGAGTATGTGCGTCGCGGGGAGCGGCCGTCGCTTGGGCAGATCGTCGCCTTCGGAGCGGCGGGGGGCATGATTCCCTGTCCCGCTTCCGTGACGGTGATGCTGCTGGCGCTGAGCGTGGGGCGCGTCGGCATGGGCATGTTCACCGTGCTGGGCTTCAGTCTGGGACTGGCCCTGGCGCTGGTGGGCATCGGCCTGATCGTCGTGGCGGGAATCAGCAAACTGGGTTCGACCAGCCGCTTCTCATGGTTCTCCCGCCGGGCGCCCGTCCTCAGCGCGGGCGTGGTGATTCTCTCGGGCATCGCAGCGCTCTTGTTCGCCCATTGAAGCACGGCCGCAACCCGGAGCCCGCCGCGAGCGGCGTCGCTGAACGGCACACCGTATTCCGCATTTTCCGCGCATGAAAAAACCGGGCCACACACCACGTCTGGTCCGGTCTTCAGCCCTCACATCTCATTCACACTCACTCGCGTGAGCGACCCGGGTTCTCAGGCCGGGTCAGCCGTCGTGTCCGATCGGGCGTCAGGGTGAGGGCTCCTGAACGCTCGACTTCCTCCGGACCGACGGTTCTCCTCATCCGCGCCGCTTCGGGGTATCTCAGGCCCCTGGGCGGCTATAGGCACTCTCCTGCCTGTGGTCTCCATTCCTGCCGTCTCACGATCCTCCGTCCGGTGGTCCGACTTCCAGGTCTCATTCTTGAAGCCGGGCCGAGGTTCACCTTTTCCAACCGTGTCTCACAATCCAGCTCCGACAAGTCTCAAAGTCCAACTCCGACGAACAGGTCCGTTCACCATGAACGGGTTCTCTCCGGTATTTCACCGGATATTTTCACCAGCGATGGGTCAAACCATCGACCGGTCAACGGGCTCGTTCGGCGAATGACCATTGCAACGGGTGTCAAACGCGCGTGACCATAAAGGTCTATGTTTTAGTTAACCGTCCGACCCGCAGGCCGTCCGTATCGAAGTGCGCCTCTCCCAAGGCAGGATGTAATTTAGCACGGGGCCGGACGGCTGTCAAGTTATCGGCACCGGATTTGAGAAATTATTTTCACCCGTCCCGGCGCCTCAAAAAAGGCCGCGGCGGGCGGAAAACGAGAGGGTTGGATGCGGCGGGGTGCGCGAGACGGTGCTTTATGTCAACGTAAGCAACGCGTTGGCGGAGCGACAAAGATGTCTGGCCGTCGGCAGTCCCGCTGCATCGAAACCTCTCGAACAACCCGAGCGATGCGGCCTATTTTGAACATCGGTCATGCGGGCGACGCGACTTGAGGCCGAAGCCGTCAGCGGTCCGTGGTCAGCAAAGACAGGGGGGCCCTTCTGGCTGACGCCTGACCGCTGACGCCTGACACCTTCAAAGCATTTTGATAATCGCAAACCCCGCGACAAGCAGTGCGACGAAGGCCAGGCACAGCCAGTTGAAATACTTATCGATGAACGGCAGCGCCTTGGGGCCGATCCAGTAGAAGAGTCCCGCCACCATGAAGAAGCGCATCGCGCGCCCGATCAGCGACACGCCGACGAACAGACCCAGCGGCTGGGCGAACACGCCGCCGGCGATGGTGAACACCTTGAACGGAATCGGCGTGAACGCCGCGGCGAACAGCACCCACACGCCCCAATGCTCGTACCAGCTTTGCACGCGCTCAAACTCGTGCGGCGAAAAACCCGGCACCCAGGTGTACATCCATTCCACCACCGGCGGGCCGACGAAATGCCCGATTGCGTACCCGCCCACCCCGCCCAGCACGCTGCCCACCGTCGTCACCGTGGCGAACCACAGCGACTTTCTGCGATGACCCAGACACAAAGGCGCGAGCAACACATCCGGCGGAATCGGGAAGAAGCTCGACTCGGCGAAACTCAACAGGAACAGCACCGTCGTCGCATGCGGGCGATGCGCGAACGAAAGCACCCAGTCGTACAGATGCCGATGCAAAGCCCAGCGTGAGACGACGACCGCCGACTCGGCGGAAGCGCGATCGTCGGGCGTGATTTCGGGGTGATCGTTCATGCCTTGACCCCTCCCCATTCGAGGGGGAGGTTGGGTGGGGGTGAATCCTATCAGCCCACGACCGCGTCCGCATCGAAACGGATGCGGAACCAACTGATGCGATTCACCCGCCCCCAACCCCGCCCTCAAGGGCGGGGGGCAAAACGCTCATAGCATCGTCACATCCTCGCCTTCGAAATCGACGTGCACCTGCGTTTCGGTTTCGTCGGAAAGCGAGGGGACGATCTGAATTTCGGGGCGCGGCGGGAGGGACACACTGGCTTCGACGGCGTCGAGGTCCCCGCCGAGCATGAGCTGCCCGTGCACCTGGGCCCAGCAGCGGCGGGCGGCCCCGGCGTCGCCGAGCAGACTCGTCCACCCGTCCAGAATCGCCAGAATCGTCTCCGGCGTCCGCGGATGGTCCGGTTCGTCCGCCGACTCGAGCCAGAACATCAGACGGTAAAGCTGCGCGTGCCGCTGCGCCAGTTGCACATACATCTGGATCGATTCGTCGATCCGCACGGCGTCGGCCTGCACATAGCGCACGACCGGCGAGAACACCCGCGCGGCGCAGGCCCGCAAGAGATCGCGCTTGTCGGTGAAGTAGCGGTAGATCGACCCGACGGAGCAGCCAAGCTGTTTGGCGATCGCCCGGATCGTCACGCCGTCGTAGCCCGTCTGATCGAAGCAGAACTCGACGGCTTCGAGAATCTGCTCCCGGCTCAGGAACCCGGTGACGGGGCTGTTGGGCGCGGGCGTTTGGGCGGGCGCGTCGGTCACCTCCGCGACGACGGGGCGCACCGGCATCGGGGCAAGCTCATCGGTCGAGCGGGTGTGAATTTCGAGGGGGACGCTGGGAGTCGAATCCGTTTCGTTTGCGTGCATGATGTTCACCTCCTTGTGAACGAGCGTCATTTTGCGACAATCGCTCGCAAAATACAAGGGGTTGTGGGAAACTTTGCGCATGGAATTTTCAGTCGGTCCATCCACGCTCGACGTCGGCGCGCTGCGCCTGCCGATGAACCTCATGACCTTCACCTTCGCGCGGAGCCGGGGACCGGGCGGGCAGAACGTCAATAAGATCAACTCCAAAGCGCAGTTGAGCATCGGGCTCGACGACCTGGCGGCGCATCTGGAACCTTGGATGCTGCGCCGACTTGTGCGCCTGGCCTGCCGGAGCGTCACCGAAGACAGCCGCCTGATCCTCAGCGCCGACGCGTCGCGCTCGCAGCGGGCGAATCGACAGGCGTGCATCGACAAGCTGCGCGAGCTGTTGGTGCAGGCCACGACGCGCCCGAAGGTCCGACGCAAGACCAGGCCCACGAAGGGATCGGTCGAGCGTCGCCTCACTGAAAAAAAACGCCGCTCGGATATCAAACGCCGGCGGTCAGGAGAGTCATCATGAAGAAGTTCATATGCATCGTCGCCGGTGGATTGTTCGTTTCGAGCGCCTTGGCCGACCCCCCGCAGCCCAAGTTCGAGCCGCAGACGATCGACCCGGCGATCAGCATCGGGTACGGGCTGGCGATCGGGGATGTGGACGGCGACGGGAAGCCGGATGTGCTGCTGGCGGATGCGAAGCAGATCGTGTGGTATCACAATCCGGACTGGAAGAAGTCGGTGATGGCGGAGAATCTCACCGAGCGCGACAACGTGTGCATCGCGGCGCGCGACATCAACGGCGACGGCAAGGTCGAAGTCGCCGTCGGGGCGCAGTGGAACCCCGGGGAGACAAGCGATCGCGACAAGAGCGGGGCGATCTTCTACCTGATTCGCCCGGAGGACCCGACGCAGAAGTGGCAATCCGTGCGGATCGAGCCGCACGATCCGACGACGCATCGGATGCATTGGGTGAACATCGGCGATCGGTACGTTCTGGTGGTGCTGCCGCTGCATGGCGTGGGCAACAAGGGGGGCGAGGGGAAGCCGGTGCGATTGGAGGTGCTCACGCCGCCGGCGGATTTGAGTGATCCGACGGCCCAGTGGTCCAGCGCGTTTTACGATACGGCGTCACACATGACGCATAACTTCGACGTGGTGCATCCGCCGGCGGGACCGGAGGCGATTTTCGTGGCGGGCAAGGAGGGCTTGTCGCCGGGGGCGATGGAGAACGGGGGATTCGCGCTGGATCATCTGCCGGGGATGTCGGACGCGGCGGGGGAGGTTCGGTTGAGCTTGACGCCGGGTTGGGCGGTGCTCGCGACGATCGAGCCGATGCACGGCAATCGCGTGGCGGTGCAGGCGGGGCCGGACAATGCCGCGTCGCCGCCGCCGCGGCGCGTGCTCGACGAGACGCTGGCGGAGGGTCATGCGCTGGCGGCGGCGGATTTGCTGGGCATGAAAGTGCCGCAGGTGATTGTCGGATGGCGCAATCCCAACGCGGACGACAAGGTCGGCATCCGCATGTACATTCCCGACGAAAACGCCGGGAAATGGACGCCTTTTACGATCGACGACAACACGATGGCGTGCGAAGATCTGAAAGTCGCTGACCTGGACGGCGACGGGAAGACGGACATCATCGCGGCGGGGCGGGGGACGAAGAATGTGGTGATCTATTGGAACAAGACGGCGATGCAGAAGCCGTGAGAGACACACGCCGCAAGCGGCGTCGCTAAACGGGTATGGCGATATTGGCGCGCATGATGGATGCGATGTTGTCGACGACGCGGCGTGCGGGGGACGCGGCGGCGGCGGCGACGGACTGGCGCGCCGATGCACCGGGCACGTACTGCCGGCGATGCGGGGCGACGTGTCACGAAGCGGCGCTGACGGCGAGCGGCTGTCCCTATTGCCGGGGCGAGCGCGTGGCGTGGCAGGGCGTCTGGCGGCTCGGGGCGTATGAGGAGCCGCTCTCGCGGTGGATCGTCGAGCTGAAGTTTCATGGCCAATGGACATGGGCGACATGGTTCGGGCGCGAGCTGGCGCGGATCACCGCCGACGTGCCGGCGGACCTCGCCGAGGGCTCCGCCGTCGTGCCGATTGCATTGCATTGGCGTCGCCGCATCGGGCGCGGCTTCGATCAGACGATGCTCGTCGCGCGGGCCTTCGCCCAGGCGAGCGGGCGCGACTTTGCGCCGCTGCTGACCCGCCGCCGCGCGACGACGCCGCAGTCGCACATTCACGAACACGCCGCGCGACTGCGCAATATCCAAGGGGCGTTCGTCATGCCCGACGTCGATCTGGCCGGGCGGACGATCTGGCTCGTCGATGATGTGAAGACGACGGGGGCGACGGCTCGTGTGGCGTCGCATCTGTTGCGACGGGCGGGGGCGAAGCGCGTGCATCTGGTGGTGCTGGCGGTGGCGGACCCGGGCAAGGGGCGGGCGTGACGCGATAAAAAGGCGATCAATTCCGGGATTTTTACGTGCATCGCCCGGCGGATCGTGGTAGATTACCGCCGGTTCCCCGCCAGAGAAAAAGGCCTCGCAGAACGAAACGCGGAAAAATCAGGAGATGCTTCGGATGAGTCGATCACCTCGACGTTATGGCATGGCGCGATCGGTAGGGATGCTCGCGATCATGATCGCCGCCGCCGCCGCCCCGGTCCGGGCGCAGAACCTCAATCGCTTCTTCGACGCCGCCAGCAGCGGGTCCACCTGGGACAGCACGTCGACCGCCAACTGGGCCTCCGCCTCTGGCGGTCCGTACAACATCGTCTTTGGCGGATCCTACAACCGCGCGATCTTCGAAGGTACCGCCGGAACCGTCAACATCGCCGCCTCCGTCAGCGTCAACGCCTTCACCTTCAACACCACCGGCTACACCATCACCGGCGGAACCATCAGCAAGGGCTCCCCCTCCGGCGGAACCTACTTCTTCGCCGGCTCCGGCGTCACCGGAACCATCAACTCCAACATCACCACCACGACCGCCGGCATTCAGAAATACGGCCTCGGCACCGTCCAACTCGGCGGCAATGTCACTTACGGCACCGGCACCACCAATGCCGACTACTGGCTCAAGGTCGACGCCGGAACGCTCCGCATCACCGCCGGCACGCACGCCAGCCCGACCTTCCTCGTCCTCGGCAACGACTCCGCCGACGCCAATGCGCAGACCTTCGCTCAAACCGGCGGAACCTTCACCCAGTCCAACAGCATCTACCTCGGCAACGCCTCCGGCTCCGGCGCGTCCACCTTCGACCTCTCCGGCGGAACCTTCATGCAGACCGCCGGATCCGTCGCCTTCGCCAATCGAAACTCCGCCACCATCAACATCTCCAACACCGCCGACGTCACTTTCGCCGCCGTCACCGCCGGCGCCAACGCCTCCAACGCACAGGCCGCTACCCTCAATCTCGACGGCGGATCCCTCACCGCCCCGAGCTTCACCAAAGCCGCCACCAACGCAACCTTCGCCTTCAATTTCAACGGCGGAACCCTGCACGCCAGCGCCTCCTCCGCCACCTACATCTCCGCACTCAACCGCCTCAACGTCCGCAACGGCGGCGCCATCATCGACACCGCCGCCTTCAACGACACCATCGTCAACGCACTCGATCACTCCAACATCGGCGGCGACGCGATCACCGACGGCGGACTCACCAAGCGCGGCTCCGGAACGCTGACCCTCTCCAATAACAACACCTACACCGGCGCGACAACCGTCTCCAACGGCTTGCTCAACGTCACCGGCTCGCTCGCCAACAACGGGTCCGACAAAATCTTCATCGCCGCCGACGCCAACGGTGACTTTTCCTCCGGGACCGACACGAAGCTCGCCCGAGCCGTCGCCGCCGCCGCGTCGTACGCCGGGTATGGATCAGCGATCAATTCGAGCTTGATGAGCGAAGCCGACCTGCTCGGCGGAACCAACACCACCGGCTCGACGAAAACCCTCGCCATGCAGTGGCGCACGCTCGCCAGCACCGCCGGCGAAATCAACGCCTCCGATCTGGCCTCCGATGTCCTGAACCTGACCGGCATCGACACCACCAAATTCGTCCTTCAGATGAGCTACGACCCCATCGACGGCGAAGCCGCCGCCGCGGCCGCCGGGCACATCTATCTCGCCTGGCTCAATACGAACACCGACACCTGGCTCAACGCCATCGCCGGGAACCACGGCTCGAACGTCGGCTCGACGAACATCCTCGGCAGTTGGGCCGGCGCCGGCGGCTCGACCCTCGCACTGGGAAGCTGGGGCGTCGACACGACCAACCACGTCGTCTGGGCCGTCCTCGATCACAACAGCCAGTTCGCCGTCGTCGCCGTCCCGACCCCCCTCGCGCTCCCCGCCGGCCTCCTCCTGCTGACGCTGGCCCCCTCACGCCGACGCTGAGCCGGCTCTGCGGCGAAGCGTCTGGTACCGCCCCCTCGAAATTATTTTCCATCCGCTGTACAGAACATCGCCCCCGCTGCGGAACAGGGTGTAGCCGGAGCACGCCCATTGAGCATTTCGCATGAACAGCTTGTCCTGATCCTCGTCCGTGACCGGGCGCGCTTCCTCTCGTACATCTGGGCGATCGTCCGCGATGAGGAACTCGCCGAGGACGTCTATCAGGAACTGTGCGTCGAAGCCGTCCGCAAGTCCAGCGACATCAAGGACGAAACCCATCTGACCAACTGGCTCCGCCGCGGGTGTCGCCACCGTTCGATCGACGCCCTGCGTCGTCAGCAGACCACCCCGCTGATCTTCGACGACCGGATTCTCGACGGCCTCGAGGACGACATGGCCGCCGACACCGCCCCGACGCCCGATGTGCAGCACGCCCTGCGTCACTGCCTTTCCGAGCTCGCCCCCAACGCCCGTCAGCTCATCGACCTGCGCTACACCGAGAACCTGACCGGCCAAGCCCTCGCCTCCCGCCTCGGCCGCCCGGTCAATACGATCTACGTCACATTGAGCCGCGCCCACCGCGTCCTCGCCGACTGCATCCGCCGCCGCCTCGCCGAAAGTGAGGCGTCTCATGGATAATCTTGACACGGTCGCCGACCTCGCCGCCCGCTACTTCGACAAGCTCATCACCCCCGATGACTTCGCCGCCCTGTGCGAACACCTCGCGACCGACCCCGCCGCCCGCCGCCACTTCAACCGCATGTCGCTCCATTCGCGCCTCCTGCGTGCCGCGGTGAAGGATCAGGGATCGGGGATCGGGGGTCAGGGATCAGGGATCCGCCTTAACGCCGACGCTGAGCCCGCCTTGGGGCGAAGCGTCTGGTACGAAAAAGGGTTCAGAGTTCAGGGGTCAGGGGTCAGCTTCAAGCCGGCAGGCGCACTCGCCGCGCTGCTCGCCCTCGCCGCCGCGCTCCTGTTTGTCTTTCTGCCTTCCACTCCGCATTCCCCACTCCCCGCTCCCCACGCCGCCGCCCCGGCATCTTTCGCGATTCTCAGCGACCTCTCCGATGACGCCGCCTTCGCCGACGGCGATCTTTCCCTCGGCGAAGGCCTCACCGCCCCGATCAAACTCACCGCCGGCAAAGCCCAGCTCATGTTCCAATCCACCGCCGTGGTCGACCTGACTGGTCCGTGCGAGTTGGAGATGACCGGACCCAACCGGGGCCGGCTCATGCGCGGGTCGCTCGATGCCTTCGTCCCCAAAGATGCTCACGGTTTTACGGTGGACCTGCCCGGCGCGGTACAGGTGGTGGATCTGGGGACCGCGTTCAACATTCATGTGGATGACCATCATCGCTCGACGATCCATGTGACGCAGGGCCGGGTCGCCGTCGAGTATCCCGACGCGTCGGGGATGCGCCCGTTGAATCTCGCCGCCGCCGATCGCCTGGTCGTCGTGACCGATGCGTCCGACCGGATCGTCACGATCGCCCGACAGCGCGTGGTGATTGACGATCCGGTGGAGCCCAACAGCGGCTGGTCCGACAACAGCCAGTTCAATGCGGGATTCGGTCTGACCCGGCCGATCAAGGGCGCGAGCGTGCTGAATATGACGCGGATCGAAGCCGAGCAGGTCCGCAAGACATTTGACGATGTTCACCTCTCGCCGGGCGTCTACACCGTCACGTTCCAGGTGCACAACTACCGCAATCACCCGTCGATGCCGCCGGGCTTGACCGCCGCGCTGCAGGCGGGACCGATGAATCTGGACGATCGGCTCGTGACTTCCGACACGCCGACGCCGGCGCCGGGACAGTGGGTCGCCTGGACGCTGACTTACGACATTGCCGCAGACGATGCGCGGCTGGGCATGCCGCTGAGCTTCGTCATCACCGATCGCGCCGGGCAGGGCAACGGCGCGATCGACCATCTTGAAGTTCTGCTCGAGCAACCTGTCAATCATTCGCCGAGGACGCCCGGTACCAGCGCCCTCGGTGATGCGGAGTCGCCAAGCGGCTCGGCGAACCGATCGGCCCGCGATGTGCGCGTCGGCGGAGAATAGGGAAACCGTTTGCGCAAGGAGCAAAGCACATGAACCGACACATCCTTCGTACCCTTCTCGTCGCCGTCACGGTCGGCGCGGGCACGGCTCAGGCCGCCGTCGTCTGGGACAACGGCGCCACGACCCTCAACTGGAAGGACGCCGCCAACTGGAACCCCGACGGCGTCCCCGCCGCCAACAGCATCATCCAGTTCAACGGCTCCGGCGTCGGCAGCGCCCAGGTCCCCGCCAGCTCCACCGTCACCATGGCCGGCGACACCACCGCCTACAACTTCGGCAATACCACCGAAATCGACTTGAACAACGGCGCGGGCTTCACCCTCGATGTCGGCGCCAAGTCCGGCTTCATCTACTTCAAAACCTTCAAAGTGCAGGACGCATTCGACTACAAGGTTCTCGCCGCGTCCACGGGGTTCATGACCATCAGCAACACGCAGGGCATGCCGGTGGATGTCGTCTCCGGCGGGTCGCTGACGATCGACGGCTGGCTGACCGTCAACGCCTTCGGCGCCGCAACGCTGACCAAAACCGGCACGGGCAATCTGATCCTCAAAGGTCCCGCCTCCGCACCCAACACCAGCACCGTCAGCGTCATCGCCAACGGCGGTACTCTCACCATCGACACCAAGGTCAACTACAAAGGCACGACCACCATCAACTCGACCGCGACGCTCGCGGGCTCCGGCGACGTCCTCGGCGCGGTCACGATCGCCAACGGCGGCAAGCTCGCCCCCGGCAATTCCGCCGGCGTCCTGACCCTCGCCAGCACGCTCAATATCTCCGGCGCCCTCGCCAATGCCGCCCCGTCCATGCTCTTTGAACTGGGTTCCAGCAGCGACAAGGTCGTACTTACTTCCGGCGTGCTGACCATCGGGTCGGGCCTGATGAATTTCGACGACTTCACCTTCACGCCCATCGCCGGGTTCGGCGCGGGCGTCTACACGCTCTTTGACACTGCGCAGACCCTCAGCGGCTCGCTCGGTTCGAGTCTCACCGGGTCGATCGGCGGCGGATATCAGGGCACGATTTCCCTGGCCAACGCCAATCAGGATGTCATCCTGACCGTCGTCGCGATCGTCCCCGCGCCCGCCGCGCTGCCGGCGGGATTGTCGCTGCTGACGCTCAGCTGCCTGCGCCGCCGCGGGGTCCGGCGCTGAATCGATTGTCGACCTGCTTGTGATGCGTCGGTGAGAGCCGGCGTATCGCATTGGACGGAACATACGGATGTCCCCGCCGCGCCGTGAAAACAAAACTCTGGCGGGTTTGGGTTCGACGGTTCGAGCCCGCGGCCGGTCGGGCACAGGCGTTCAATTCGCGAAAGCGGGTTGGGCGTTTTGATTCGACGGTGATGGAAAGCGTCATGACGCGAAACGACCACGCATCCATTTGTCATTTAGCGGCAGGGCTCGCCCCGCGCGGCGGATCCGTTTGGCCACGCGGGGCGAGCCCCGCCGCTAAATGTCGCGCCCGTCGACAACATGGTTTCTCGCTGATCGAACTGCTCGTCGTGATGACGATCATCGCGCTGTTGATCGCCATTTTGTTGCCGTCACTGAAAGCGGCGCGGGCGGTGGCGCGGTCGGCGGTCTGCATGAGCGTGCTGCATCAGTATCAGTTGACGCAGATGAACTTCAGTCTCGACAACGACTGGATGCTCTTCCGTCACATGCAGGGCAACGTCGCCACCGGCGGGAATCCGAATCTTCGATGGGCCGGTCAATTCGCCACGCAGATGTTTCCGCAGGCACAGCTTTACACGGCTCAGCGGCGCGGGATCGATCTGCCCGCCTGCCCGGAAGCGACGCAGTTGCGTCCGTCGCCGCCGTACGCGGGCTTCGGCGCGGTGCCGTATCTCTGGGGCCAGCCGGGCGTCTGGACCGATACATGGCTCGGCGACTACACCGGGTCATACGCGTTCAACGCATGGATGTACGAAATGTCGCAGTTTCCATCGGGAACGACGGGGACGCACGGCCCGGTGTCGCGCTACTACCAGCGCGTGCCCAACATTCCGCAGCCGGCGATTGCGCCGGTGTTTGTTGACGGCGCCTGGTGCGAGACATGGCCGATGCACACCGACGGCACCAACGGCAATCTGGAGGACCCGTACACGCCGTGGACCGGCATCGAGATGAGCCGCGTCACCATGACGCGTCATCCCAACGGCACGGTCAACGGCGTCTTCGCCGACGGGTCGAGCCGCAGTCTGCGGATGAAGGACCTGTGGACGCTCAAGTGGAACCAGCTTTTCAATACGAACACCGGGTTCGATCCGGGGGGGTAATACCGATCCCATGTCATCCTCGTGTGTGCGCCACTTTGTTTTGATGATCGACATCAGGCATGCAGGCGTGCGTCTATTCCAGCTTTCGGCGCAGGCCCGGTCGATCTCGGCTGCGTCCTTGAACACCCGGTTGCTCAGGTCGTACTGGCGCATCCACGCCCGCACACGCTGCCGGCGGGGGTGAATCGCCGTTCGACGGCACGCATGATCATCAACACATACACGCGAACAAAAAGGATGTCATGAAAATTCATCGTCGACACGTTCTGGGAACGATCGCCGCCACAGCGGGGGTTGCGGTTTTCGACACGCAAGCCCCCGCCCGCGCCGATGAAACCTCCGCCGCCGAGCCGTCCGCGGTGGGCAATCCCTGCCTGTTCAACCCCGACACGAACATCATCAGCGTCGTCTGGCGGGTGCATCAGCACAGCGCCGGCGCCGTCGAGTACGGCACGACCGAACAACTGGGCCAGACGGCCACCGTGATTCGGCACGGCCTCTGTCAGCGCGACGACGACGTCCTGATGGTGCATCTTCAAGACCTCGAGCCCGACACGACGTACCACTACCGCACCGTCACGATGCCGATGGACTTCGCGTCCGGACGCTACCTCAACACGCCCGCGCGAGGTCCGATTCAACGCAGCGACATCCGCCAGTTCCGCACGCTTTCGGCCAAGTCGGACGCCGCCTCCTTCGCGGTCATCAACGACACGCACGAGAACACGCCGATCATCCACGGCCTGTTCGAGCGCCTCGCGGCCGACCCGGCGGATTCGATCATCTGGAACGGCGATCTGTTCAACAACGTCCAGACGAAGGAGATCGTCACCGAGCAGACGATCGACCTGCTCGGGTCCGGGGAGTACGCCAGCCGCACGCCGATCACCTTCGTCTACGGCAATCACGACATCCGGGCCAAGTACGCGCCGGACCTCGAAAAGATTTTTCCCACGCGTGACGGTCGCCGGTACTTCACCTGGCGCAACGGGCCGATCCAGTTCATGGCGCTCGACACCGGCGAGGTCGTCGATGTGCCGGACGTGACCTCGTTCCCCGATTACCGCAGCGAGCAGATTCCCTGGATCGCCGAGCAGATCAAGCGCCCCCAATGGAAAGCCGCGCCGTTCCGCGTGGTGTTCTGCCACATCCCGCTCCACGGACCGTACAGCAGCGCCGATGCGCGTGCGAAGTGGGACGGATTGCTCAACGAGGGCAAGGTCGATCTGGTGATCAGCGGCCACACGCACAAGCGTGCGTACTACCCGCCCGCCAACGGCCGCACCTACGCGCTGCTCGTCGGCGGCGGGCCGACGGCCAACAACGCGACGCTCATCCAGGGTCGCGCCAAAGGGCGCCAGTTGGACCTGAGCATTGAAACCTACACGGGCAGACCGGCGGGCAAATGGACCTTCGAATCGCGCACCTGAGCCGCCGCCGCAAGCAGGAGCCGAAGCGCCTTGCCAATCATCACCGCCTCAGGGGTCCGAAAAGGTGTCGGGTCCGAAAAGGTGTCTGGAACCATTTTTTTGTCTGGATACCAGCCCGGAGCTGACGCGGTCGGCGGCCGGTCGTGCCTGTTGCAATCCGATCTTCCCTCGCTCGAGGTGGGTCATTTCACCCACGCTTCCCACAGCCAGCGACAACTTCCTGCGCACCGGCGATGCAAAAATCGCACGGGCGCGTCGTCGTGTTGATATAAGTCCCGCAAAAGCGCGCACGGGGTTGGCGACGCCCACCGCGCCGATGCGCACCGGGCGCGCAGCGTCGCGCCGGGGGACAATGCGGTGCGCGAAAAGTTGCGATATTGAGCGGGGAACGAGGGCGCACGAAAGTGGTGAAAATGGCGGGGTGTGCCGCGCCGGTGTGAATGGGGAATGAGGCGCAAATGAAGCCCGCCCCGCTGAAGCGGGGCGGGCCGGGGGGGCGATGGTGATCGACGATCGTGGGGGGGTCAGAGGACGTCGTCGATGGATTTGCCGGTGAGGCGGTGGTAGGCGTCCTTGTACTTGGCGAGGGTGTTCTCGATGACGTCATCGGGCAGGGCGGGGCCGGGCGGGGTCTTGTCCCATCCGCCGCTCTTGACGAGTCCTTCGAGGTAGTTGCGAACGTACTGTTTGTCGAGACTGTTCTGCTCGCGTCCGGCGGCGTACTCGTCGGCGGGCCAGAATCGGGAGGAGTCGGGGGTGAGGACTTCATCGATGAGGATCGGGCCGGCGCCTGAGCTTGGGTCGATGGGGAGGCCGAATTCGAACTTGGTGTCGGCGATGATGATCCCGCGTTTTGCGGCGTAATTTCGGGCTTCGGAGTAGATTTGCAGGGAGAGGTCACGGAGCTTGGCAGCGGTGTTTTCGCCGACGGTGGCGGCGGCGGTGTCGAAGCTGATGTTCTCGTCGTGTCCGGTTTCGGCTTTGGTGGAAGGGGTGAAGATGGGGTTCTCGATTTTGGAGGAATTGACCATGCCGGCGGGCAGGGGGATGCCGCAAACTTTGCCGGTTTTGGTGTAGTCCTTGAAGCCGGACCCGGTGAGGTATCCGCGGACGATGCACTCGACGGGGATGACGTTGGTTTTGCGGCCGATCATGACGCGGCCTTTGAGCGAGGCGGCCTGCTCGGCGGAGATGCCGGGGATGTCGGCGGGGTCGGTGGAGACGAGATGATGCGGCACGAGGTCCTTGAACATGTCGAACCAGAAGACGCTGATCTGCGTGAGGACGACGCCCTTGCCGGGGACGCCGTTGGACATGACCACATCGAACGCGCTGATGCGGTCGGTGGCGACGATCAGCAGGCCGGGCGAGCCGTCGGGGAGGGTCATGTCGTAGATGTCGCGGACTTTGCCCTGTCGGCGGTTGGGCAGGGGCAGGTCGGTCCGCATGAGGGCGTCAGTGGTGTTGACCATGGCGTTGGCTCCAGATCGGGGTGGAATCGTTGGGCGGGGAAAGGGGCTAGTGTAGCGGAGGCGGGGTTGGATGGCGAGCTTGCCGAACGTGGAAAAGTTGTCAGAATGGGGGGGCGGCGTCGATGGGGACGCCGCCGATATGGCGGAAGCTGCCAAGGGGCCACGACTCCACGGCTTGGGCGTCTCGCCCAGCCCATTGCCGCACTCATCCATACCTTTATCACAAGGGGATGTGGCCCCGCGGCCGGTTGGACATGCTCAAGTTTCACGTGTACGAGAATGGTCGGTTGGCGACCCAGTGGTCCCTGCGCAACGCTCACCTCGTGGGTGCGGAGGATCTGGGCGTGCGCTCTACTATTACCATCGAAAAGGGCGAAATCCTCTGCGAAAAGACCGCCATCGGTCCCGCCGCCCTGTGCCTTCAATTCGAGGTCGAGGGCGTCGGCGAACTGATGCTTCAGACGTGCCTGCTTCCCGAGCGCGAGGAGCCGTACCATCTGACGCTCGAGCTGGCCCGGCATCGGATCATGAAGATGATCGCCAAGCAGGAGGATTGGAATCTGTTCGATCTGCCGGACGATCACGCCGCGTCCAAACGGCTGCTCATCGCCAAGAAAAAATTCTTCGAAGCGCTCAGTGCCGTCGACGACCCCGGCGAGGCGGACAAGCTGGCGCGGATGAGTCTCGTCGCCTCCATTGACGCCTCCGAAGAGATGGCGCTGAGCCATGCCGATACGCTGCTGAAGCGCCGGCTCGAACACGGGGCGGTGTCGCGCCATGTGTTCGGGTGCGGCGTGGCGCTGGATCAGAATCTCGAACGCCTCGCCCCGACGCTGCTGGCGAATTTCGACTACGTCCGTTTCGCCACTTCGTGGCGTCACCTTGAACCCGCCGAGCAGGAATACAACTGGGGCCCGCTCGATGGATGGTGCGAGTGGGCGTTCAAGAATCGCCTGCCGATTCTCGCCGGCCCGGTCGTGAGCTTTACGCCCGATGTCGTGCCGGATTGGCTCTACATCTGGGAGCACGATTACGACACCGTCCGCGATCTGCTCTACGAACACGTCGAGCGGGTCGTGACGCGCTACCGCAGCGTGGTGAGTTTGTGGAACGTGGTCAGCGGCATTCATGTCAACGACCACTTCTCCTTCAACTTCGAGCAGCTCATGGACCTGACCCGCATGGCCATGCTGCTCGTCAAGAAGGTGCAGCCCAACGCCAAGACGCTCATCGAAATCACGCATCCGTTCGGCGAGTATTACGCCGCCAATCAGCGGTCGATCCCGCCGATGATGTACGCGGAGATGGTCTTGCAGAGCGGCATCCCGGTCGACGGGTTCGGCGTGAAACTGCTGATGGGCCAGCCCACCGAAGGCCAGTTCACGCGCGACCTGTTGCAGGTCAGTTCGCTGCTCGACCGTTTCAGCGGGCTGGGCAAGCCCATGCATGTGACCGCCGTCGCCGTGCCGTCGGAGCCGGGCGCTCAAGCGAGCGGCGACCAACCACGCGCCGGGTTCTGGCGACAACCCTGGTCGGCCCATGTGCAAAGCCACTGGCTCGAGGCCTTCTACAACATCACGCTTTCCAAGAATTTCGTCGAGTCCGTCGCCTGGCTCGATCTGGCCGATCACGACCAATCCGTCATGCCCCACGGCGCCCTGATCAAAAACAATCTCCAGCCCAAAAACGCCTTTCGCCGCCTCGTCACGCTCCGCAAGAGTTTTCAGGAGCATGGCTCGCCGACGAGCCCCGGCGCGGCGTGAGCAGGGGCATCCCCGCTCGTGCATCTTCTCCGTTTAGCGACGCCGCTCGCGGCGTGCTCCTCCCGGCATGACGTCCTCGCCGCCCCAACCCGCTGACCCGCTGCCGCATCGCCTCTTTGTCGCGCTCGCCGCCGCGCTACTGCTGACGGCGTGTCTCTACTTCGCACGCAACGGGCGCTCGACCGTTGACGCACCGATCAATTACACCATCAACCTCAACACCGCCGACGCCCCCACGCTCCAGCTCCTCCCCGGCGTCGGCCCCGCGCTCGCCCAACGCATCATCGCCGACCGCGCCGAACATGGCCCCTATCGCTCCATCGCCGACCTCGCCCGCGTCAGCGGCATCGGGCCGAAATTAACCGAACGCATTCGACCGTATGTGAGCTTCGGGGAGCAGGGATCAGGGGCTGAAGATCAGGGGGCGATCGTTCCCCGATCTCCGACCCCCGATCCCTGACCCCTGATCTTCATCTTCCCCGCACCGTGACCGTCGCCGTCTTCGCCGATTCGCACAGCGGCGTGCTGGCGGTTTTCTCCGTGAGCAGTTCGTCGATGGTCGTCGTGCCGAACGCTTTTTCGATCAGCGCGATCGCGTCGTCGAGGCGGCGGTGCAGGGGGCAGAGCTTGATGTGGCTTTTGAGATCGAGCGGGCAATGCTCGATGCGGCGAATCGGTTCGATCGCATCGACGACGTCGAGCATCGTGATCTTCTTGGGCGAGCGCGTGAGCACCGAGCCGCCGTGCAGCCCGCGCTGCGAACGGATCAGTCCCGCCCGGTTGAGCTGTTTGAGCACCTTCGCCAGATAGCCCGCCGGGACCTTGGTGAGCTTGGCCAGTTGCTGCCCCGTCTTGGGCTCCTCCGGGCTCGACGCCAGACAGACAATCGCGCGAAGGGCGTATTCGGTCGTGGTGGAAAGCACTATTTTCCGCTCCATCAGAAGGACACATGTCGATCCATCCGCTTAAATCCGCTTTTTGGATATGGACATTCTATTATCAACCCGCGACCGGTCCATCCGGGAGGCATCACCTTTCTTCAATGCAGCAATGGATATCTTGTCGATACAGCCCTAAACTGGATGCTCGACAGATACCTCCCTTTTCCGTTGGGGCTTCCCCACCGAAAGTTGAAATCGATCATGGCATTTGAAAAGCTCATGCTAATTGAGCCGCTGCTGCGGGCGATCCGCGGCAAGGGCTACGCCGCTCCCACACCCATTCAGGCCCAGGCGCTGCCGCCGATCCTCGAAGGCCACGACCTGCTCGGCTGCGCTCAGACGGGCACGGGCAAGACCGCGGCGTTCGCGCTGCCGATCCTGCAGCGCCTCCATCACCACGTCGGTTCGCACGCCCCGCAAGAGCCGCACGCGCCGCGCGGCGGGGGCAAACACTATCACCCCCGCGCCCGCCACGAGCGCGGTCCCGTCCGGCCGATCCGCGCCCTGATCCTCAGCCCGACCCGCGAACTGGCCGCCCAGATCGGCGACAGCTTCACCAATTACGGTCGCCACACCGGCCTGCGTCACACCGTCATCTTCGGCGGCGTCAAGCAAGGCAGCCAGGTCGCCGCGCTCCGCAAAGGCGTGGACATCCTCGTCGCCACGCCCGGCCGACTCCTTGATCTCATCAATCAGGGTTTCGTCAAGCTCGACCAGATCGAAATCTTCGTCCTCGACGAAGCGGACCGCATGCTCGACATGGGCTTCATTCACGACATCCGCAAGGTCGTCGCGATGGTGCCTGCCGAGCGTCAGACGCTGCTGTTCTCCGCCACGATGCCGCGCGAGATTCGATCCCTCGCCGATTCGATTCTTCGCAAACCGGTGACGATCACGATCGCCGCGCAGTCGGCGGCGGCGGACACCGTGCATCAGGTCGTCTATCGCGTCGAGCAGCCCAACAAGCCCGCCTTGCTCGAACATCTGCTGGCCGACCCCGCCATGTCGCGCACGATCATCTTCGCCCGCACCAAGCGCGGCGCCGACCGCATCGTTCGCCGCCTCAACTACCCGAACTTCGTCGCCGAGGCGATCCACTCCGACAAGTCGCAGGCCGCCCGGCTCAAGGCCCTGCACAACTTCAAGAAGGGCATGACACGCGTGCTGGTCGCCAGCGACATCGCCGCCCGCGGGCTCGACGTTGATCAGATCAGCCATGTCATCAATTACGACATGCCCAACGACGCCGAGACGTATGTGCACCGCATCGGCCGGACCGGCCGCGCGGGTCAGCAGGGCCACGCCATCTCGTTCTGCTCCGAAGAGGAGCGGGGGAGTCTGCGCGATGTGGAGCGCATGCTCAAGCGCCCGTTGGAGGTCATCGTGCATGGATTCAACGGCGGCGGCGGTTCGCCGGCGCCAGTGAAGAAAGAGCGCGTGCCGCACCCGCTGCATCAGGGTCAGGGACAGGGCCAGGGCCAGGGTCAGAATCGGGGCCACAAGAATAAGTCCGGACGCAAGCCCCGGCCCGAAGGGCACCCCGATCAGAAGAAGGCGGCGTTCTGGAAAGGCCGCCCCAAGAAAAAAGGCCGCCGTCCGAGTGGTGGTAAAGACCGCTCGACCGGCGCGGGCCGGCGCCGGGGGGCGTGAGGACAGAGGTCAGAGATCAGATTCAAAAGCCGCCGATTTCGGCGGCTTTTTTATGGGGTGATACAATCGAACCTGAGGCGTGAACGTTCAGACATCGATGGGACATCAACCGTGCATGCGCATTGCGCATGTGCACGTTTTGAAGACACCTGTGCTGACGGATATTGATCTTACGAGGAACACGATATGCTCAAGCCACGACTTACCCGGTTCGCGTTTGCCTGTGTCGCGATGCTGATCGCACGCGCGTCCGTTGGCGCTGCCGACCGGCCCAACATTTTGTTCGCCATCGCCGACGATGCGTCGTATCCGTACATGGGGGCGTACGGGTGCTCGTGGGTCAAGTCGCCGGGGTTCGATCGCGTGGCCAAGGAAGGGCTCCTCTTCACGCATGCGTACACGCCCAACGCCAAGTGCGCCCCGTCGCGCGCGTGCATCATCACCGGCCGCAACTCGTGGCAGCTCGAAGCGGCGGCGAACCACTGGTGCTACTTCCCCGAGAAGTTCAAGTCGTACGTCGAAGCGCTGGGCGAACACGGATACTTCGTGGGTAAGACGGGCAAGGGGTGGGCGCCGGGCGTGGCGGAGATCGACGGCAAGCCGCGCCAGTTGGTGGGTACGCCCTTCGAGAAGCAGCGCGCCAAGCCGCCGACGACGGGAATCAACAGTGATGATTATGCGGCGAATTTCAACGATTTTCTCGACGCCGCACCGAAGGATCAGCCCTGGTGCTTCTGGTACGGATCGACGGAGCCGCACCGCGGGTATGAGTACGGGTCAGGCATCGCCAAGGGCGGCATGAAGACGAGCGACATCGATCACGTCCCCGCCTTCTGGCCCGACAACGAAACCGTCCGCACGGACATGCTCGACTACGCCTTCGAACTCGAACACTTCGACAAGCATCTCGTCCGCATGCTCGACGAACTCGACAAGCGGGGCCTGCTGGCGAACACGATCGTCGTCGTCACGGCTGACAACGGCATGCCGTTCCCGCGCGTCAAGGGGCAGGAATACGAGATGAGCAATCATCTGCCGCTGGCGATCATGTGGCCCAAGGGCATCGCCAAGCCCGGGCGGGTCATCGATGACTACGTGAGCTTCATCGACTTCGCACCGACGTTCATCGAGGCGGCGGGATTGTCATGGGCGCAGACGGGCATGGCCGACTCGCCGGGACGTAGTCTTTTCGACATCTTCCGATCCGAGTCGGCGGGGATCGTCAATCCGTCCCGCGATCATGTGCTCATCGGCAAGGAGCGGCACGATGTCGGTCGCCCGCACGATGTGGGCTACCCCATCCGCGGCATCGTCAAGGGCGGCGTGCTGTACATCCAGAACTTCGAAACCGACCGCTGGCCCGCGGGCAATCCCGAAACCGGTTACCTCAACTGCGACGGCAGTCCAACGAAAACCGTCATTCTCGAGGGCCGCACCAACCCCCAGACGCACAAGTATTGGGAATGGTCCTTCGGCAAGCGGCAGAATGAAGAGATGTTCAAGGTCGACACCGATCGCGAATGTCAGCTCAACGTGTCGAGCGACCCGGGCGCGAAGGCGGTCAAAGAGGCGCTGTCATCGCAGATGATGACGGAGCTCAAGGCCCAGGGCGACCCGCGCATGTTCGGACAGGGCTACGTGTTCGACCAGTACCCGTGCGCGAGCAAGGGCGAGAAGGACTTCTACGAGCGATACATGAGCGGCGAGAAGATCCGTGCGGGATGGGTGAACCCGAGCGATTTTGAGAAGACGCCGATTCAGTGACGTGTATCAATTGGGCGGGGGGACTGAAGTCCCCCCGCCTCGAAATTTATGCCAGCACATCGTGCACGACGTTGCCGTGCACGTCGGTGAGTCGATAGTCGCGGCCCTGGAAGCGGAAGGTCAGCTTGGTGTGATCGACACCCATGTTGTAGAGAATCGTGGCGTGCAGGTCGTGAATATCGACGGGGTTTTCGGTGATGTTGTAGGAGTAGTCGTCGGTCGCGCCATAGGTCAGACCTCCCTTGATGCCGCCGCCGGTCATGAAGATGGTGAAGCAGCGGGGGTGGTGATCGCGGCCGTAGTTGGTGGCGGTGAGCTGGCCCTGGGAGTAAACGGTTCGGCCGAATTCGCCGCCCCAGATGATGAGTGTGTCATCGAGGAGCCCGCGCTGATCGAGATCGCGGATCAGCGCGGCGGTGGCTTGGTCGACGTCGGAGCACTGGCCGTGGATCTGCTGCGGCAGACTGCCGTGCTGGTCCCACCCCATGTGAAATAGCTGGATGAATCGCACATCGCGCTCGGCGAGGCGACGGGCGAGCAGGGCGTTGGCGGCGTACGTGCCGGGCTTGCGAACGTTCGGGCCGTACATATCGAGTACAGACTGCGGCTCATTGGAAATGTCCGTCAGATCCGGCACGGACATCTGCATGCGATACGCCATCTCGTACTGCCCGATGCGCGTGTTGATCTCGGCGTCCTGTTTGCTTTCGAAAGCGCGCTCGTTGAGGGCGGCCAGTTCATCGAGCATCTGCCGGCGCATGTCGCGCTCGATGCCGCTGGGGTTGGAGAGGTAGAGCACGGGATCGGAGGCGGAACGCAGTTTCACGCCGGCGTGCGAAGTCGGCAAAAATCCGCTGCCCCAAAGTCGATCATACAGCGGCTGGCAACTCGGGCGACCGGTGCCCCGCGAGATGAGCACGACGTACGCGGGCATGTTCTGATTGTGACTGCCCAGCCCGTAGCTCATCCACGCCCCGATGCTCGGCCGACCGGCGAGCTGGAAGCCCGTCTGAAAAAACGTGATCGCCGGGTCGTGGTTGATCTGCTGCGTCTGCATCGACTTGATGAAGCAGAGGCGATCCGCCTGCCCCGCGATGTGCGGCAGGAGTTCGCTGACCCACGCCCCGCCCTGTCCGTGCTGCGCGAATTTGAAGATCGAATTGGCAATGGGAAAGCTCTTCTGTCCGCTGGTCATGCCGGTCAGGCGCTGCCCGCGGCGGACCGAGTCGGGCAGGTCCTTGCCGCGCTCGCTGACCATCTGCGGCTTGTAATCGAACAGGTCCATCTGCGACGGGCCTCCCGACTGAAACAGATAGATGACGCGCTTGGCGCGCGGCACGAATTCGATCGTCGCCTGCGGGATGTGCTGCTTTGCCGTCGAGCCGAACGCGGACGGAGCGAGCAGCGAACCGAGCGCGATCGATCCGATGCCGGCGGCAGAGCGGCCGAGCAGTTGGCGGCGGGTCAGGAAAAGGCGACGGTGCATGGCGGGGTCCATGTGCATGGCGTTACTCCCGGTTGATCGTTTCGTCAAGGTTGAGGATGTTCAGCGCGACCGTCGTGTACGCCGCCAGATCGACGGGATCGACGTCCTTCGCCGCCGGCTTCTCGCCTTCGGCGATCAGACTCGCGGCGTCGGAGGGTTTGGACGCGAAGGTCGCCCGCCGCTGATCGAAACCGCGCCGCAGCACGGCCAGTTCCGCCGCTGCCGGCTGACGCGCCAGCAACGCGGCGAACATGAAACCGATACGCTCATCGGGTGTTTTCGCCGACTTGATCGCCCGCGTCGCCAATTCGCGCATCGCCTCGACATACGTGACGTCATTCATCAACGCCAACGCCTGCAACGGCGTGTCCGTCCGCGAGCGGCGGATCGTGCATGTCTCCCGCGTCGGCGCATCGAATGTCGCCAGCGCCGGCGGCGGCACCGAGCGCTTCCAGAACGTGTACAGACTCCGCCGGTAAAGCGCCTCGCCGTGATCCTGCACGTAAAAGTCCGTGCTGCGCTTGCGGTCCTTGAACGACACTTCCTCCCAAAGTCCCTCGGGCTGATACGGCTTGACCGACGCCCCGCCGATCTTCTCCACAAGCAGCCCGCCGGCGAACAGCGCCTGATCGCGGATCGTCTCGGCCGGCAGACGCACGCGCGTCATGTGCGAGAGCAGCCGGTTCTCCGGATCGCGCTCGATCGTTTCGGGCCGGCCCAGCGACGACTGCCGATACGTGGCGCTCATGACCATCATCTTGAGCATGCCTTTGATGTCCCACCCCGCCCGCGGCAGTTCCGTCGCCAGATAATCGAGCAGTTCGGGATGCGAGGGCCATTCGCCCTGCGTGCCGAAGTCCTCGCTGGTCTTGACGAGCCCCGTGCCGAAGAGCATTTCCCAGAGCCGATTCACCTCCACGCGAGCCGTCAGCGGGTGATGTCCGCTGACAAGCCACTGTGCCAGCGCCAGCCGATCGTGCGCCATTCCCTCGGGCAATGCGGGCAGCGCGCCGGGCACGTTCGCCGTCACCTTCTCGCGCTTCTGATCGTACTGCCCGCGATTGAGCACGAACGAATCGCGCGGCTTGTCCATCTCCTTCATGACCATCACGTACGTCGTCGATTCCTTCTCGAACTCCGTCTGCGCCTTGCCCGCGGCGGCGCGGTCGGCGACCGCCTGCTTCATGTCCGCAAGCGTTGAGAGGAAATACGCATCCAGCCGCTTGTTCTGATCCGCCGAACGCTTCTTCGCCGCTGTCGTCAACGCCGCGAACACATCCTGCGGCAGCCCGCCGTGATTGTTCAGCTCGATCTTCGGCAGGTTCGTCACACTCAGCACAAATCGCCCGATACCCTCACGCGGATAGCGCGATTCGTGCTTCATCGTGACAATCAACTGCGTGCCGGCCCGGCCCATGACCGGCGTCTTGAAGGTGAACACCGCCGATCGGTTTTCGGCGCGTGTATTGCCGTCCACCGCCCAGCCCGTGCCGGGCTTGCCGTCCAGCGTGTTCTTGATGGGCCAGCCCTTCTGCTCGTAATCCGCTTCGGCGTCGGCGATCGAAACCGGCCTGGGCTCCGCATCGCCGGGATTGCGCACCGACACTTCGAAGCCGGTCAACACGAAATTGCCGCCGGCGCTGATGCCCAGACTGCCTTTGCCCAACGACGGATGCGTCAGCGCGTCGAGCCGCAGGCCTGTGACCTTCCGCTGACCCAGATCGATCGTCACGGTGTACACCGGCTTGTCGTCCGCGTTGTCTCCCGAGGCGAGGTACGAACCGTCATCGAGCTTCGTGAAGCTCACGCCGCCCGTCGCTTCGACCTCGACCGGATCGACCGCGTCCCATCCCTTTCCGTCCGCCTTGAGCGACGCGAGCGTGTCCGATTCCCATTTCTTGCGCTCTTGAGAATGCTTGCTCGCGATCTCGTCCAGCCGCTTTTCCGCAGCCGCGACCTGTTCCTTGACCTTCTCGTACGCCGCTTCCTCGCCGCGCACCGCCACGCGCATGTACGGCGTGGCGACACCGGCCCGTCCGTCCTTGCCGTTCTCCGGCACGTTGTTGAAAAACGCGAAGAACGAATAAAAGTCCTTCTGCGAAATCGGGTCGAACTTGTGATCGTGACACCGCGCACAACCCATCGTCAGCCCCATCCAGACTTCCGACGTCGTGTCCACGCGGTCGATGACATACTCCGCCGCGAACTCGGCGGGGATGATCCCGCCTTCGTCATTGATGCGGTGATTGCGGTTGAATCCCGTCGCAATGATCTGCTCGGTCGTGGCGTTCGGTACCAGGTCGCCGGCGAGCTGGTCGATGGTGAACTGGTCATAGGGTTCATTGCGGTTGAATGCATCGATGACCCATTCGCGCCAGCGCCATTGAAACCGCTCCCAGTCCGCCTGATAGCCCATCGTGTCCGCATAGCGCGACACATCAAGCCAGACCTGCGCCATGCGCTCACCGTACCGCGGCGAAGCCAGCAGCCGATCGACCGCCTTTTCGTAAGCATTGGGCGATTGATCCGTGACGAACGCCGCGACTTGCTCCGGCGTCGGCGGCAGCCCCGTCAAATCCAACGTCACGCGCCGAATCAACGTCACACGATCCGCCGGCTCAGACGGTGTCCAACCCTCACGCTCCAACCGCGCAAGCACGAAGTTGTCGATCGCATTGACGGGCCAATCCGCATGCTCAACCTTCGGCACCTCCGGCCGCACTGGCGCGATGAATGACCAATGCGGCTCGTACTCCGCCCCTTGATTGATCCATGCCTTGAGCAACTCAATCTGCTTCGCCGTCAGCGACTTGCCCGAGTCGGCTGGGGGCATGCGGTCTTTCGGGTTCGCATTCGTGATCCGCGCGATGAGTTCGCTCTGATCCGCATGCCCGGGCACGATGGCGTGACGACCCTTATCGAGTTCAGCAATGGCCCCCTCGCGATGATCGAGTCGCAGATCCGCCTCGCGCGACGCCGAATCGGGGCCGTGGCACTTGAAGCAGTTGTCGGAAAGGATGTGCTGAATGTCGCGATTGAACCCGATTTTCCGGGCAGGTTCCGCCGCTTCGATCGGCATCGACAACTGAGCGATCAACATCAGCGCCGCCATCGGGCGGAGCACGATTGAAAGACGATGCATCATCATGTTGATTCCATCAACCGCGGCGGGTTCCAGATAATAACGTCCTCTGGCGTTCATTTATTGTACCCGCGCCGGCGGGGGCGGGCATCTTTTGATTTCGATGCCAGAGGGGTTTATCATATCGCTCCACAGGGCCGCCCAGCGCCGCCCGATCCACCCGGAGAGGTGTCCGAGCGGCTGAAGGAGCCGGTCTCGAAAACCGGTGTGGCGCACTGCGTCACCGTGGGTTCGAATCCCACCCTCTCCGCTTTCTTTTTGACGCCCTTGCAAGCGACTGATCTGACAGTCACTTACAAGGGCGTCTTTCGTAGGCACACTCAACTGTGCCTAAATTGTGCCTTTTGAGCTCTCGGATCATCATTCATGATGCCTTCTGTTCCTTTCGCGCGACTCGTTCCGTCATGTCGATCGACGTGCACTGCTCGGCGCCGAGGATGTTTTCGATGACGCTCTCTCTGGCGTGGTAGTCGTGGGCGACCATCGCCGAGTCCTGATGTCCGACCATCTGCATGACCATCTCACGCGGGATTCCTTTGTCAGAGCAGTTGCTGCAGAAGTAGTGGCGGAAGCTATGCACGCGACCGTCAGCGAATCCGAGTTCACCGTCGGATGAGGGGAACCGAGATGCCAGAGGTTTGATTACTTTCTTGATGAGCGTGTTGAGCACGGTGTTCTTACTGAGCCGGCCGCCGCAGGGACCTTGGAACACCCGCCCGTTGGCGGGCCGCGTGATGGTCTGCAGCAATTCGCGGAGCGACTGCATGATGTAGATGCATCGGCTTTGATGTGATTTGGTGGTTCGCTTCTCCTGACCAACCTTCGTGCCGCCGCGCGATGTGTCCGTGAGATGAATGTTCTTCAGGTTCGCGTCGATGTCCGACCACTTGAGGGAGCAAAGCTCGCCGATCCGCATGCCCGTGTGGCAGAGCGCGAGGATGACGTCGCCGAGCCAGTGAAGTCTGGTATCCGCGTAGCAATGCTCGAGCATGGCGTCGACCTCATTTTGCGTGTAGCAGTAGGTGGTCGTACCGGTCGGCTTCGCCGTATCGAGCATCGTGACGAACAACTACTTTGAGCAGCCGCCGCGGCTTGGTTTGGGACTGATGCTTCTGCCACATGAGAATCTCCGATCAATATAGAAGGCGTGGCCAGCGGCCACGCCGAGTCCGTGCGATCGCCCCAGCCGAAACGCTCGGCGGGTTGCGGCCGCTGATTTTGTCGGTGAAATCAAATGTCCCCGACCCCCCGGGCTGCATCGCTTCACGTCATCCAAGCGGTAAGGCACCCCAGGGGAGTGTGACGCATCGGAGGGGATTATTCAGCCCGGAGGCGTCACCGGAGCGAATCAGCAATGAAAGGAATACCTAACTGCCAACAGGCGTCCGGCATGTTCAAGTCCCCGCCCATATCCACGTCCGTCTAGTACTTGAGTTACGCATCATGTTTTATCGATGTGAATCCCTTTGCTAGGGATTGTCGCCCAGTTGTAATCTCTTACCTCGACTTGACCAGTTCTCGGGGATTTGATCAATCTACCCACAGATCCTACGTCCACCACACCTGCCTCTTGTGCGCTATGCGGCAAGATTTCGGCGCGGCAGGAAGCTTGCGGTGATCAACTCAATTACGGACGATGGCGGCAGATCATGACATTCGCGACGCAGTTCACGAATCGCGGCATCCAGGGACAGTGCCGCCCGATGCGGGCGATCAGCGACCATTGCGGCCAGCCGTTCCGCATAGAGGACAATTTGTCCGCCGAGCAGCGTATCGTTGATTTGGCATTCCCCGTCGACAAATGTCGCCGAGGTGGTGCCGGCCCATTGGGTAGTCAGACTGTCGGCGCCCAATCGTTCGGCCAGGTGAGCCGCGAAACCCGAAATGTCGCGCTTGATGGATCGCTCAACGGGTGAGAGGCCGCTCGGTTTGACCAACATGCAATCCGGGATCATCGCCTTGCCCACCGCACGAATCAACGCCGCCGCCTCCAGCCGGGAGCGGTCCGCCGGATCGAAGTCCAGCCGATCCGCAAGTTCAAGCGCAATGTGTCGAACACGCTCGCCATGCAGCACGATCTGCGACCACTGGTCATTGCTCATCGTTTGAATAATGTCGCACACCAGCGCGTCGCGCCGCCGACAGACATCCCACTGCATGTTCGCACCGGCACGCGTCGCCGCGTTGGAGATTTCGACCATCTGAGCGTGACAGACTCTGTTGCGGCCGATGCTCTTGGCCAGATACAACGCCTCATCCGCGCGGGCGATGGTGGTGTGATGAAAGCGATTGGTGCGTACGTGCGCCACCCCGACGCTTGCCGTCGGGCGAAGCGCCTGTCCGCAAACCTCCATCTGTATCTGCGCGATGGAGCGCCGAATGGCGTCGCCGACGCCCCACGCTTCCGTCAGCGTCGGCGCATCGGCGACGACCAGAAATTCCTCGCCGCCCCAGCGGACAACGGTATCGCTCAACCCGACGCTCTGGCGGATCGCCGTCGAGACGGTGCGGAGCAGACGATCCCCGACGTCGTGCCCGTAACGATCGTTGACCTGCTTGAAGTGATCCAGATCGACCATGATGCACGCGATCCAGCCGCGCCGGTCGGTTTCCCATCGCTGTTCGCTCAGGCATCGCTCAAGATGTCGCCGATTGCCCAATCCGGTCAGCGAATCGGTTTCCGCCAGGCGCACGAGAAATCGTTCACGACGCTCCGCGCGACGCCGGTTGGCCCGTCGCTGACGCGCCGCCTGAATCGCGCCTTCGATGCAGTGCCACAAGGTGTCGCCCGCCACCGCCTCCTGTTTCGGGATGAAATCGACAATGCCCGCACGGAAGCTTTCGATGGCGATCCGCTGATCGTCCCGACTCGACACGATAATGAACGGGCAGCCGTTGCGCAGAGGTTCGGCCGACTGAAGGAGCGCCGCGGCGGAAGTGTCCGGCAACATGAAGTCCATCACCACGCAGTCGTATTGATAATTCGCCAGCGCAGCCAGAAGCTCGCGCCCGCGCGACACCACGGAAATCCGCACATCCGGAGCCGCCGAACGAACCGCTCGCACCAAAAGATCCTGATGGTCGGGTTCGTCCTCGGCCAGAAGCAGGTGAACCGGTCGTTTCATTCCCATACTCTTCTCCAAAACAATGCTTACGGAATCATGCAAAATCCACATCGGAACAATGTTGAGAAAATGCGCCCGTGACAAATTGAATCGGTAGCCGCAATCTCCGGGTCCATACGCAATAGCGCGTAGCCGTGCCGATCTAAGTCGGATCCGCCAGGTCGATCTGCACCTCAATGATCTGAGGAACACAGCCGAGAAATGCGTCGAGCACCTGTCCGTCGAAATGGCGATACCGTTGTTCGTTCATGATCTCAAAGCAATGCTCCCTCGGAATCGCCGGCTTGTACGGCCGCCGCGAGCTCAGCGCATCAAAGACGTCCGCCACCGCGACAATCCGTCCCGCCAACGGAATGTCCTCACCCGCCAGCCCCAGCGGATAGCCGGTTCCGTCCCATCGCTCGTGATGTGTCAGAGAAATCTGACGCGCCAATTCCAAAAGGTCGAATCCTGTATCGCCGATGATGTCCGCCCCCAGTTCCGTATGACGTTGAACACGCTGCATTTCGGAAGGCGACATCTGCTCGAACACGCGCGACCCGCGCACCGCATGCTGCTTCATTAAATCGAACTCCTCTTCCGTGAGTTTGTCCGGCTTGAGCAGAATCGCATCGGGAATACCGATCTTGCCGACGTCATGAAGCTGCGCCGCCAATTCAATGGATTCAATAAAGTTCCGATCGCAACACATCGCTTCGGCGATAATCGTCGAGTAGCGGCCCACGCGCAGTACGTGGCGGCCGGTGTCGTTGTCCCGGAATTCACCCGCACGGGCAAGACATTCCACCACCTGCCGCCGCGTCAACGTCAACAGCTTCGTCCGGGAACGCACTTCGGATTCGAGGCGCCGCGCGCGGCGCGCCAGTCGATCATGATACAGCCGGATGGTCGCGGCATTGCGCGTACGAGCCGTCAGCTCGACGGGGTCGCACGGCTTGGTTAGAAAGTCCGTCACTCCCAATCGCAATGCCTTGGTCCGATTGGAGTGCGATCCCGACGCGGTGAGCATTAGCACCGGAATGGATGCGGTGCGTTCCTTGGCCTTAAGCTGTTGAATGATCTGCAGACCCGTGATGTCCGGCATTAGAAGGTCCACCAGAACGACGCACAGCGGATCCGCTTCGATGTCCCGCAGGCCGTCCAGCGGGTCGGTGTATCCGACGACATTGATGAATCCGCTTTCCCGCAATTGACCTGTCACGACCGAGAGCGAAATGCGATCGTCGTCAATGACGACGATGCGCAATTCATTTGCCCGGTCATCAAAACTGAAGGTCGTCGCCCGGCTTGCGGTAGACGTGTCGGCCTCACTCATGTGGCGGCTCCCGCGATATCCAATCCATCGTCATCGAGGCGATGAGTCTGTGTACGTAGTTGTGCGCTCCGTACGGTTTATCACTCAAGCGCGTTCGATCATGCGTCGAAGCACATGCGGGCCGCACGCCATGGTCATCGCGGCGTCTGTGTCGACGGAGAATGGCATTGCTTGACCTTCATGCCACATCCACGAGAACGCATGCTGAACGTCATGGACGCCATCGACGACTCTGGTCGTGGCTGTTCATCGTATTGACATTGCTGATCGGCTCAGCGGCGGCAACGGCGGCGCAACAATATGCCGGCGAAGCAGCGTCAGATCGCACATGGCGCGGCGGTTGGGACTACTTCATGAACTACGGTCGATATCTGCCGCACACGCGCAGCATACCCGGCGCTGACGGCAACCGCGACTGGACATGGATTGCCATTATCATTGGATTGAACATCTGCGTGCTTGCCGGATGCCTTCGCATATTTCTCTTCTGGCGCCGCAACTATCTGGCGGAAGCGCCACAGGACCGCAATCGGAAGATGATGGACCTGGCGTATGTGTTTCTGCTTTGCGCACTGAGTGGATGCGGCATGTCGCTGTTGATGGTCGCACAGCCGGAATATCGGCTTCAAGCCGTGTTGCTGCTCTTGCTCTGCGTGTACACATGGCGATTCAACTATCGACTCAACGAGCTGGGCGTGTCGCTTTCCGCGCTGCGCATCAACCGGCAACTCGAATACATGCAGCGGATCGCTCGGGTCGATCTCGATGCGCTCGCCAGGCATCGGCGGCAGTGGATATCCCAGACGGTGCGCTTCCGACAACCGATCGGCGTCGTGCATGTGATCGCCGTGGTGCTGAGCGTCGGAACGGCGATCGGTCTGTCGCAACTGGTGCTGGAGGACCATCTTCATAGCAATCTGCCCAGTTGGATACGTGAGCTGACCATCGCCATTTATGCGACGGCTGTGATCGGGGTGGCCATGTGGTGGTTCATGGTTCAACCGCTGCGGCGCGGTCTGGCCGAACGCAACAATTCGTTATGCGAATCACTCGTGGAGGCGGAGGAACTGAATACTCGACTGCGCCGCCTGTCGCTGGTCGCGTCCCGAACCGACAATGCAGTGGTCATGCTCTCCACCGAGGGCCGGATCGAATGGGTCAACGCCGGTTTCACCCGCCATTCCGGTTACATGCCGGAAGAAGCCATCGGCCAGTTGCCGCATCATCTGCTCCGATGCATCACGGCGGGAACGGAGCCAGAGACGATCAACGCCATTCTGGAAATGATCGAGAAGCACGAACCGGTGCAGGCGGAAGTCTGCAATTTGCGCAAGGATGGGAGGCCGTACTGGATCGCACTTGAGATTCAGCCGGTCTATGACGAGGTCGAAAAACTCGAAGGATTCGTGGCGATCGAGTTGGATATCACCGAGCGCAAATGCTACACGGCTGAACTCATTGAAGCACGTCGCGCCGCCGAGGAGGCATCCGCCGCCAAGAGCCGATTCCTCGCCAATATGAGCCACGAAATTCGTACACCCATCAACGGTGTGCTCGGGGCACTGCAACTGCTTCGACGCGGCGACTACGATCAGCGCGAGCGACGCTATTACGATGCGGCGGAAACATCGGCTCAGGCGCTACTGACACTGATCAACGACATTCTCGATTTCTCCAAGATCGAAGCTGGGCAACTCGAACTTCACGAGCATGACTGCGATCTGTCGCAATTACTCGAGAGTATCATGACGATATTCTCAATCAAGGTTCGGGAAAAAGGCATCGAACTCATCCATCGGATTGCCCCGGATGTCCCGCGGCGCTTGCGCGGCGATGAGCAGCGGCTTCGTCAGATCATCATCAACCTCGTCAACAATGCAGTCAAGTTCACCGATTCGGGTGAAATCGAAGTCGTCATCGATCTGGAGCCGAGGCTGACGGACAAACATCATGTGGGCCTGCATATGAGCGTGCGCGATACGGGTATGGGCATCAGCCCCGAAGGTCAAAAGCGGCTCTTCCGATCGTTCACGCAGGTGGACGGATCGATGGCGCGCAAGCATGGCGGAACCGGGTTGGGTCTGGCCATCTGCAAACAGCTTATTGAAATGATGGGCGGCGAGATTCATGTCGATTCCGAGACGGGTCGCGGGTCCACATTCCAATTCTGTATTCGTATGAAGCGCCGCAACGGCGACGCCGGTCTTCCCTGCGACGCCCTCACCTTCTCTGATCTGAACGTACTGGTCGTTGAGGATCGCGATACGGTGGCGACGGCGCTCCGAACGATGCTCGAATCATGGCGGTGTCGCGTCTTCGTGGCTTCGACGCTTTGCGGCGCTCGCGATGCGCTCTTGTATTCCAAAGAAGCCAACGCGCGTTACGACCTGATTCTGCTCGATGTGATGCTTGGCGACGAGGACGGCCTCACGCTGCTTCGCGAGATCCGTTCAGACGCCCATGTTCATCAGCCCCGCGTGATCGTGTGTTCGATGCGCGATCCGTCGGAACTCGGCGATCTGAGAGCCCTCGGCGCCGATGCGTTCATCGATAAGCCCATCGGCAGCTCTCGCCTGTTCGACACGATCCGTTCCGTGCTTTATGGAGACAATGCATCCGTCCACGCCGTATCGACGGACGCGTTTGCGGTAATTGATGACGCGGATGCGACGCCCGTCGGAGGCGACCTGCCGGTGCTCGTTGCCGAGGATAATCCGATCAATCAATTGGTGACGGCTGAACTTCTGCGGGAGGCCGGTTACAAACCGACAGTGGTCGAGAATGGTCAGAAGGCAATCGAGGCCATCAAGACCTCTGCATTCGCCATTGTGCTGATGGATTGTCAGATGCCCGAGATCGATGGCTTCGAAGCCACCGCCCGCGTGCGCGCCATGGAGCTGTCGGGTGAGATCAATCATCATCCGACCATCATTGCGCTAACGGCCAATGCCATCGAAGGCGATCGCGAACGGTGCATCTCCGCGGGAATGGACGACTATCTGAGCAAGCCCATCGATAAAAAGGACCTGGTCATGACGATCGAACGAGCCCGGACCGAACGAGCAAACGCGGACATCTCCATCGAGGACTTGCCGATTGACCTAGGGCAACTACTCAAGCGCATGAGCGGAAATGTGAAACTCGTACGGCTTGTCCTTGACGAGTCGTTTCGACAGATCCCGGAGGATGCGACGAAGTTGAAGGAGGCCATGTCGGCAGGCGACAGGGAACAGATCAAGAGCATCGCACACCGCATCAAAGGGGGCACGAGCCAATTGTGCGCCGGCGCGATTCAACAATGTGCCGCATCGTTGGAGGACGCAGCGCTGACGGCGGAAATCGATGCGCTCGCATCGCAATCTTCGGAATTGGTTCAACACGTGGCTGCATGCATCTCCGCCCGTTCAGAGGTGTATGCCGCGCTAGACAAAGTTGCGAGTGTGCCACAAAGCTGACACCTGTCGAGTGGACTTGTGGTCCAGGTCGTGCCGATAGATCATATGGAACAACAAGTGTCGCCCGGCAAGTCCATACGGTAAGTATTACTGCTCAGCATCATCGAAGATGTATTCGCATAAGTGCGTATTGCAAAAAACGCAACGTATTGCGGGAATGAGTCGATGTAGCAGGTATGGAAATGAAGCATGCAAAAGCAAGGGGTATTCATGGCAGTTCCTGAACAAACAACTTGCAATGTCGTGACCGTAGCCATTGTTGATGACGAACGCGAATCCAGAGAGACGTTACAGGCGATGGTGGTTGGATGGGGCTACCGTGTTGATGCCTACTCAAACGCGTGCGACTTTCTGGAATACGCGGATCCTCAGGAGGTGCAGTGTCTGATCTTCGATGTGCGTATGCCCGGGATGGATGGGATCGAACTGTATCACCGAATTGAAGAAATGGGCTGGTACAAGCCGGTGCTGTTCATTACGGCTAATGCAAATGTCGCGATGGCGGTTGAAGCGATTGAACGTGGAGCGGCAGGTTTCTTCGAGAAGCCGGTCAACCCTGAAGACCTCAAGGCCCACTTGCATACGGCGATAGAAGCCAAGCTCGCGGCCGAGCACCGCCAAAAAAAGTATGAACAGGTCGAACGACGATACAAGCGACTGACCTCGCGCGAGCGGGAGATCATGGCGTATATCGTACGGGGTCTATTGTCCAAGCAAATCGCCGCGGAACTCCAGTTGAGTGTTCGCACCGTGGAGGTGCATCGACTTCGGCTCATGCACAAGATGGAGGCGTTGACGGTGGCGGATCTGGTTCGCGATGCGGTGAAATATCAGTTGTGTAATCAACTTGATACAAGTGTTGCCTGAATGCTCTTTGTTGCATGCGTGAGGAGTCGTATCATGCAACCGACGGGGTCTCCCACGATCGTTATTGTTGAAGATGATCCTGATCATGCATTCTTTCTGCTTGAAGCGGTGAAACAGCATGACGCCGCAATAGAGGCGATCCATTTGTCGTCCAGTCGTGAAGCCATCCGATTTCTGCGTCATGAAGGCGGCTACGCTCGGGCGCCGCGCCCGTCACTCGTTACGCTCAATATTGATCCGCTTCACCACGACGGTCTGGAAGTGCTGCGAATGATCAAAACCGACGACGATCTATGCGATATCCCTGTCGTTATGATCTGCACATCTCAATCGCCCGAAGATCATCACGCGGCACGTTTGCTTCATGCCAACAGCGTGCTTATCAAACCGATCGACTACGGAGAGTTCCGTCAGATGATCGAACAATGCCTGACCTATTGGGTGCGCTGGGAGGCAAGCGAAAACCTCGCGGCATGAGCGCGAAGGGTACAGTCGTAATCCATCTCACCGCGATTGACTATGACCGAACCATGATGATGAAAAAATAAGTGTTTGTACTCATCCTGCCCAAATCCGGTCGCCTCATGTTATCAGCGGTCATATATTGACACCGAAGTGTCAAGGCGTGTTGCATCTTAAGCAATCCTGGTCAGGAAAATACAAGCGGAAAATGTCCTTGTGTGGATTGCTGATGAAATCATTGATGGTGTTTCAGATCGAGGATCACTCCGACGACACGCAGATGATGAAATGGCACCGGGTGCACTGCGCGCAGATATGCGCTCTGCGAAGGTGCCGAATATCTGAACGACGGGACCATGAACTATGACCAGGAAAGCAGCGGCCGCGATCAAGATTCTCCGAACCGGAAACTGCGATCCGGTACGGATCGTCATGGGTGGCGCGCCAACCGACCGATTCGTGCTGATCAACGGCACATCCGGAACCGCAGAGAGGGCACTCTGCTCGGTGCGTTGCGCCCGATCGTGTCAAGCGACATGCATGGGCTTAACACGCATTCTAAGGAACATGTATCGCGCAGCTGGCGCACGGGGGCTGAATATATGACTGACGAAAATCCCTCTGGGAAATTGGAGTCTACACCCGAAGCCACTGTCCCGTCCGTGGGGTCGAGTGTTGACGCCGCCGATCTTCGCCGAATTCTGCAGTTGAGTCCGGCGAGCATTTTCATCGTTGATTGCCACGGCCGCACTCGCTTCGCGAATCGTGCGGCCTCGGAGTTGTTCGGCCGGCCGATCGAGCAGTTGCATGATCATCCATTCGGCCTCGCCCTGAATGCTTCGGGCGCGACGGAAATGGATATTGTCCGTCCCGACGGCAAGACGCGTATCGGTGAAGTGCATGTCGCGCGGATCGTCTGGAACGGACTGTCCGCCAGTCTGGTGACGATTTTCGATGTCACGCAACGAATGATGGACGAACTGACGATTCGTCAGATCAATGAAGAACTGACGCAAAGGACGCGCGACATGGAACGGTTCGTCTTTGCCGCATCCCACGATCTTAAAGCTCCGCTGGTGACGATCGGCGGGTATACGGCCCACATCTGTGAGGCGCTCCAAAAGACAGACATGGAACTGGTGGGCAAATTTGTCGAACGCGTCAAGGATGCGGCGAGCCGAATGAGACGGCACGTGGATGATCTTCTGGAGGTGTGCCGCGCCGGTCACCCGGTAGAGGCGCGGTCGCAGGTTGATCTCGGTGAGGCGGCGCGGCAGGTTGTGCGTGAACGGCAGGATGAGATTTGTCGGCGTCAGGCGAGTGTGATCATCCATGAACCGATGCCGACGGTGGACGCTGTTCCGAGCCAGATGCTTCAGGTGTTCGATAATCTGCTTGGTAACGCGCTGCGGTACGGCTGCAAGGGACCGGACCGCCGGATTGAAATTCGGGGTGAGAGGCAAGCGTACCAGGTCAGTTTCTGCGTGCGTGATTACGGTCCGGGCATTGATCCGCAGCACGCTCAGACGGTGTTCGAGTTGTTCAAGAAGTTGGGGGACGATCGCGAGGGTTCGGGCGTGGGCTTGACGATTGTGCAGCGTATTGCGGAGTGGCATGGCGGTAAGGTCTGGCTCGAATCACCAACAGACCACGGCGCCGCGTTCTGGGTATCCTTACCTTGCCGCGCGCCGATGGCCTGAACGTGCGCCAGCTCCGATGCGGTGTTGAAGAGGCCTTTACGCAAAAGAACGATATGGAACTTGTCAACACGACTGCGTGAAAATGCGTATGTCGCGCGATCAGTTTCACGTCGATCTATTGATCACAAAGGATGGTCTCCCGGCGGCAGTGAGCCGCGGAGCCGGTGGAATCTGTTACCAGCGGGTGAGCGATGCAAGTGCGCAACGAAGAACGGGTGTTGTTGATCGATGTCTCGGATCGTCGGTTGGCGATCAACAGCCGGGCCGTCGTTGAGCTTCTCCTATTACCTCATCTATCCCGTCCTCCGCGGACGCCTTCGGCGCTCGCCGGATTCATGAACCTAAGTGGCGTGCCGGTGCCAGTCTTGCGCCTGCGCACGTTATTGTCATTCGATGCCAGTGACGACGGCTTGTACACCCCCGTCGTTGTTGTCGGAGACAAGTCCCGACCACTCGGGCTCATCGTTGATCGCATCAATCGTCTTGTTGCCGTGGAAGTCGACGCCCGGGCCGAACTGGAGCCGGACAGCACATTCAATCGTTGTGCGGATCATGCGATTCGAATCGGCGAAGAGATCATCGCCGTCCTCTCGCTGGATCGGTTGCTGCTTGACGCGGAGCAGTCGCGTATCCGTGAGTTCGCCCGTATCGAAGCGGAACGTCTCGCGGCGTTGGAGGCGACCACCTCGTGATTACACACCCTGCCAAAAGCATCAGCGCATTGGCGGACCCGATGTGGCAAGACCTCAAAGCGTTCGTACTCGAACGCTCCGGCCTGGAATACTACGCCGATCGGGATCAGGAACTCGCCGCGAAGATCAACGATCGCATCATCTCAGAGGGACTATCGGGCGTTGAAGCATATCTCGCCACGCTTCAATGTGCCGCTCATGGCGATCTCGAATTTGATCAGCTCGTGCAGGAGCTGACGGTGGGCGAAACATACTTCTTCCGCCATCAGGAAGTCTTTGAAGCGCTGCGTCAGACGGTGATTCCCGAAATCATGAATCGCAATCACGTTCGCCGTACGCTTCGCATCTGGTCCGCGGGCTGCTCCATCGGAGCCGAACCTTACTCCATCGCCATCCTTCTGGACCGTCACTTCCAAGATGAACTGCGGGATTGGGATGTGACGATTATCGCGACGGACATCAATCGGCGCTGTCTTGTCAACGCACGTCGCGGCGTCTTTCATGACTGGGCGATGCGTGGCGTCGAACCTTCAGTGATCCGCGATTATTTCGACATCGACGGCTCGCGGTACGAGTTGACGCCGATGATTCGTGATCGCGTTCAGTTTCAGTATCACAATCTCGCGCACGATCCGTTTCCATCGCTTCTGAGCGGATTGCACACGTTTGATCTGATCCTCTGCCGCAATGTCACCATCTACTTCAATCAAGCGCTGGTTCACTGCTGCGCCGCAAATTTTCATGCCTCTCTCGTGCCGGACGGGTGGATGGTCACCGGACCTGCGGAGCCGAATGACGATACGTATCGACAGTTTCGCTCCACCACGCTCTCCGGGGCGGTGTTCTACCAGCGTTCCAACACGATCAAGCCCTCCATACCCATGTGCTCGGCCAACCCTCCAGTTCGCCCAGGGCTGGCTGGGTTGGCCGGCACGAGGGATTCGGCGCATCGCGGCCGGGCCGATACGGCACCTTCAATACGGAAGCGCCCCGGTCTTGAGCCGATGGTTCCCCGTGATGTCGCTCCGGCACGCACCATGGAGGCGCGCTTCGGCATACATGGCCGTGCCGACGACCTGGCGCGACGGGGTGATCTGCGGACGGCTTTGGAACTGGTGCAGCGCCAACTCGACAAGGATCGATTGAACGCGGCCCATCATCTCAGCGCTTCGCTTCTGTACAGCGGCATCGGTGAGGAAGCGGCGGCGGAACATTCTCTGCGGCGCGCCATCTACCTCGATCGCAAAAATGCCGCCGCACACTACCTGCTGGGTCTGCGCCAACAGGCGATCGGCGACATGCGGGCCGCCGTGCGCTGCTATCACACCGCCATCGGCATAGCCATCGGCCTGGCGCCCGAAAAGCTCGTGCTCGAAATCGAACCCATGACGGCGGCCGAACTCATCGGCCTCGTCGAAAAGCAACTGGAAGTGGCGCAATGCTCATGAGCGAGATCACTGAACGTATTGACTGGGAAGACGTCAAGGCACGTCTGGCTGCCACCCGGGAAAACCTCGAGCGCATCGGAACGGTGGATGGCAAGGTGCTTGACAAGGTCTACCGCGAGCGCGCCCGACGGTTGGCAGCCCGTTCTGATGATGATGAGCAGCGCGCCAATCAGGCGAGACCGATGCTTCGATTTATGGTTTGCGGGCAGATGTTCGCCATCAGCTCCGCGGCGGTCGTCGAAGCGCGGTCTGTTCCTGTGATGACGATCGTTCCCGCCGCATCCGGCGATCTCGCAGGCCTCGTGGGTATCCGCGGTGAGATATGGACGATGCGCGACGCCGCGGTGCTGTTGGACCTGACACGCTCCGAGTCCCCCTCGCGCGCTTTATTGCTACATCCGATGGAACGAAGGATGGGCCTGCTGATCGATAACTACGATCGGCTTGAAATGATCGATCCGACCCGACTCATCCCGATGCCCGACCACGCGAAGCCCAAGCTTCAGACGCTGGGCGTGACGGAAGACGGCGTCGTGGTGCTTGATGAAATTGCCTTGGCGGGATGGCTCGGCCAGGCCGCACTTGCGGATCAGGCAACGCTCGCAACAGAGGTATCCTCAAGGGCCATTGCTGACTGATGCTCACACCGAAAGGAGCGATTGAGATATGAAGTGGACCGTTGGAACCAAGATCGGCGGAGGGTTTACGATCGCCCTGGCGATCCTGATCGTGATCGGGGCACTCTCATACCGCAGCATCAATAAGCTCACCGACACATCGGACTGGGTCACACATACCCATCAGGTGCTTGAGCAATTCTCTGGCCTTCTTCAGGCCATGACGGACTGCGAAACCGGTGTGCGGGGCTACATGGTGGCGGACGACGACAAGTTTCTCGAGCCCTATCGAGCGGGCATGTCGCGCGCTATCGAGCATATCCGGCAAATCCGTGAGTTGACCGCTGACAACCCGCAGCAGCAGCAGCGGCTGGACGTCCTGGAGCAGCACGTCAATGAGAAGCTCGCCTGGTTCGCCAGCGCCATCGAACTGCAAAAAAGCAAGGGCATCGAGGCGTCGCGGGAGTTGGGCGCCTCCGGTGTCGGTAAGAAGACAATGGATGAAATCCGTGACCAGATCGCCATCATGGGTAATGCAGAGCGCAGCTTGCTAGCCGTTCGTGCCGAGGAAGCCGCCGCGACCGCCGCGGGCACACGCCTGCTGATCATTGCAGGCACCGGCTGCGCCATGACCATCGTGATCGTTCTCGCCATCCTCATCACACGCAACATCTGCAATCGCCTTCGTGAAATTACCGAGGCTGCACGCAAAGTGGCGGACGGTGATTTATCCGGTGCGGCGATCAAGGCGACGGAGGAAGACGAGATCGGCGATCTGACCGCTGTCTTCAACACCATGCGTATGGGGCTGACCGACCTGAGCACCCAGATCCGTCAGGCGACGAACAACGTCGACTCGGCGGCGAACGAAATTCTTGCTTCGACGCGCCAGCAGGCCTCGAGCACCCGCGAGCAGGCGGCCACGGTGCAGCAGGTTTCGACCACGATGCAGGAGATCACTCAGTCGGGCAATCAGATTTCCGACAAGGCCAAGGAAGTCTCCAACTCCGCCGAAGCCACCAGTTCGTCGACCGACGAGGGCGTGCGGGCCGTCAAGGACACCGTCTCGTTGATGGAGTCGATTCGCGGACAGGTCGAGGAAGTCGCCGAAAACATCGTCACGCTTTCCGAAAGCACGCAGGCGGTCGGCGAGATCATCGCCACCGTCTCCGATATCGCCGAGCAGGCCAATCTGCTGGCCCTTAACGCCGGGATCGAAGCGGTCTCGGCGGATGAGCACGGCGGGCGATTCTCCGTCGTTGCCAGCGAGATGAAGAACCTGGCGGATCAGGCCAAGCAGTGCACCGTTCAGGTCCGCTCGATCCTCAGTGACATCCAGAAGGGCATCAACACCTCCGTCATGCTTACCGAAGAAGCCGTCAAGCGCGTCGAATCCGGCAAGCGACAGGCCGATCTCACTGAGCGGGCGATCGCGATGATGCAGGATTCGACTGAACAAAGCGTCGTCGCATTTCAGCAGATTCTCGGCGCCACCAGCCAGCAGCAGGTCGGCTTCGAGCAGGTCGCGCAAGGCATGCAGGATATCCGCGTCGCCGCCGAGCAGACCGCCGTCGGCACAAGCCAGCTCGAGAAGTCCGCCGCGACGCTCACCGCCCTCAGCAAGCAGCTTCAGACCGCTGTCGGGAGGTATCGGATCTGATGGACTCGATCACCGAAAAAATACTCGAGGCCTTTCAGATCGAGCATCGCGAGCATCTGACGGGCATCCGAGGCGCCTTGGACGAACTGGCGACCAATGCCGGCGCGTCCAAGGCGCTGGATGAAGCGTTCCGCATGGCGCACAGTCTCAAAGGCGGCGCTCGAGTGTGCGGACTCGATCCGATCGAACGCGTGGGACATCAGATCGAGGCCGTATTTGGACAGGTGCGCGATGGCACGCGCAAGCTCGACCGACCCGCCATCGACGCCATCAATGAAGCGCTTGATAAGGTTGAGGATTGGATGTCCTGCCTGGTCGCCGGCGACACGCCGTCGCTTGAGCCGGCCGCGAATATGATCACGTCTCTTTTGGCCGCGGAGGTCGCGACCACGAACAAACCCGGCGTCATGCCCGTGAACAAGACGGACTCTCGCGTCAAATTGCGGGCGGCATTCGAAGCTGAATGGCGGGGTCATCTGACCGTTCTCAGGCAGTTGACCGAGCGAGCGGAGCGCGATGTCCTGTCGGTCACGCCCGAACAGGTCAGTGCCGGCCATCGGGCCGCACACAGTCTTAAAGGCGCCGCGCATATCGTCGAACTCGATCATGTCGCGGACTTGAGCAAGTCGCTTGAAAAGCTTCTGGCCCAGGTCCGCGACGGAGTCGAACGTCTTGAGGAAAGCACGATCGAGCTGGCCCGGTCGCTAGTGGAGCAGATCAGCCGGGCAGTCGAGGCGGCGACGGGTGCTGACTGCACACCGAAGGCCGGCGACACGAATGAATCCGATCCGCAGAATTCTCCGGAGGGAGCGTCCCTGCGACCGCGTCCGGGGCGCGAGGATGCTGCGGCAACGGTGCGCGTCTCCGCCGACAGTCTCGATCGTCTGCTTCGCTCCGCGCATGACATCCTCAGCGAGAGCTCCCGTCAGCGGGAGATCGAGAACCGCCTAGATCAAATGCGGGAACTGGCGGCCACGGCGCTGCGTGGATCACGACGGACACGCGGCACATGGCATGCCGTGCTGCGCCGTCTCGAAACGGATCGCACCTTCGCGCCCCTCATTGCGCAGATGCGCCTTTGGGAGAGCCAACTCAGGCAGATGGACTCACTTGCCCGATCCGTGCGGTCCGCACAGAAACGATCGAGCTGGTCTTTGCGGGCGATCGGGTCCGAATTGCAGGGCAACATTCGCGAAGCGCGCATGATCAATGCCGACAGCGTGCTGGGGGGCTTCGGCAAAATGGTCCGCGATCTGGCCGACGCCCACGGCGTCAAGGTGCGCTTCAAGTCGATGGGCATGGAATCACTTGCGGACAGGGTCGTCCTTCAGATGCTCAAGGATCCTGTGATGCACATTTTGCGCAATGCGGTCAGCCACGGGCTCGAAACGCCACCGGCGCGCCTCGCCGCAGGCAAACCCGACACCTGCGTGATCGAACTGCGCGTCACTGCCACAGGCAATCGCCTCGAAATTGATGTCGTTGACGATGGACAGGGACTGGACATCGAGCGGATCGTGAAGCGCGCCAAAGCACGGGATCTTCTGCCCGACGAGCCGCTGGGCACGATGACGATCGAGCGAATTGCACCACTCATCTTCGCGCCCGGATTCTCCACGTGCGAACAGGTCAATGACGTGTCCGGACGCGGCATGGGGTTGTCCGTCGTGCAGGAAGCGGTCGATCAACTTCAAGGATTCGTCCGCGTCAAGCCCGCCGAGCCGTATGGCACGCATTTCGTCCTTTCCGTGCCTGTCTCGATCGCCACGCAGCGTCTGCTTCTCGTGCGCAGCGCCGAACTGTATCTGGGCATCCCGGTGGCGTCGATCGATCGGCTCTTGCGTGTGCCGATGGACGGGATGGAGGTACTTGCCGGTTCGCCCAGCCTGAGGGTCGATGGTGCGATCGTACCGATTGTAGCGCTGTCGACACTGATCGGTCGGTCCGCGGAGATCAACACCCCCGGCAACATCGCAGCCGTTGTTGTGCTGCGCCTTGGCGACAAGCGACTAGGCGTCGTGGTGGATCAACTGCTCAATGAGCGCGACGCGGTGGTGAAGCCGATCATGTGGCGTCCGCCGGGCGCCGATTGGCTCACCGGCGGCATTTTGCTCGAAGACGAGTCGATCGCGCTGGTGGTCAATCCACACCAGCTCGTCGACAACCAGGCTGTCGGCGCCTCCTTCCGCGCACGAGAAACATCGACGGAAGCAGCCATGCAGCGGACAACAACGATTCTTGTCGTCGATGACTCGTTCACAACGCGAACCCTCGAGAAGAGCGTTCTCGAATCGTACGGTTATCGCGTGCGGCTGGCGACGAACGGCACTGAAGCGATCAGCGTATTGCGCGGCGGCGACATCGATCTGGTGATCAGCGATGTGGAAATGCCGCAGATCAACGGGTTCGATCTCACCACATGGATCCGGAAAAATGATACCGACCGACGCATGCCGATCATTCTTGTCACGTCGCTCGAATCAGACGAACATAAGGAGCGCGGAATGAACTGCGGCGCCGATGCCTACATCGTCAAAAAGCGATTCGATCACGAGCGGCTCATCGAAGCCATTCAACAGCTTGTCTAACCCGAATTGCTATTTGCCGATCATGGATCTTCACACAAACAATCCGATTCGCGTGATGATCGTTGAGGATTCCATCACGGCACGCGAACTGCTGACGCATCTCATCAATCGAGATCGGCGGCTGCGGCTCGTGGCGCAAGTCGCCAGCGCGGAGCAGGCGATGCGGACCCTTCCTCGCGTGCGACCCGACATCATCACTATGGACATCCGCCTGCCGGGGATGGACGGTTATGAAACGACGCGATTGATCATGGAAACTCACCCGACGCCAATCATCGTCGTTGCGGCAGGCATGAACGAGCCCGATGGGGCGGCGTCGATTCTGGCGCTGCGGGCCGGTGCGTTGACGGTCATGGAAAAGCCCTCGCTCTCATCCAAGGAAGACGGTGGGATTTTCGGCGAACGCCTATGCAACAAGCTGGTGGTGATGAGCCAGGTGCGTGTGATCCGGCAGCGATTCAATGGACCGCGCCGAGCGGCGCGGATCATCCAACCGTGCGCCAGTGCGCCGGTCATTCCATGTCAGTCCGAGGGACAGGTGGACGGCATCGGAATCGTGGCGTCGACCGGCGGGCCTGCGGCACTGGAGACCATCCTGTCGTCCCTGCCGGCGGATCTGCCGGCTCCAATTCTGCTTGTGCAACACATTTCACCCAGTTTCCTCGAAAGTTTCGCGTTATGGCTCAAAACCATCTGCCCAATGCCGGTGCACATTGCGCTGAACGGCGCGCGAATCGAGCGCGGTTGTGTCTACATCGCGCCGCAGGATCGTCATCTGACGGTGGTCAATCGCCGGGCGAATCTGACCTGCGCGCCCGCCGAGCACAATGAACGTCCATCCGGATCCGTGTTGCTGCGTTCGATCGCAGAGGCCTATGGGCCGCGCGGCGTCGGCGTGGTGCTCACGGGAATGGGGCGCGACGGAGCCGATGGGTTGCTCGCCGTTCGAGAGGCGGGCGGACACACCATTGCGCAGGACGAAGAAACATCCGTGGTGTACGGCATGCCAGGCGAGTCCATTGCCATCGGAGCGGCCGCCGAATCGCTGCCGATTCATGAGATCGCCGATAGATTGGCGGTTCTGGCTGGCACCGCACCAGTGGAGAATTCATGATGCAATCCATGCCTCAGATTCTGCTTGTCGAGGACTCGCCTTCCCAGGCGATTCGGATGGAGCACGAACTGAAGTCCCAGGGTTGGAACGTCGCCGTCGCATCGACCGCACAGGACGCCATGAACGAAATCCGCACAGCCCCGCCCGATCTCATCCTGATGGACTATTACCTGCCTGGAATGCGCGGCGACGAGCTATGCAGAACGGTTCGCATGAACATCGCCACACGCGGCATCCCGATCATCATTCTCACAGGCGAAGATTCCGACAGCGTCGAACTGCTGGGCCTCGAATCCGGCGCCGACGATATTGTCGCGAAATCCAGCGACACTGAGGTGCTCTTCGCCAAGATACGTTCCGCACTGAGTCGATCGACCCATCGGCACGGGCTGCTGTTGGGAAATGATGATGCCTTGCGCGCCGCTCGCCTGCTGGCGATCGACGACAGCCAGACATACCTGCAGTTTCTGACTACCAAACTGCAGGATGAAGGGTTTCACGTGGATACGGCCACGAGCGGACCGGAGGGGCTGGAAGCGCTGGAAAGCCGGAGTTTCGATTGCGTGCTGCTGGATCTGGTGATGCCCGAGACGGATGGGATCGCGATCTGTCAGCAGATTGTGACAATGATGGCCAATCGTGGCGACTCGATCCCGATCCTGATGCTCACGGCGAGCGAAGAAAAGGAGGATTTGACGCGGGCGTTGAGCGCCGGAGCTGACGACTTCGTCGGTAAGGCGGCGGATTGGGCGGTGCTGCACGGACGTATCCGCGCCTTGTTGCGACGCAAGGCGTATCAGGACGAGAACCGGCGGATTCTCGAACGGTTCAAGGACAAGGAACTCGAGGCCATCCGTGCCAATACCGAGAAGGAGGCCGCGGAGGCACGTGCCTCGCTTGTTGATGAGCTTGAAGCGGCGCGGGACCGGCTCGAGTCTTCACAGATCGAGCTTCGCGCCGCCAAGGAAGTCGCCGAGGAAGCCAATCGCGCAAAAAGCGAATTCCTCGCCAACATGAGTCACGAAATCCGCACGCCGATGAACGGCATCATCGGTGTGACCGAGTTGTTGGCACAGACGGATCTTGCCCAGACGCAGCGAAGCTATGTCGACATGATCAACCAATCCGCCGACTCGCTATTGCGCCTGCTCAACGACATCCTCGACTTCTCGAAGATTGAAGCCGGCAAGCTCGACCTGGACTTCGCTCCTTTTGATCTACGCGACACGATCGGCAGTGTCCTTCAATCGCTGGCACTTCGTGCCGTGCAGAAAAATCTTGAACTTGCGTATCACATCACCAGGGAGGTTCCCGACCGTTTGATCGGCGACCCCGGTCGATTCTGTCAGATCATCACCAATCTCGTGGGCAACGCCATCAAATTTACCGACATTGGCGAAGTTGTCGTGAACATCGCCGTCGAGCGGCTCGACATGAAAGCCGCACACCTTCGCATCGCCGTGACTGATACTGGACCGGGCATTCCTCTCGAACACCAGGCCCACATCTTCGATGCATTCTGCCAGGCGGATAGCTCAACGACGCGCCGGTTCGGCGGGACGGGGCTGGGCCTGTCGATTTCGTCGCAGCTCGTGGCGATCATGGGCGGGAAGCTCGAGCTTCACAGCACGGCGGGCAACGGGAGCACGTTCTATTTCTCGCTCGAATTCGAGCGGTCGAGCGAATCCGCGTTGGCGCGTCGAATACCCGCGGAGCTCAATGATGTGGAAGTGCTGATCGTCGAAGATAACGCCACCAACCGCACCATTCTTGGCGAGATGGTTCAGGAATTGGGTATGAAATCCACAGCCGTCAACGATGCGGCGGAGGCGCTGCGGTATCTGGAGCAAGCCAGCCGGGAAAATCGCCCGACGCGCATCGCCATCGTCGACTACATGATGCCCGGCATGGATGGCATCGCGTTGGCCAAGTCCATTCACCACATACCCTCATTCAGCGAACTGCCGATCATCCTGTTGTCGTCGGCCGGAAATCTGCGAGATGACGGTCGCATGAAAGAGGGACGAATCACGCAGCTTCTCTCCAAACCGGTTCGACATACCGAACTGCTTGCATCGGTGATTGAGTGCCTTGGGTCGCACTCCTCTCGCCGGCGGTCCGCGGAATCGGTCGCGCGAACTGAAGATCACCGCCCGATGCGCATTCTGCTCGTCGAAGACGGCAAGATCAATCAAAAGATCGTCATCGATCTGCTGTCGGGCGTCGGACACACCGTAGTGATCGCGAACAACGGTCTGGAAGGCATCGAAGCGATTGCGCGCGAAAGTTTCGATCTGGTGCTCATGGATATGCAGATGCCGGAGATGGATGGACTGACGGCGACGCGCAAGATTCGTGAGCGTGAGGCGCGGGAGGGTGGGCATATTCCGATCATCGCGATGACAGCCAATGCGATGACAGGGGATCGTGAACGCTGTCTTGAAGCGGGGATGGATAAGTACCTGTCCAAACCGATTCGAGCCGCCACTCTGTTCGACGCCATCTCCGCGATGGCTGAGGAATTGGCGAAACCCGCTGCGGCGACCGCTGATGCACAGAGGTCATGTGATTCGGCTGATTCAGGCGGCTACGACGATCATGTTCTTTGCATCGCGGAGGCAATGAAGGAATTCGGTTACACGCATGAGGTCTATGAAGATTTGCTGCGCTTGTTCTTTGACGAATGGACCGCGCTCCACGGCGGCGTGCGTGACGCCCTCCGGTCCGGTGACGCCGCTCGCCTCCGATCCGACGCGCATGCCATCAAAGGCAACGCCGCGGCAATCGCCGCAAAGGGCATCACCGCCGTGGCGGGCGAAATGGAGGAGATGGGACGCGGCGGGGATCTGTCCGGCGCAGGTCCGGTGTATGATCGGCTGATGGAAGAGTTCGAAAAGTTGTGCCGCGTCTCGAGTCGTATGATCGGACAGCATCATGCGCTGGCCCCCCATCACACCATCCGGTACGCATAAGCCCGTATGGATGCCGCGGTCCGGGGCGTCGAATGTAGTCAATGACGAAGCTACGCACGCCTGCCGGAAATGGAAGCGGGAAGGGACATGTTGTCGAAGGCGATTCATCTGCTCCTGGTGGACGACTGCGAGTGTGACGCCGACCTCATACGCGATGCACTCGATGCGGCTTCGGACCACTATGACCTGACCCATGCGGTCTCATTGTCGAATGCCGCGGCGCATCTCCGCAGCGCCCGTATTGATGCCGTGCTTCTTGACCTGGGACTCGCAGAATCGAGTGGACTCGATACGCTTCGCCGCTTTCAACACATCGCCGGCGACATCCCCGTGGTCGTCATCACCGACCACAACGACTTGTCCGTCAGCCAGGTCATTGAGGCGGGTGGCCATGACATTCTCGCCAGAGAACATGTGCAATCGGAGACGATCGCGCGTTGCGTTCGGCACGCCATTGAACGCCAGCATTCCGCGGACACGATTCGCAGGGCGGATGAGTTGCTTGAGCGGCGTGCGGCCGAACTGGAGCATTTCAATCAGCAACTGCAGACCGAGATCAGCGAACGCCGTCGCATCGAACAAGGGATGGAGGCGGCCCGCATCGAAGCCGAGGCGGCGAATCATGCCAAGACGGAGTTCCTGGCGTGCATGAGCCACGAACTCCGCACGCCGCTCAATGCGATCATTGGCTTCTCCGACGGGCTTCTGGGCCGCATTGATACGCATCCGCTGACAGAACATCAGATTGACCGGATCAAAAAGATTCTCGCTTCGGGGCATCACCTGCTGACGCTTATCAACGACATCCTTGATATCGCCAAGATCGAAGCGGGGGAAATGAAGACAGTGATTTCCAGGTTCACGATTGCCTCACTGATTGGCGAAGTGTCCGACATGGTCGAAGCCCTCGGCAAAGACAATCAGCACGTCAAATTCGTGCGTGCGGTCCCTCCGCAGGCGATCGAGCTGACCAGCGATCGGAGAATGCTCAAGCAGATATTGATCAATCTGATCGGCAATGCCTTCAAATTCACTGCCAAAGGCACGATTACGCTTCGTGTTCTGACGGACGGGGAGGCCGTATGTTTCACCGTCCAAGACACCGGTGTCGGGATCGCCAGCGGCCGGCTGCACACGATCTTCGATAAGTTCAGCCAACTGGATGCTTCGACGACGCGCGAGAAGGGCGGTACGGGGCTGGGCCTTGCGATCTGCCACAGCTTCGCCGAACTGCTGCACGGACAACTGTCGGTACGCAGCGAAGTGGAGAAAGGATCATGCTTCAAGCTCACGATTCCCTTGACGCCGCCCACCGATGTGGACGTTCCCGTAGCGACAACGCCGAATGCAGCGATGCCATGCACCGGCCCCGATACGATCGAGTTGCCGACTGTGCTCTGCATCGACGACAGCCCTGTCAGTCAGCGGATGATGCGACATTTTCTGGTCGACGGCGGGTACGGATTCCTGCCGGCGTTCTGTGGAGAGGACGGCTTGCGGCTGGCGCGAACGATGGCGCCGACGGTGGTCACGCTTGATGTCATGATGCCGGACGTGGACGGATGGAAAGTCCTGCGTGAACTGAAGCAGGATCCCGTCACGCGGAATATCCCGGTTCTGTTGATCACATCTCTGGAGAGCACGGATCCGATGTTGAGCCGGGGTGCCGCGGAATGTCTTGCTAAGCCGATCAGGAAGGAACCACTGCTTGCGAAGCTGCGACAGCTTGTTGAACGGAAGGAGTGTGCCGCATGAGCCGAAAGATGATGCTGATCGAAGACAATCCGGAGAATCGGCTCGTCATTTGCGACATTATCGACTTTGACCGCGTGGATGTGGAACTGGAGCAGTTCGGCACGGCCGAACAGGCGCTGGCGCGGATTGCGGATATTCAGCCAATTCTCGTGATGATGGATATCGCGCTTCCCGGCATGAACGGGATCGAAGCGGCGCGTGTGCTCAAGAGCAATCCTCAGACGCGGTCGATTCCAATCTGGGTGGTGTCGGCGCATGCGATGCCTGACGATCGCGAGTTGGCGATGCGGGTCGGTTGTGATGCCTATTTCACAAAGCCGATTGATACCCGCGCATTCGCCTGCCGACTTCGCGCGCTTGTTGAGACACGGAAGGAGGCCGCCTGATGTCGCGCGTACTGATTGTAGACGACACGGCGTCGAACCGCGAGGTGCTGACGGATGCGTTGGCCGACGAAGGGCACCACCTCGATGAAGCCAGCGACGGGGATGAAGCGATCGGGCGCGTCCTGGCCGAGCCGCCGGATGTGATTCTTCTGGATGTGATGATGCCGAACCTCGATGGGTTCGAGTGCTGTCGCCGGTTGAAGGCCGATGGCGCCACGGCGTGCATCCCGATCATCATGATCACGGCGCTGACGGACGATGCGCAGATCGTTCGCGGGCTCGATGTGGGCGCGACGGACTTCATTTCCAAGCCGTTCTCGTTTCCGGTCGTCCGGGCGCGCGTCCGTGCGGCGCTGCGCACGAAGTCGGCGATCGATCAGCTTGAGCATCGCAATCAGGAGATTCTCTATCTGGCGTACGCCATGACGCATGACCTTCAGACGCCGTTGGCCAGCGTGTCCGGCGCCGCACAGATGCTCACCAGCCATCTTGCCGCCGACACGGACCCGAAGGTTCAAAAGTGGATTGAGCGGATTCAGAACAACGCCGGGCGCATGGTCGACATGCTCGAAGACCTGATGACCTACGCGAAGGCGGGGCGCGAGCAAATCGAGCTTGACAAAGTGGACCTTGTTCTTGCGGTGCGTCAGGCGATGGATCTTGTGCAGGGCGATCGAGGAGGCTCATCCGTGTCTCTCGATATCGATCAGGAGTCGGTATGGGTGCGCGCGAATGCCAAAGCGCTTGTGCGCGTGATGGCGAATCTAGTTGGCAACGCGGTCAAGTACTCAGCCGATCGTCCGTCGCCGTGGGTGAACATCCGTATTGAATCGGCCAACGGTTTGGCGCGATGCACGATCCGAGACAACGGCTCGGGCATCCCGCCTTCGCAGATCAACCGGGTGTTCCTGCCGTTTCGCCGCGGCAGCGCGAAGACGCCGGGCACGGGACTGGGCCTGGCGATCGTCAAGCGGTTTATCGAAGGGTTCAACGGACGCGTCTGGCTTGAATCGGACGGCGAGTCCGGCGTCACGGCTTACGTCGAATTGAAACTGGCGGCGGTCGACAGCGCGCGCCGGAGAAAAGGGCATGCCGCGTGAACGAACAGCAGGGGAAAACCAATGATGCCGATGCGAAGTTCGCAGGCAACCCGACGACGCAAGTGACGGGTGGCGATCCGTTCGGCGCCGATGCGCGGGGACCAGCGATGCTTTCGAGCCGCGGGATGCGCTTGCTGGCGGTCGAGGATGATGAAGACCATCGCGAATTGATTCTGAGCGGATTGAACGCGCCGGGGCGAGAGAGCATCGACTTGTCCTTCGCGTGCAGCGTGGCTGACGCGTGTGCGCGACTTGCGGTCGATCGCTTCGATTGCGTGATCATCGATCAGAACCTGCCTGATGGGTGCGGGCTGGACATCCTTGATCGTGCGAAGGAGCATCTTCTCGCTACGCCGGTGGTCGGGTTGTCGACTAGCGGTCGGCAAGCCGTGACGCGGGGTGATGTGCGTGCCGAGGGTATCGAATTCATACAAAAGCACTCCGCCTTCGCCGACGGGTCGCTTCGCCGCCGACTCTTTGCCGCTCTGGCGCGATATCACCGGCGCGCCGCCGGCATGGTTCATGGCGATGAAACGCTTGCTGCGTCGGGAATCCTGGATCGCACGGCCTTCAAGGAGCATCACGCCCGGTTGCACCATCGCGCACTGCGGGAGCACGTTGTCTACGCACTGATGCTCGCGGATGTCGACCAGATCGCACAGGACTGCGATCAATCCTGCGGCGTTGCCGGCGACGAAGTCATTGAGAAAGTCGCCAGAGCGATCAGAAGTGATCTTCGCGAGCACGATGTGATCGGGCGATATGGGGAACGGGAGCTTGCAGTGCTTTGCGAGCACAATCGCCAAGTCGATCACACGCCTGTCGCGACCCGGCTTTGCAAGCACATCAGCAAGCTCGAAATCGAGCAGAAGCATCACTTCGAGCACGGCCTCGTCACGATCAGCATGGGCGTCGCGATGTACGATCCGGCGGCGCCGGAGACGGAGGAGCAGATTGTCCGGCGTGCCGGTGGCGCGCTGGAGGAGGCACGGGGTGCGGGTCAAAGCCGTGTCATCAGGGCATTGAGGTCGACATGAGCCGCGTACTGATTGCCGACGACATGGCCGTCTATCGAGAGCCGATCGCTGAGGCGTTGCGATCGGCTGGCTTTGACGTCGAGATGGCGCCGGATGGCGAAGCGGCGCTGCGTCAGGTCAAGTCGTTCGATCCGGACCTGATCCTGTTGGATCTTCATATGCCCGGTCTGGACGGGCTGGGCGTGCTTTCGGAGTTGCGACGCCATGAAGTATCTGCCAAGTTGCCGGTGATCATTCTCAGCTCTGTGGCCGAGCGCGATCTGATCCGCCAGGCCGCCGTGATGGGCATCTCCGGTTACATGCTCAAAAGCAGCTTCTCGCTCGCGGACCTGACCGATCGCATCCGTCGCGCTATCGAATCCGAGTCGGGACAGCAACCGACTTCGACGCCCGCAACGCCGGCCACGTCGACCGGCTCAGTTCAAGAACAGGGATTACCCATCGGCGAAGTCGCCACGATCGACAACACCAATGCACTCGAGGCGCTCAAATCGATCAAGCCGATCATCACGCGCACGGCGATCAACGAGCATCTTGAATCGTGCGGTGAGCTGAAGGCGATGTCGCCGACCGTCGCGCAGCTCCTGAAGGCGACGCAGTCGGCGGGCGTGTCGATCGAACGCATCTCCAACATGATCAAGCAGGATCAGGCGATCGCGCTGCAAGTGCTCAAGATGGCCAACTCCGTGGTCTATACGCATGGCGAGCCGGTGGAGAGCGTGCAAAAGGCGGTCATGCGCATCGGGCTCACGCAGATCCGTCAGCTTGTCATGAATATCGCCGTCATCGAGCGATTCGCCATCACGAGCCATCCGCGCCTGAGCACCGAACAGTTCTGGGAGCACTCGATTTCGACCGGTCTTATCGCCGCCGCCCTCACCCGTCAGCGCGGCGAAGGCGAAAACGAGATCGACGCAGCGTTCACGATGGGACTACTGCACGACGTCGGCCGCATGATCCTCATCGAGCGCATGCCCGATCTATACACGCAGGTGCTCGATGCATGCGAGGAGCTTGAGTTGCCGCTGGAGCAGGTCGAGAGCCGCATGCTGCTGGTGAATCATGCGGACCTGATGGACAAGACGCTTCGGCAATGGCGTTTCCCCAAGCCGCTCATCGACCCGATCGCGCTGCATCATCTGGGCATCGGTAATATCCGTTCGCTCGCCCCGCGCATGGTCACGGAAGTCGCCACACTCGCCCTGGCCAACCGGCTCAGTCACGCGATGCTGCTCGGCTCAAGCGGGAATCAGGCGCTGTATCCAATCGACCCGTTCGTGCGTGCGCTCAAACTCAAGCACGATGTACTCGATGAGATTTGTCGCACGATTCCCGATCAGACCGCCGACGTGAAGTTCGCCATGCTCAGTCAGAGCGGCGCCGGCGGCGGGGGATGGGTCGATCTGAGTCAGAAGATCAGGGATCGCATTGGCGTTCCGATCCGGCCCATCTGTGTTTCCGCCGAGCCGGACACGGACGCGTATCGCATCGTTTGCGACCGGATCGGCGATCCGATCACCGACGATCAGAAACCCAATCTTGTCGTCGCTCATTTGACAAGCTCAGCCGAGCGCGACGTCGTCGCCGACAAACTTCAGGCAGCGGAAAGCCAGCATGGCGTCCATCATCTGCCGATGGTCATCCTGTCGGCGAACGCCAATTTGTCGCTCCCGGACAAGGCGATCGCCGGGCGTAATGTGCGATTGCTCCCGAGCCCCATCGATCTGACGCGCTGGGTCACCGCAGTGAAAAGTCTGGTGGGTGACGCCGATCCGCCGACGCAAGTCTGATGTAGGCGAGCAGGCGAAATAGCCGTCAAATCAGCATGTCATCGTGTGCAAGTCGTCTTGCCGTCAAGCTCATCAGGCCAGCGATAGCCGCCGTGGCGCGGTCGTGGAGCCAGGGCGGCCCCCGGAACGCTGGCACCTTTCATACCCGTTCGCAAAGCGACCTTGCGCCATTGTTTGAAAATTTGTGGTCGGGTAAGCTGGCCATGGGATGGGAGTCCGTTCAATGTCGCCACAAGGTCCGATTGATCCGATGCTTCCGTCGACGCACGCGTCGGAGATATCCCACGCTCGTGACGCCGAGCCCGAAGCGCGGCGAGCAGGGCTTGACCAGTTGCTCAAGCGATATCGGCCGGCGCTGCTGGCCTATGTCTGTTCGGTGAAGAGGATCTCGCGCGAGCAGGCGGAGGATATGGTGCATGGCTTTGTGCTGGACAAAATGCTCAAGGGCGACCTGCTGGCTCGGTATAACGCAAGTCGAGGGCGATTCCGAACTTTTCTGCTTCATGCGTTCGACAACTACGCGGCGAACGTATTTCGGGCAGCGGGGCGGCTCAAACGGGGCGGGCATCTGAAGCAGTGCGAATGGGAAGCGGTCGAGCCGGCTGCTCAGGACGAAAGGATCGATGAGTTCGATCTGACGTGGGTGCGGCAAGTGCTGGACACGACGCTCGCCCGCATGGAGCAGGACTGTCATGCCTCCGGCCGCAGCCATATCTGGGGCGTCTTCGACGCCCGGGTGGTCGGTCCGATGCTCCACGGGGCCGAGCCCGCTTCGTACGCCGACCTAATCCGAAAATTCGCTTTCGCCTCCCCGACCCAGGCGTTCAACGCCCTTGCGACAGCCAAGCGCACGTTCGACCGTCATCTGCGCCAGACCATCGCGGAATTCGCCCCCGGAGCGGACGTCGAGACGGAATTGGACTGGCTGCGGGCGGTTCTCGATGGGCGGCGCGCATGATCGGCGGGCCGACGGGGTATGCATGTGACGTTGCACTGGCTGGATGAGGTGTCGATGGACCCTGTCGACCGAAAACGGCTCGCCGATCTGCTGGAGTCGATCGAGGACATCGATCGTGTCTGGTCGGATGCCGATCTTGCGGACATTTTCGCGCATCTGCTGGCGACGTGCATCAGTTCGCTTCACCCCGACCTAGGCTCCGACTTGTCCAGTTCCGACGACACGCGCACCATCAGTACGCTGCTCACCGAATCGGACCCGAATCTCGCATATCTTCAATTACTCAAGAATTTCGCCAAAGCCAATCGCATCGAGCACAGCGACTTTCTGCCCAAAGAGGTGGCGACGGGTGTGTATTATCTTGCGATCGCCGCGGCCATTGTGCGCTGCGGCGATCGCATCAGTCTGCTCGACGACGACCAACTCGCCGAGGGACTCGTCTGGCTCCGTCGGCAGCCGTGGATCGATGACGCCTGGCGCCGGCACATCCAATCGCTGCTTGCCATGATGAATCGATCCGTTTAACCGTCCCGCCTCGTCGTGGTATCATCCGCAGGTCGGATCACGCCCATGCCTGACTCATCCGAAAGCACGCTGCCGCCGATTTCCTCCGGCGGCGTCTCCGAACTCTTCGCCGGCTCCGTCGCCGACACCGCTCATGTCAGCGTCGATGGCTATGAGGTGCTGCGCCTGCTGGGCGAAGGCGGGATGGGCACGGTCTGGCGGGCGGTGCAGATTTCGACCCGTCGCCAGGTCGCCCTCAAGCTCATGCGCGATCGTGCCTTCACCTCCACGCGCGCCCGCGCTCGCTTTGAGCGCGAAGTCGCCCTCGCCGCCAGTCTTCAGCATCCCAACATCGCGCGCGTCTATCACAGCGGGCTCCACAACGGCGTGTACTTCTACGCCATGGAGCTCATCGATGGCGTTCGGCTCGATCAATACGTCCGTGAACGTCAGCCGTCGCGACGACATCGCGTCGCCCTCGTGGCCCGCATCGCTCATGCCGTCGCCGCGCTGCATGACAAGGGCATTGTCCATCGTGATCTCAAACCTTCCAACATCCTCATTACCGCCGACGGGCAACCGCACATCATCGACTTCGGTCTGGCGCGAAGTCTAGACAATGAATCGCTCCCGCCCATTTCGATGGATGGCGAGGTTCACGGCACGACGCGCTACATGTCTCCTGAGCAGGCCGCGGGACGCAGCGAAGAGGTCGGTTTCCGCTCCGACGTGTACACGCTCGGCGTCATTCTTTATCAACTGGTCTGCGGCGAGCTTCCGCATGGTCGCTCCGACAACGACTTCGAACTGCGCCGCAGCATCATCGAACACGAAGTCCGTCGCCCGCGTCACATTCAGCCGGACATTGACGCGGATATCGATGCCGTCCTCACCACGGCACTGGCGCTCGAACCGAGTCGGCGGTACCCCTCCATGGCCGACTTCGCCGCCGACCTCAATCGATATCTCGCCGGTGAGATCGTGCGGGCGCGCCCGCTGACGCTCGGTTATCTGCTGGCCAAGCGCATCCGCCGACATCGCGTGCGCTTCGCGCTGATGCTCTGCGTACTCTTGACGCTCGTCGCGACATTCGTCGTCTCCTATCTCCATGTCTCCGCCGCACGCCGCCGCGCCGAGGACAGCGCCGAGGCCTCCCGCGGGGCCCATTATCTGACGCGCATCGCGCTGGCGAACATCGAGTTGGAGCGCCATCAGACTCATCAGGTTCGCGCGCTGCTTGACGACTGCCCCCAGGAGCTGCGCCAATGGGAGTGGTATCGCCTTGACGCGGTGTCCGATCAGAGCATCCATGCCGTGCGCGACGAACACACCGTGCTGGACGCGGTGATCGTGGACGGTGGCGCCCGTGTGATGACATTCACCGACGACCGCATGGTTCGCACACGTGACCTCGGTACCGGTGCGGTTCTTTCGGAATTGTCGCTGGAGATTGATCCTCCGAATCGCGCTGCATTTTCGCCCGACGGATCGTTTCTGGCCGTTAACCAGGCGGAAGTGTCCGTGGATCTCATCGACACGCGGACCGGCCGGCGGGTCTGGACGCTTCCCGTCAACGGCCATGTCATCCGGCCGAAATTCAGCGCCGACGGTCGATGCCTTCTCATCGCATTCGGAGGCGATCAGATGATCGTCTGTCGTACCGATTCGGGACAAATCCTCGGGAAATTCAGTGTTCCTGGCTCGCGCATCAATGTCACCGCCATTGGAGCGACGGGTCGGATCGTCGCATGCACCGGCGGCCGCACCGAGGTCTGGGACGTCGCGACCGGCCGATCACTGATGAACTCCGCCGGCGAAATCGAGTCCGGCTTGGCGATCGCCATCGACCCCAATGAATCGCGCATCGCCGTGATCAATGGCAAGGGCGAACTTCTGCTTTGGAACCTGGCGGACACGGCGCGCCCTGTCCATATGACCACCGGGCTCGGGCGGGTGTGCGACGCTAGTTTCATGCTGGACGACTTGCATCTCGTGGCGGCTTTCGATGTCAACGCGGCGGTCGTCGTGCGGGTTTCCGACGGCGCCGTTGTTGAGCGGCTCGAAGGCGTGCCTGACTTTCTCCGCGGCGTGCACGTTGTGTCCGGCGACCGTGTCATGACGCTCAGCGGCAATGCGGTCAACGTCTGGGATCTGTCGCTGCCGGTCAATGGATGCCGTCGTATCGGACGCGAAGTGATCGGCGCCGACAACCGCAATGTGGAACTTAACGCCCGCGACGGCGCCTTATTCTCGTCCGATCGATCGCCCTGTCTGATGAACCTCGTCGACGGCACGGTGCGCCGCGCGCCGTTCATGCTTTCCGGTCAGTTCGCGGGCTCCGCGCAAGCCGCCGACGGATCATGCTTCGCCGTCATGACATTCGATGACGAACTGTGCGTGATTGATCGCGCGACGCTTGAGCGACGAATGCTCGTGAGTTCGGAGCACGGTTTCATCTGGCATTGTCTTTCCGACGACGGTGCGCTGTTGGCGGCGGCTGCACTGTCGAACAGCGGCGTACGGGTGTGGCGCGTTGCGGACGGGAAGGAAGTTGGCGCCGTCGCTGGTGAATTTCCCATGACGTTTCTTCGCCATTCGCACACGCTCGTCTGCCGCGATCCGTCGTCAGCGGAAATGTCGCTCGTCGATGTCGATCGCGCGATGCACATCACGCGCTCGGCCGTCGATCTCAAGGGCTGTCAATTGGCCGTCGTCGATCCGACCGGGGCGTCGATCGCGCTGGTGCGATCCGACGGCGTCGAAGTGCTGTCGACGACCACATGGAAGCGCACCGCCCAACTACACGGCGACGTACTGCATCAGGTCTCCGACCTGGCTTTCGATCCCTCCGGCGCCCGTATCGTCACCGCAGACCAGAAGGTGCGGTTGTGGGATTCGGCGTCGGGTACGGAGATCATGACCCTTGACGACCGATCGGGCGATGTCTTCGATCGCGTGACATTCACCGAGGACGGGCGATCGATCGCCGCATATACGAGGTTCGGCGACGTCGTGATCTGGTCATCGGCCCCCAATGACAAGCATCGGATCAAGCCATGACGCGTCGACATGGTTTCACGCTCATCGAACTGCTGGTCGTCGTCACGATCATCGTGACGCTTGTGGCGATTCTGCTGCCTTCGCTCGCGCGGGCGCAGTCGAACGCGCGCGCCCTGGTCTGCACCGCCAATTTACATCAGATGCAGATCGGCTGGCAGATGTGTGTCAATGCTAACGCCGGCAAGATTCCTTACACGCGCCAGATCCGCGAGCCGCATTGGACGACGCTAATGATCAGGACGCTTGGTGCCGCGCTGCCTTCGTTCTACGGCACGAACGCCCGGTCGGTGGCGGCCTGCCCCGAGGTGCATCACGCTTACCATCCGATGTACTACGCCAATCCGCAGCTTGGCTACGCGGTCAATACATGGTGGCGCGACGGGCTGTCCGATTCGAATAACGACCTTCAGCCATGGTCCGCTGTGCGCCATCCCTCGACATATCCGTGGTTCGTGGACCCGCAGATTTATGCGTGGGGCGATGGCTTCAATGCGGCGCACCGCGTGCCGTACACGCCTCAGGGGCCGCCCGACTGGGGCGTCGGAGCCAACCATGACGACGGCAATCTTTCGAATATGTCCTTCGCCGACGGCAGTGCCCGCGCTGTACCGATGACGGACATTCGGCTGCGCCTCTTCGGGCCGGCGAGTTTTCCGTTTTTTGAAAACCGCTGATCAGCGGCGACGATGCAGCATCATCAGTCCGCTCGCAAGCAGCACGAGCGTCGTCGGCTCGGGCGTCGTCGGCCCCGGATCACGCGTCAGAAGCGCGATCGGCTCGACGCGCAACACGAACTGGTATCCATCCGTCGTCCGCGGTGCGTAGTCGGGAACGTCATTCAACCCGGGCACGTCAATCGAGTAGAGCAGATTGACAAAATTGTCATTGAACAAGTCCGGTCCGGTGACCACCAGATCATCGATGTTTCGCACCGGGATGAAAAAGTCGCCGTCGACGAATGTATTGGGGTCCGGATCGTCAAAATCAAGCCCGCTGGCGCCGCCCGGCCGAAACGTGGAGCCGTCCATGAATCCGAGCACCATGTGCAGGCCCGTCCATGTCGTCATCGTCTGGTTCTTAGCCGTCGGGAAAATGAGGTCATATTCGCTGACGGACGCGTCGCCGGGCGCTGATGCAGCGTTGATGGTGATATCGATGAACTGATTGCTGGTGAAGACCAGGTCATAACGGAAGAAGTTGCTGGACAGGCCGTTGTCCTCCAGGTCGTCATTGCCTTCGAAGCCGTTGATGATGTCGGAATCGACGAGCATGAAAGACCCGAGCCCCGGACCTGACGCGCCGGCGAAACTCTTGATAAGCACACCTTTGCTGCTGGTCGCAAGACACAGTGCAATTCCCAGCGCCGCCGCGGCAGATTGATATCGACCCATGGCATTTCTCCTTCAAGTCGAACTTGATCAAGACCGGGAACCTACGAGCAAGGGTGAGTCTAATGCACGGATGCGTTGCTGACAACATCTTTCCGGGGAACGCCCGATCAGATTTCGACCGTGCCTGATTCGCCCAGCTCGACCGTTTGCCGGTAGTTCGGCACTGTGACGGGCCAGTTCATCCTCTGCCGGATTTCCTGGGCAAAATGCAGCGAAACCTGCTCTTCGCCATGCGTGAGGAAGAGCTGTTTGGGCGGCTTCTTGAAGTGACTGAGCCAATTGAGCAGGTCGCCCCGGTCGCCGTGGGCACTGAAGCCCTCGAGCGACGCGATCTGAGCGTGCACCGGCAGGGTGCGTCCATGAATGCGGACTTCCTTGGCGCCGTCGCGGATGATGCGGCCGAGCGTGCCGACGGATTGGTACCCGACGAACAGAATCGTGCACTTGGGGTCGCCGATGTGCTGGGCCAGGTGATGCTTGATGCGCCCGCCGGTGCACATGCCGCTGGACGCGAGAATGATCGCCGGCTCCTTGAGCGAGTTGAGTTTCTTGGATTCCTCCGCGGTCTTGGTCATCGTCAGCCCGTCGAACTTGAGCGGGGGCGTCCCGCCTTCGATCATCTTTCGCATCGGCTCATCGAACCAGTCGCGATATCGCCGAAACACATCCGTCACATCGACCGCCATCGGGCTGTCGAGAAACACCATGACCTTCGGAATGCGATTGGCCCGGACGAGATTGCCGATGTGGTAGATCAGATCCTGCGCCCGCTCCAGCGCAAAGGTCGGGATCAGCAGGTGGCCCCGCTGCGTGACGATCGTTTGCGCGATGATCTTTTCAAGCTGATCTTCGATGTTGGCGAAGTCGGGATGGTCGCGGTCGCCGTAGGTGGACTCCATGATGATGTAGTCCGCTTCCTCCATCACGCTCGGGTCGTCGAGAAAGGGGCGATGCGGCTGACCGACGTCACCGGAGAAGACGATGCGCGTCGACCGGCCGTTTTCCTTGACGAGCACATCCAGCATGGCGGACCCGAGGATGTGTCCGGCATCATGCCAGGTCACGCTCAAATGATCATTGATCTTCGCGGGCTCGTTATACATCACGCCTTCAAAGAGCGGCAGCGTGTGCTCGACGTCTTCGGTTGTGTAGAGCGGGACTTCGGGATGCGCGCTCTTGCGCTTTTCCTTGAGGTGTCGCTTCTTCTTGTAGGCCGCGTCCTCCATCTGAATTTTCGCGGCGTCGCGCATGACGATCTCGGCGAGCTCGACGGTGGGCTTGGTGGCGTAGATGGGGCTGTCGTACCCTTCAAGGGTCAGTCGAGGAAGCAGCCCGCAGTGATCGAGATGCGCGTGGGTGAGGAGCACGGCGTCGAGGCCCTTGGCGCAGACGGGACAGTCGTCCCAGTTGCGAGATTGAAAGGCCCGCTCCTGAAACATGCCGCAGTCAATGAGCACGCGCACGTCTTCGGTTTCGATGGCGTAGCGCGAGCCGGTGACCTGACGATTGGCGCCGAGAAAGTGCAACTTCATGAACGTGTTATCCCGCATCCGGTGTGTCCTTGCAACCGTGCGGTAGTAAAATGCAGGGAGGTGTTGCATGTTCAAGCTCAAAGAAAGCTATCCGTACTATCTGGCGAATGAACCGGTCGGGGCGAACCGCGATCTTGTGGTCAAGGACAAATACTCGGGCGAAATCGCCACACGTGTCGCGATGGCCGATACGAAGGCGATCGACCGAGCGATCGGCGCGGCGGCGAGAGCGACGGAGTCGATGCGGACGATGAAGGCGTATGAGCGGCAGGCGGTGCTGATGCATTGCGTGGAGCGCTTCAAGGGACTCGCGGACGATCTGGCGGTGAGTCTGTGCATCGAGGCAGGCAAGCCGATTCGCGATGCGCGCGGCGAAGTGACGCGGCTGATCGATACGTTTCGCATCGCGGCGGAGGAGTCGGTGCGGATCGGCGGCGAGGTGATGCCGCTGGACATCAGCGCGCGGGCGAAGCAGTACAGCGGCATGTTCAAGCGCGTGCCGATCGGGCCATGCTCGTTCATTTCGCCCTTCAATTTTCCATTGAATCTGGCGGCTCACAAGGTCGCGCCGGCGATTGCGTGCGGGTGTCCGTTCGTGCTCAAGCCGGCAAGTCTGACGCCGATCGGGGCCCTGATCATCGGCGAAGTGCTGGCGGAGACTGACTTGCCCAAGGGGGCGTTTTCGATCCTTCCCTGCCGGCGCGACGGGGCGGACCTGTTCACGATCGACGAACGGCTCAAATTGTTGAGCTTCACGGGTTCGCCGGCGGTGGGGTGGGACCTCAAAGCCCGCGCGGGAAAGAAGAAGGTCGTGCTCGAACTGGGCGGCAACGCCGCGGCGATCGTCGATGAGACATGGACTGACCTCGACGATGCGGTGAACCGGCTCGTCGTCGGGACGTTCTACCAGTCGGGTCAGTCGTGCATCGGCGTGCAGCGCGTGCTGATCCATGCTTCGATCTATGAAGCGGTGCGCGACAGGTTTGTCGCAGCGGCGAAGCAACTGAAGATGGGCGACCCCCGGAAGGAAGAGACCTTCATCGGCCCGATGATCAGCGAAGAGGAGGCGATGCGGCTACACAACTGGATCGAATCGGCGAAGCGGCGCGGGGCGAAACTGCTATGCGGCGGCGGGCGCGCGGGGGCGATGCTCGAGGCGACCCTTTTGGAGAACGTGCCGGAGGATGAGGACGTTTCATGCAAGGAGGCGTTTGGACCGGTCGCACTGCTCTCGAAGTTCGACGACTTTGATGCGGCTCTGGCGAACGTGAACCGCAGCGTATTCGGCCTGCAGGCGGGCGTGTTCACGCGCGACCTGTATCGGGCGAACAAAGCGTGGGACACGCTCGAAGTCGGCGGCGTCATCATCGGCGACGTGCCCAGCTACCGCGTCGACAACATGCCCTATGGCGGCGTCAAGGACTCGGGCCTCGGCCGGGAGGGCATCCGCTTCGCCATCGAGGATATGACCGAAATCCGCCTGTTGGTGCTGCGCACGCCGTAATGGGTCGCCGCCGGGGCGCGGCTATGATATACGGCGGGATTCACGGCGAGCTATTCCGGAGCATGAACATGCAATTGATGCGAGCGGCGGGTGTATTGGTGTGGCTGTGCCTGACGGGAGTCACTGTGCACGGCGAGCGTATTGAACTGGCCAAGCCGCTGCCGGTGCTGACGTACAAGACCGACGGCACGAAGCTGGGTGGGAAGTTGATCGCGTACAGCGAAGACGGCTTCGAGCTTCAGACGCCGCAGGGCGAGACGCTCACGACGGCATGGACGGATCTGGAAGCGCGCAACGTGTATCTGCTGCACACGCGCGTGTTCGACAAATCAACGGGCGGGCAGGCGTGGTTCGAACTGGGCCAACTGTTGTGGGGCTTCAAGGAAGGTCAGAAGTGGAGCGAGCAAGCGTTCGCCACGGCGGCGCGGCTCGATCCGTCGCTCAGTGACGCCATCGAGAAAGCCAAACAGGCGCCGGCCGGTCCCGCCGAGCCGGAGAAGCCGGCGGCGCCTGATAAGCCGGTGGACGGCGCGGCGGCGGGGGGCGCGATGGTGCAAGCGGGCGCGGGCGGGGCTGGACCGCAGGTCGTCGGCAATGTGGACAGCAAGTTCTGGGGTCCGATGGGCGACGCGGAGCAGGCCGAGTCGGTCAAGGTGCTAAAGGAGTTCGCCGACCAGACGACGACGCAGATCGACCCGAACCTCAAGCTCTACGAAACCGAGTACTTCCTGTTCTACACGGACCTGGATGCGCGCGAGGCGCATAACTGGGAAGGGCTGCTGGACAAGATGTACAGCCGGCTGCTGCGCATGTTCAATCTGCCGGCGAATTCGAATATCTGGCGCGGCAAGGCGCTGGTGTTCGTGTTCAGGGAGGAGGCCAAGTACCACCAGTTCCAGGCCCAGATGCACGGCACGAACTCGATCGGGACCGCGGGGATGTGCCACAGCTTCGGCAACGGGTTCGTGCACATCGCGTTCTATCGTCAGCCGGACGATTTGAAATTCGCGCACGTGCTCGTGCACGAATCAGTGCATGGATTCGTGCATCGGTATCGTTCGCCGGTGAATGTGGTGTCGTGGATCAATGAAGGGTTGGCGGAGTGGATCGCGTACGATTTGGTGCCGGTGCCGAAGGCGGAAGCGAAGATGGACTCGCAGCTTGGCGCGGCGACGCTGCGCGACACGCACAGCTTCCGCGGCATGTTCGAAGCCGAGCATATCGCCGGCTGGCAGTACCCCGTGACGCTGGATTTCACGCGTTTCATGATCAACTACAAGCGGACTGGCTACGTCGATTTCATCAACACGATCAAGGAAGGCACGCCGTGGGATCAGTCGTTTGAGAAGTCTTTCGGCATGCCGCTCAATCGCTTCATCGGCGGTTACGCCAAGGCGATCAATGTGCCGGAGCTGACGCGCTGATCCTCGCGGGGCGGTGCATCACTTACGCAAATCTTCGAGGAACTGGCGTGTGACGAGCCACCATGGCGCGTTTTCATCCCACGCGCCCGGGCCCGGTCGATCCCACAGCACGATCCCGTCCGCCGCCTCGTGACAAACCTTCAGTTGCCGCGACCAGAACGCCGCGTCGAGGTAGGTGTTCTTCAGGTCGCTCGATTCGTGATACTGCGGCCAGAGGAAGACGACGACCGGCTTGTTGTAGCGGCGGGCGACGGTGATCGTGTTCCGAGCGTAGGTCTCCCATGCATCGGGCTTGTCGTAGAACGTGTAGAGAGAAGGGAAGAGCACGTCGACATGATCGACGAGCCGGCGCACCGCATCGCATTGTGCGACCCAATCCTGATACTGTTTGGATTCCGTCGGCGCGACAGCCCCCCAATAGCTTCGCAGCGGCAGCACGCCGTAGAAACCGAGCGTCACGGTCGGAGCTGCCTCGTGCGCCGCGTCGGCCATGGCGATGAGCTTGTCGACGGATCGTTCGACCACTTCGCGATCTCCCGTGAGCGGCCAGTGCTCCACGTCCAGACAAACGAGCGTTGAACCTTTGAGCCGACTGACAAGCCGACGAACCTGCGGGAGATTCGGCTGATCCGGATCGGACCCGGCGGGCCAGAGGGCGCTGCGGTAGAAGATCGCGATCGGCCGCATGCCGTAGTGATCGACCGGTCGATCGGTCGGCGTGTCGCGTCGTGAATGCAGCGCATCGAACACCGGAAAGCGCACGATCGGTGTGTCGTCCGCGCCCGTCGGACTCGTCATGATGAACAGCATCAATAGCGCGGCGAACGAGTCTCCCCATTGTCGCCGTCGCCCATGTGGCTTCTCGCGCATCATGAGGGAGTATAGCGAGCGTCGATGCGCGGGGCGGTTGGGGCCGCTCTGGTACTGGATTGGTACCACATTGGCCCATGGCAAAGGTTTCGAACGCATGCCATCACCGTGGAAATCGCTGATTTTAACGCGCTGAACGCGATTCATGGGTCTGGCATCAGATTTGTTAGCTGCAACATGTGGAAGAGCGATCTGCGGTTGGACACCGTGGATCGGATGAAGTTCTTGATCTGAGGTAAATCCTCGGAAAGGTTGAGTGAGATGATGTTGTCTATTGCACCGTCTGCAAAGCATATTTTGTCCGTGTGCGCGAAGATCACACTGGCCCTGGCCATGTTGATCGGTTCGACGCGCGCCGCATCCGCCGCGACGATCTACATGCCCGGCGACGTCAACAATGACCGCCTCAGCAACATCGCAGACCTGGTCATCCTCAGCTCCAACTTCGGTCTCTCCGGCAAGACGCGCGAGCAGGGCGATCTCGACGGCGATGGCTCCGTGAGCATCGCTGACCTTGTCCAGCTCAGCGCCAACTTCGGCAAATCCGCCCAGCCGCTTTTCGCCAGCATCGTCGCACCCAACGGCGTCCTTGACTTCGGTTACGCCACCCTCGGCACCGCGCCCACCGTCGATCTGATCGTCTTCAACAACTCCCCCAACAACTATGACAACATCCCAGGCCTGACCAATCTGACCATCCTCTCCGCCGCCATCACCGGACTCGACGCCTCCAAATACTCCCTCATCAACTTCACCCCTGGCATGACCGTCGCCCGCGGCCTGTCCTTCAATCTCACCATCGCGCTCGACGCCTCCGCCGAGGGCGATTTCGACAATGCCCTCCTCACGCTGCTCACCGATCAGGGCGCCGGCCTCGGACTGCCCGGACAGTCGTACAGCTACACGCTGCACGGCGGTGTCGGCGCGGTCGACGATGTGCCCACCACCGTCGTCATCCCCACGCCCGTCGCCTCCGTGTCCGGCATCGTCCTCCTGCTCACCGCCGGCATGAGCCGACCCCGCCGCTGCAACTACTGATCTCTCTCCGCCGCAAGGCACGCTCAATCTCATAAAGAAAGCTCAGGGATCGCCATCCCTGAGCTTTTTTGCTGCGTTGATGTTGTCGCGTGTCCTACCGACGCCGCATCATCGCCGCGCCGACGCCGAGGAGCAGCATCAATCCCGCCGTCGGCTCGGGGATCGCCGACAGCGATACCTGCGTGAGCTGCCAGCTTGCCGCCGCGCTCGTCGTGTCGTCACCGAGGAAAATGAAATTCGGCGTCTCATACGGATCGGGGAAACCCGCGAACGCCGAATAGTCCCGCATCAGCCCGCTCAGGATTGACGCCCCATTGGCCGAAAGCTCATACGAACCGTTGTGCAGCGTCAGGGCGTAGTTCACGTACGCCGCGGTGGTGTCGAAGCTATGATTGACCTCGCCGCGCACGAACAGCGGGCTGTCATCCTGCGACCACACTTCGTCGGCCCAGAACCCGATCTCGATACCTTTCTTGTTTGAGTCGAGGAAAATCACGCTCAACCCCGCGCGGTTGCTCGAACCATTGTGCGTCTCGCTCAGCAGCTTCACATTGAACGACAGCGTCATGCCAGTCGTCGAATCGATCGGCGTGCTCGAGCGGCTGAATCCGCCCTGCACACTCTCCGATGAAAGCGTGTTGACGCTTTCGATCCCGCCCGCCGCCGAATGGGTTCCGCCGACAAAAAACTGAGTCCATCCCTGCGCGCCCGGCTCCGTGTTCAGCGATCCGTCATAGATCACCGTCGCCCGCGCCGACGCCGACAACATCCCCAGCCCCATCAGGGCCGCCGCACATATCCGCTTGTTCATGAAATCGCTCTCCCAAAGGGTTCTCTCGCTTCCAATATACTCCGCAATCGCCGACCCGCCAATGAAAAAAGCTCAGGGATGGCCATCCCTGAGCTTTCCGTGGTGAAATGCCGCGCTTATCCGCCGATTTTCTCCGCGAGGAACGCATGGACCTTGTCGATGGCGATACGCTCCTGATGGGCGGTGTCGCGGTGGCGGACGGTGACGGTCTGATCGGTCAGCGAGTCGCCGTCGATGGTGAAGCAGAAGGGCGTGCCCGCTTCGTCCATGCGGGCGTAGCGCTTGCCGATCGACTGCTTGGCGTCGATCTGACACACGTACTTCTTCTTGAGCGACTGGTACAGCTTGTCCGCCACCTCCGGCATCCCGTCCTTGTTGACCAGCGGGAAGATCGCCGCCTTGATCGGCGCCATGCGCGGGTGGAAGTTCATCACGAACTTGCTGCCCGACCGCTCCGGCGTCGGTGTGAACGCTTCGCAGATCAGGGCGAGCGTCCCGCGATCCGCCCCCGCGCTCGGTTCGATCACATGCGGGAAGTACCGCTCATTGCGCTCCTGATCGAAGTACATGAGCTTGTCCCCCTTGCCGCACGCGTTGGCATGCGCCCGCAGATCGAAATCGCTCCGGTGCGCCACGCCTTCCAGTTCCCCGTACCCCGGCGAAGTGAACGGAAACCGATACTCCACATCGCACACCCCCGCCCCTTCCTTGGCGTAGTGCGAAAGCTCATCCTTGTCATGCTCGCGCAATTGAAGATTGTCGCTCGTGAGCCCGATCGACTGCCACCACTTGTACCGCGAATCGCGCCAATACTGATACCACTCCACCGCCGTTTCGGGCCGAATGAAGAACTCAATCTCCATCTGCTCAAACTCGCGGCTGCGAAACGTAAAATTCCGCGGCGTCACCTCATTGCGAAACGCCTTGCCCTGTTGGCCGATGCCGAAAGGCACTTTCACGCGCGAAGTGTCCACGACATTCCAGAACTGCGTGAAAATCCCCTGCGCCGTCTCGGGACGGAGGTATGTCAGCGATTCCTCATTCTGAACGGCGCCAGTATGCGTCTGAAACATTAGATTGAACTGGCGCGGTTCGGTGAGCTGACACTTGTCATGTGCGCCCGGGCATTTACTCGGCTTGAGCGGGCATTGAAGCTCCTTGATGTGATCCGCGCGGAAACGGCCCTTGCAGCCCTCCGTCTTGCAGTCCACCATCGGATCATTGAAACCACCAACATGACCCGATGCCTCCCACACTTTCGGATGCATGATGATGGTGCAGTCGACCGGGACGATTTCAAAGCCGTGGCCGTCGGGGCCGGTGTGGTCGGTTTGGATGATGTCCTGGTACCAGGCGTCCTTGAGGTTGCGCTTCAGTTGGGCGCCCAGCGGGCCGTAGTCCCAGAAACCGTTGATCCCGCCGTAGATTTCCGACGATTGAAAGATGAATCCGCGCCGCCGGCAGAGGGCGACGATTTCGTCCATGGATTTGGTCGTTTGTTCGCTCATGATGCGTGCAATTCCCTAATGGTGAAGGCCGAAATCGTAGACGATTCACGTCTCGATTGCCACATTTAGCGGCGGGGCTTGCCCCGCGCGGCCCTCACCGCCCGCTAACCCAACTGCTTCCTGAACCGCGTGATCGACAGCGTCAGAATCACCACCATGCAGATCGCCAGTCCCGTCATCGCCGGGACAAGATCGATGACCTCCGCACCGCGCAGGACGATGCCCCGCAGAATCTCGATGAAATACGTCACGGGGATGGCAAACGTGATCAGGTAAATCGGCAGCGGCATCTCGGCCCGGGGAAACATGAAGCCCGACAGGAGCACGCTCGGCAGCATGATCATGAACGAGAACTGCATCGCCTGCATCTGCGTCCGCGCCAAGGTCGAAATGAGCAGGCCCAGCCCCAGGGCGCAGACGATGAACAGCGCCGCCATCGCCATCAGCAGGAACAGGTTTCCGTGGATCGGCACGCCGAAGAGGTAGACCATCGCGGTCAGGACGATGAGCGATTCGACGAAGCCGGTGATGGAGTAGGGCAGGAGTTTGCCGAGCATCAGCCCGGCGCGTCCGACGGGCGTGACGAAAAGCTGTTCGAGCGTGCCGACCTCGCGTTCGCGGACGATGGCGAAGCTGGTCAGAAAGAGCGTGACAAGCTGGAGGATGATCGCGACAAGGCCGGGCACGAAAAAGTGCGAGCTTTCGAGCGCCGGGTTGTACAGGAGCCGCGGGCGCACATCGACGGGGATCGCCAGTTCGCCGAACGGATCGCGTGCCGGGCTGAACTGCGCCGCTTCGCCCTTGGCCTTGGCGAGACGCAACGACGTGGCGAAGCCGAGCAGGCGCGTGGCGGTCATGGCGGTGGTGGCGACCTGCGAGTCGGACCCGTCGATGAGCACCTGCACCTGCGTCTGCTCGCCGTGGAGCAGTTGATCGGAGTAATCGGGCGGAATGATGACGCCGACCTGGGCGCGCCCGCTGGTCAGCGCGTGCCGGAAATCATCACGATCGTGGACCCGGTCGATGATGCGGAATGTGCGCGTGTTGGCGAAGGTGTCCGCCATCTCGCGCGCGGCGGGCCGGCCGTCCAGGTCGTACACGATCGTCGGAATATGCTCGATCTGCGTATTGATGGCGTAGCCGAAGATCGTCAATTGCAGGAGCGGGACGACGAGCATGAAAAAGATCGTCGTGGGCTGGCGGCGGATGTGGAAGAACTCCTTGATCATCACGGCGCCAAGCCCGTTGAGCGCGCGGGGCTTCACCTTCTTGTGATGCTCTTTGGGTTTGGAGGCGGGGGGACTTAAGTCCCCCCGCCTTGTGGAATCGTCCATTTCGCCACGATCCGCGTTCTTCGTCAGCGTGACGAACACATCCTCGAGCGTCGGCGTCACGACCCGGATGTTGATCTGATCATCGGGCAAATCAATCGCGCGGGCGATTTCCGCTTCGTCGACGCGCTCCTCGGCGAGCACGTGAATCGTCTGCCCGAACAAGGTCGCATCACGGATGCCTTCATGCTCGCGCAGCTCCGAAAGATGCTGCACGGGATGGGGCAGGTCGATTTCGAGCCGCCGCGTGCCCGGCGGGGTCACCTGCGGTAGTTGTTTCAACTCGTCCGGCTCGCCGAGCACGAGCAGTTTGGACTGATAGATGTAGCCCACATCCGTGCAGCGCTCCGCTTCGTCCATGTAGTGCGTCGTGACCAGCATCGTCACGCCGCGCCCGGACAGTTCGAAGAGCAGGTCCCAGAGCTGTCGCCGCGCCACCGGGTCAATGCCGGCGGTCGGCTCATCGAGAAAAAGCACCTGCGGTTCATGCACCAGCGCACACGCCAGCGCGAGCCGCTGCTTCCATCCGCCCGATAGGTTGCCCGCCAGTTGCTCGACCGGCTGACTTTGCAGGCCCGTCAGCTCCAATACGTCCTTGCGGCGCTGGTGCAGACGCTCGGGGGAAAGTCCGTAGATTCGCCCGTAAAAGTCGATGTTTTCCTGAATGGAGAGGTCGGGGTAGAGACTGAATTTCTGGGACATGTAGCCGATGTGGCGTTTGACGGCCTCGGCTTCGTCGGTGGCGTCGCGGTCGAGGACGGTGGCGCTGCCGGCGGAGGGACTCAGCACGCCGCAGAGCATGCGGATGATCGTCGACTTGCCGGCGCCGTTGGGCCCGAGCAGGCCGAAGATCGCGCCGCGCTTGACCTGGAAGCTGACCTGGTCGACAGCGACATGCTCGCCGAACGAACGGCTCAGACCGCGCACGTCGATGACGATTTGCTTGTCAGTCATGGCGTGGCAGGCGCAGCGGGGGCGGCGTTTCGATCGCGCGAATGATCAACTTCCGGGGTCGGAGGCGGAGGCAACCATACGTCGGCGTTCATGCCGGGTCGCAGAAGATCGATGCCCTCCTCGAGCACGACCTTGATGCGGAAGACCTGCTTGGAGCGATCTTCGGGCGTCTGCACGTTACCCGGCGTGAACTCGGCCTGCTGGGCGACGAAGCTGATATGCGCTTTGAACTTGCGACCGGGGAACGAATCGACCGTCACATCGACCTTGTCGCCCGGCTCCAATCGCATCAGATTCTCCGGCAAATACGCCCGGATCCACAGATGGGACAGGTCCAAGAGCGACAGCACGGGCGCGTTGGGCGTCACCATGTCGCCGGGCTGAAGATCGACCGCTTCAATCTCGCCCGGCACCGGTGAGGCCACTTCCAGTTCGCAGATCTGCGCATCGATGGCCGCGAGGTTGGCGTCGGCGGCGTCGAGAGCCGCGCGGGCTTCGGTGAGGTCCTCCTTGCGCGTACCCTCTTCAAGCTGCGCCAACTGCTGACGACGGACTTCGACCATGGCGCTGGCGCTTTTCAGGTTCTCCGTCGCCTTGTCGAGTTCATCCGGCGAGGCCGCCTTGGCGTCGAACGATTTTTTGATGCGCTCGAAATTGAGCTGCGCCAGATCGCGCTCGGCCTCGGCGGATTGGACGTAGGCGCGGGCGGCTTCGATGTCCTGCTTGCGCGGACCGGCGACGAGCTTGTCGAGATTGGCGGCGAGCTGGGCGCGCTGGGCGCGGAGGGCGTCGCGCTTGTGAAGCAGGTCGTAGGGCTCGAGTTCGATGAGCACGTCGCCGGGCTTGACACGATGACCTTCCACGGCGTCGACCCGCTTGACCCGCCCGCCGACGCGGGAGCCGAGGCGGATTTCATCGGCTTCGATGAACCCGGAGACTTTGAGCGGCTCGGCGCGGTGTTGGGCGTAGTAAAGCGCTCCGATAAGCGCGGCGGCGATAACGGCGAGAGCGATCAGGCGTGGGAACATGATGGCTGTATGGTCAGAGTGCGCGGTGGGGTTGTCAATAGGGGGACGTTTGAAACGAAAGGCGAAGCAGAGCACGCCGCCCGTTCGACATGCTCACGGCAAGAAGCGGCATCGCTAATCTGTGCCGATTCATAAGCGCAGGCGGCGAAGCTTTTCCAGGGCGCGCATCACGGAGGCGTCGGTGAACTCTTGGGTGATTTGACGCAGGTCGACCCAGCGGGCGTCGTGCGCATCGTCGGCGGCGACCAGTTCAGTGGTTTTGGCGCGGAAGAGGAAGCGGAGGTCGAAGTGCTCGTGGGCCGGTTCATCCTTTTTGGGATTGGCGGGGATGGGGTGAATGTCCAGATCGAAAAGCTGCACACGATTGAGGGGGACGGCGTCCATATCGACGACGCCGGTTTCCTCGCGGGTTTCACGGCGGGCGGCCTCGAGGATGTTCGTGTCGGCGGCGTCGATGTGCCCGCCGGGCTGGAGCCAGCGATGGAGTTTGCTGTGAAGAATCAACAGAAGCGACCGGGCGTCGGGCGAGACGATGAAGGCGCTGGCGGTGAAGTGGCCGGGCTCAAAGAGCTTTCGGCTGAAGGGGTCGGCGGCGTCCTGCGCGAGCTTGATCATGCGGCGAAAGTGATGGCGCTCGCGCGCATCGTACGCTTCATAGCGGTTGAGCAACTCCAGGACGTGGGCGTTCATCTTCTTCTCTTTTTGGATCGGCGCGGCTTGTGAGCGGCGGGGCGGGCGGGGGAATGCTTGGCTTTCTCCTTGCGGCGTTTGCGGAAGGGCGACACGGGCGCGGCGGCGGCCCGACCGGAGGGCGTGTCGAGCAGCATGAGGTTCAATTCGCGCTTGGCCAGATCGACGCCCATGACGCGCACGCGGTACTGGTCGCCGATGGCGATGGCGCGGCCGGAGCGCTGAGCCACGAGCGAGCCGGTGTATGGATTGAGCTGCCATCGTTCGGCGGGCGCGCCGGGCAGGGCGTCGGTGCGGATGAGTCCTTCGACGAGATACTTGTCGATCTGGCAGAAGACGCCGAAGTTCGTCGCGCCGGTGACAGTGCTGGCGAATTCGTCGCCGATGTGCTTTTCGAGCAGATGCAGGACGAGCAGCGTGCGCAGCTCGCGCTCGGCTGCTTCGCTGTTGCGCTCGGTGGCGGAGCAGTGGTTGCCCATCTGCCTCAGCCAGTCAGCGTCGGGCACGCGCTCGTCGGAGCGAAGCTGATTGCTCAGGCGTTTGCGCTTCTGAGGCGAACGGGGGACGCGGCCGACTTCGTCGAGCTTCTGCGTGAGCACATCCAGCGCCCGGTGCACGGTCAGATCGGGATATCGCCGAATCGGACTGGTGAAGTGCGTGTAATGCTCGGAGGCGAGAGCGAAGTGGCCGATCAGATCGGGGGTGTACTCGGCCTTGGTGAGCGTGCGGAGCACGGCGAAGTGGACGGCTCGAGCGGCGGGCGTGTCACGCGTCGCTTCGAGAAGTCGCTGAAGGTCTTTGCGGGTCGGCCGCATCGGAATGTCGAACCCGGCGACACGGGCGAAGGTCCGCAGCTCGGTGATGTCATGCGCGCCCGGCTCGGGGTGAATGCGGCGAATGAGCGGGACATTCAGATCGGCGAACACGCGGGCGACGGCTTCGTTGGCCTCGACCATGAACGCTTCGATGAGCTTGTGCGTGTACGAATCGTCCTCGGGCTGGGCGTCTTTGACGTGGCCGTCCTCACCGTAGACAAGCTCGACTTCCGGCAGGGCCAGCACGATCATGCCCTGCTTCATGCGCCGGGCGCGGATGATCTGCGACAGCTCATTCATCTTCGAAAGCGCCTCGATCAGCTCGGCGGTGTACGGCGCATCATACTTGGCGTGCTCGCGCGCGAGCTTTTGATCGCCGTCGATGAGCGCCTGGGCTTCGATGTAGGTGAGGCGATGGGCCGAGTGAATGACGGAGCGGGCGAAGCGGCTGGACTGCGGGTAGCCGTCGTCGTCATACGTGATGAACACGCTGCGGGCGAGTCGCGGGACGTTGGGCTGAAGACTGCACAGCCCGTTGCTGAGGACTTCGGGGAGCATGGGCACGACGCGCTGCGGCAGATACGTCGAGTTGCCGCGCTGATACGCTTCTTCGTCGAGGGCCGAACCGGGCGTCACGAAGGCGGCGACGTCAGCGATATGCACGCCCAGTTCCCACCCATTGTCCGTCCGGCTGATGCTGATCGCGTCGTCGAAATCCTGCGCGGTGGGCGGGTCGATGGTGATGATGTACGTGTCGCGCAGGTCGGTGCGATTTTCGAAAAACGACTCGGGGTTGTTGTTGTACCGGTTCACGACCTGCCGGGCGTTGTCGATGACTTTGTCGGGGAAATGCTCCGCCAGGTCATAGGCGCGGCAGACGGCGACGGTTTCGACATCGGCTTCGCCGGTCTTGCCGATCACTTCGGTGATGACGCCTTCGGGCAGGGCGTTGTCCTCGGGGTAGCGCGTCAGTTCGATGACGACCTTGTCGCCGACGGCGGCGTGCTTGGCGCCGGGGTCGCGCACGACGACGGGCTGCGCCAGGGCCGTGCCGTCGACGATGACGAGGAACGTGTTGCCTTTGCGCTGAAGCGTGCCGACGAAGTGCGACTCGCCGCGTTTGAGGATTTCGACGATGACGCCGATGTAGGGGGATTTGCCGCCGCCGGAGCCCCCGCCGAAACCGCCGCGGCGTCGGACGTCGGCCCGGACCATGTCGCCGGTCAGGGCGCCATTGGTCGCGCCGGCGGGGACGAACAGATCGCCATGCGCGTTGGGCGTATCGGGAATGACGAAACCGAATCCGCGCTGGTTGAGGCGGAAGCGCCCCGTCATGGTGCGCCCCGGCGGCGGCAGCGCGATCGTGCCCGCCGAGCCGAGGATCACCTGATTTTCGGAAACCAGTTCATCGAGCGCGGCCTTGAATGCGTCGCGATCCTGATCGGCGACGCCGAGCTGGTCCGCGAGGGCCTTGAAGCTCTGCGGTTGGTACGCACGGTGTTTGACGTGCTGGAGAATCTGATGCTTGTAACTGTGTGACATGAAAACTCATCAATTAGTAGGAAGAACAGGAAAAATTATACACGAAAGGCCCGAACACAATGATCCAGACCACCAAATCCAATCAACGCGGCCGGACGAAAATCGGCTGGCTCGACAGCTTTCATTCGTTCAGTTTCGGTGAGTGGCACGACCCGAACCATATGCACTGGGGCACGCTTCGCGTCATCAACGACGACCGCGTCGCCCCCGGCGCCGGGTTCCCGACGCACCCGCATCACGACATGGAGATCATCACCTATGTGCTCGCCGGCCAACTCGAGCATCGCGACTCGATGGGCAACGGGTCGGTCATCAAGGCGGGGGATGTGCAGATGATGAGCGCCGGCTCGGGCGTGACGCACAGCGAGTTCAACCCGTCGAAGGACGACGAGGTGCATCTGCTGCAAATCTGGATCTATCCGCGTCTGCGGGGTGATCGGCCGCGCTATGACCAGCGGAACTACCCCGCGGCCGAAAAACACAATCGCCTGCGGGCGCTGGTCAGCGGCGACGGGCGCGACGACTCGATGACGATCGGGCAGGACGCGGCGATTTACGCTTCGATCATCGACCCGGGCAAATCGGTCTCGCTGCCGACGCCTGATGGTCGCCGCGTGTGGGTCCATGTCGTGCGCGGCTCGGTGAAGGTCAACGGCGACTCGCTTTCGAGCGGCGACGGAGCCGGCGCGGTCGATGAAGATCACGTGACGATCGAGGCCGTCAAGGATTCGGAAGTGCTGGTGTTTGAGGTTTAAGGGGGGATGCAACGGAGCGGACTTACCTCGGAGCGACGCGTGTCGCTCCGATTTTCATTTCAGGAGGCGTTGGACTCGCCGGTCTTGAGGGGCGGAGCGGATTCGGCGGCGGTGGAAGTGACGGCGGGGGGGGCGTCGGGCGCGGCGGCCGCAGCGGCGGCGGCGCGGCTGGCTTCCTCGGCCTTGACGGAGGCGTACTGGCGCACGGCGACCTTGTAGGCGATGACGACGATGAACCCGAGGACGACGAGGAAGATGGCCACGACGTAACGCAGACGCGTGAAGATCAGCGTGCAGCCGAGCGTGCCGAAGCACAGGGCCATCAGGTACAGGATCACCACCGACTGCCGCACGGTGAAGCCGGAGCGGATGAGCTGATGGTGCAGGTGGTAATTGTCGGCGGAGAAGATCGGCTGGCCGCGCGATTTTCGGCGGACGATCGCCATGGCCGTATCAATGATCGGCACGGCGAAGACGATCAGGGCGGCCATGACCAGCCGCGAGTCCCCGTTCTCGGCGAACAGGAGCATGATGCTCACGCACAGGTAGCCCAGCAGCATCGACCCGGTGTCGCCCATGAAGATGCTCGCGGGGTGGAAGTTGTAGGGGAGGAACCCGAGGACCGCGCCGAGGAGGGCCAGGCACATGACGACGCGGACGGGATCGTAGAGCATCGAGTACATGCCGCCGTTGCCGTAGACGCCCATGGCCAGTGCGACGGAGATGAACGTGAACCCGGCGGCGACGATGGCGATGATGCCGCCGGCCAGACCGTCGAGTCCGTCCATGAGATTGGCGGCGTTGCAACCGCTGACGACGAACATCATGACGAGGATCGCCCCGCCCCAATAGATGATCTGCCCGTAGCCGGGGATGTGCGTCGGGTCGAAGTTGAAGGTGTCGCCCAGCGACGCGAGCAGTCCGCCGGCGAGCTTGGTGCCCACGTCCTGCACGGCGAGCATGCCCGCCGCGACGATCTGCCCGCCGAGTTTCATGAACGGGCTGACGCCGAACACGTCGTCGAGCAGCCCCATGATGGCGATGAGCAGGGCGCCGAGGATGATGGACATCGGGAACGAGACGCTGGAGAAAGTCAGGGCGGGGGTCGAGGTGTGCGGGGTGATGTAAAACGAGAGCAGCGTGCCGGCGGCCCAACCGAGGAACACCGCCACGCCGCCGAGATAGGCGACGGGTTCGCGGTGCTGTTTGCGCTTCATGTCGGGCCAGTCGACGATGCCGTTGCGCAGGGCGAGGACGCGCATGATCGGCGTGGCGATGAAGGCGACGGCCCATGCGAGGATGAACACGAAGACGTAGGGCGAGAGCACCTGGTCGACGGTGAAGGTGATCTGTTTGGCTGCTTCAGCGGCGGGCATGGCGGGCCTGCTCGATCCACTCGGTAAGTATCTGGTCCAGTTTCCTGCGGGGCTCAAAGCCGATCGCTTCGCGGATACGCTTCAGGTCCGGCACGCGACGACGCAAATCATCGAAGGCCTGCCCGTACGCTTTCTCGTAGGGGATGTAACGCTTGCCCGCGGTCGAGCCGGTCAGCGCGATCACCCGATCCGCCAGGGCGTCGATCGTGACTTCCTGGTCCGATCCGAGATTGTAGACCCGACCGTGACAGGCCGGCTCCGCCAGCAGCTTCGGGAATGCCTCGACCACGTCCTGCACGTGGCTGAAGCATCGGCTCTGTCTCCCGTCGCCGTAGATGTCTATCGGCTTGTTATCAATCGCCCATTCGATAAATCGCGGCAAAACCATGCCGTATTGCCCGAGCTGGCCCGGCCCGACCGTGTTGAAAAGCCGCACGATCACCACGCCCAGCCCGTATTCCTTGGCGTAGGCGAGCCCCAGATATTCGTCCAGCGCCTTGGTGGCGGCGTAGGACCAGCGGCTGTAGATCGTGGCCCCATAAGTCACATCGTCGTCTTCGGAGAAGGGGACCTTGGCGCTCTTGCCGTAAACTTCGGAACTGGAGGTGATGAGCACGGGGATGCCGAAGGCCGCGGCGCCCTGAAGAACGCGGGCGGTTTCGAGCACGTTCGTCTCGATCGTGCGGACCGGGTCGTCGACGATAAGCTGTACGCCCACCGCCGCCGCAAGGTGATAGATCACATCGAATTCGCGGAGCCACGCCAGATGCTCAAACGCCTCGCCGACGGACTGAACCTGAAGCGTGCATTGGTCATTGAGCAGGGGGGCGACGTTGGCCCGCCGGCCGGTCGAGAGGTTGTCCAGCAGATGCACGCGATGACCCTGCGACAGAAGATGCCGCGTCAGATGCGAACCGATAAAGCCCGCGCCGCCGGTGATCAGAATGTTGCTCAAAACGAAGACTCCCTCACATGGACCCGGTTCCCACCGGCCCGTCCATCACAGCCCACCATGTTAGCCGCCGCATCGGCCCTGACCAATCGGGACGATTTTCTGACCGATAACTGACGCGATGCTGACACGGACGATCGGTGGTCAAACACTCCCCCAACCCCTCCCTGAAAGGGAGGGGGGTAAGAAAAAACTCGGCGACGTGTATCGCCGAGCGTGAGGTTCGATTTCATCAAAGTGCAGTTCAGGCGGAGAACGATGACCCGCAGCCGCACGTGGTCGTGGCGTTGGGGTTCTTGAAAACGAAACCGCGGCCCATGATTTCGTCTTTGAAGTCGATCTCGGTGCCGTTGAGGTACAGATAGCTCTTGGGGTCGCAGACGACCTGCACGCCGTGACGGTCGAAGTGTTCGTCGGTTTCGTTGGTCTGCTCGGTCAGGTCCAGAAGGTACGAGAACCCGCTGCACCCGCCGCCCTTGACGCCGACGCGGAGGTAGACTTTTTCCGCTTCGAGCTTCTGCTGGACGCAGATGTTCTTGATCTCGCGAGCGGCGGTTTCGGAAAGTTCGATGCCCATATTCATTCGCTCCTGCGGCCAAACCGCATGGTTCTTACGGGCGATGACGCCCATTTGTTCAGACCATTATAGCATCGGTCGGCACAAGTCCATGCTTTGAATGAAGGGGGATGGGCCACGAAGGCGCGAAGACGCGAAGGAGGACCAGCGCGTTGAAATATGCGATTGAGCCATCCGCCGCGACATCCTTCTTGTTTTCCTTCGCGTCTTCGCGCCTTCGTGGCCCATCTTTCTTTCGCCCTCGGTTATAATTCCCCCATGCGCCGATACGCCCCCAGTGCATCGCTTGAACCGCGGATGGAGATGACGCCGCTTTTGGACGTCATCTTTTTGCTGCTGACGTTTTTCATTTACAGCTTGGTGCTCACGGTGCGGGCGCAGGTCGTGCCGGTGAAGCTGCCGAGTCTGGCCAGCGGGCAGGTCGCGGAAGGCACGAAGATCGCCGCCATCAGCGTGGACGCCTCCGGCGACTTTTTCTTCAATCGCGACAAGCTCGACTACGAAGCGCTGCGGGCCCGGCTCGCCGAGATGGCCAAGCAGCCCAATCCGCCGACGCTGTTTTTGGCGCTCGATGCGCGACCGGGGTCGGTCGATCGCGGGCCGGCGCTGGTGAACCTTATTGATACGCTCCGCTCGCTGGGGCTCAAGGACTTCTACATCGTCGGCCAACCCGAGAAAAAGCCCTGATTTCCCGATGATTTGAGGCATCAAGCCGCTCGCGGCGCAGCACTCCTACCATAATCAAAGTCCGATGGTTCATCGCTCTTCCATCCTCCCGCTGCTTGTGGGCCTGCTCGTCGCCGTCGTGGTGCATCTGGGCGGGGCGTGGGCGTTTGCGCATTATCAGCAGCAGTTGGACAAGCCCAAGGTCGAGGAAAAGCCCAAGCCCGAGCCGGCCAAGCCCAAGGCCGACCCCAAGCCGCCCGAACCGCCCAAGCCCATCGAGAAAAAGCCGTCCGCCCCATCGCCGTCGCTGCCGTCGCGACCGGGTGAGCCGCTCGATCCGGATGCAGGTGTGACGGGATTGGCGGTGCCGGATCCGCGTGTGGCGGGCAAGCCGGCGACGGTCAACGGCCGCATCACCCTGTTCAGCGGGACGATCGCCGACGGGCTCGATGTGGCGATCGTCATCGACGGTCAGCGCATCGCCACCGGACACATCCCCGGCCCGCTCACCGCAGGGCAGAGCGTCCAGTTCACGCAGAAAGTGACGCTCGACAAGCCGGGCGAACACCAGGTCGCGCTCGTCGTCGACCCCGATGACCTCCTCAGCGAGAGTGACAAGACGAACAATCGGCGCACCGGCCAGTTCGTCTGGGTCAGCCCCGACAAGGAGATCGAAGTGGGGCAGACGGACATCTCGCCCGTCGCCATCAACTGGATCAGCTACGACGACTTCCGCAAGCTTCAGGGCCAGCGCGAGAAGTTCGATCAACCGGCGGTGCAGTCGGCGGTGACGCCGGACCCGAAGATCGAGCAGGCCCCGCTGGATCCGACGCCGCCGATGCCCAAGCCGGCGCCCAAGCAGCCCCAGACCGTCGCCGCCGCACCGCCGTCGCCGCAGCAGGTCGCCGCACCGCAGCAGCCCAAGTCGACGCCCGCCCCCGATGCCGCCGCCCCCCTTAGCGGTAGCCGCGAAGCGGCCCAAACGCCCGATACGCCCGCCCGTCCCATCAAGCCCCTCCAAGTCGCCGAAAACCCCGCCGCGCCCCCGCGTGGTCTGCCCGATGCCAAGCCCGTCGCCAAGCCCGAGCCGACCTCGAAGATGACCCAGCCCTCGCCGCCGAGCGCCATCGCCGCCGCCGGTGACAAGCCCGACATGCATCATCCGATCACCGACGCCTCGCCCGCCGACAAATCCGTCGATGCCCCCCCGATCGCCGGCGAACCCGCCCGCCAAGTCGCCTTGCTCACCCCCGCCATCAAGCCCCCGACCGGCGTCAACCCCGTCCTGCCCACGCCCATCGACGCTCCCATCTCCGACATCGCCCAGCGCAAGACCCCGCCCATCGCCCCCGATGTGAAGTCCGATCCCACCGATCGCTCCATGAAACTCGATGGTCCCGGCCTCCCGCGCCCCGCAACGCCGGCACCGCGCGGCGTCCCCGACGCCCCCGATGAAAAACCCCAGCCCGACAAACCCGTCGACACCGTCGCGAAAACCGCCGACGCCGCCCCGCAGTCCGACCCCAAACCCATGCTCGACCCCCTTAGCGGGAGCCGCGAAGCGGCCCCTTCCCCCGCCCCGACCTTGACCCCCACACCCCCCGCACCCCAACCCAGCGACGAACCCAAACCCACCAACGCCCCCAAGGACGAACGTGAAGCCCCGCCCGTCTCACGCATCGAAAACCTCGTCGTCCGCCCCGGCGCCGTCATCGCCCGACACGGCATCCAGATCAACACCGTCGCCCCTCGCTTCAGCCCCGTCGCCCTCCATTCCTCCATCCCCGCAAACCCCGACCTCGTCCTGACCTTCGACAAGGCCGGCAAAGTCATCCACGTCCGATTCGCCAAAGCGACCGGCTACGACAACATCGACGGCCCCCTCCTCACCGCCACCTACAAGTGGACCGCCAAAGGCCCCGAACTCGACAAAGTCCCCCAAAACCTCATCGTCACCGTCCACATCCTCCTCACCCCCGAATAACCCCCACCCCGCATCCCCCGCGCCCCCTCCGGCACGCCCCGCTTCAGCGGGGCGTGTCCCCCCATTGCCCATTCCGCGCACCGGCGCGCTCGCGCCCCCGATGCTCCACCACCCCGCCTGCCCCCCGTTTTCCTCATCAACAACCCGGATTTACGGCACATCCCCGCGCGCACGGGCGCGCCCGTGCGCACAGTCATGAAGCCAAACGTCAATCCGATGCGCTCCATCACTCCACTTACAAACACCCTTGCCATCCCCATGCGCGCTTTTGCCACGCCCGTGCGCGATTCGCGCAACGATCATGCGCCCTTCCACGCAAACCCATAACCCCACATCAACTTTAAGCGGGACGCAAACTGCCCCATCTCCGCGCGAGGCCGAGTTACTTCACCGGCTCCGCGTTCCAGACCTTGATGTCGTCGAACAGCCCTGACTTGCCGGAGACGCCGACTTCGATTTTCGACTTGGTCGGATGCCCGATGCCCGAACTGGTCAGCACCGCGGCGGGCGTGCCGTCGACTGTGACGCGCATCGTTTGGCCGACGGTTTCGACGACGACCGTGTGCCATTTTTCCGGATCGAGCTTCATCGGATACACCGCGATCTTGCCCGCCATGCGCTTGGCGACTTCCGCCTTCTTGCTCGGGTCTTCGCGCATCGCCTTGATCTCTTCGTTCTGCGTCCCGTCGCGTTCGTCGAGGATGCGCACGCCGGTGAGCGTCACCTGCGCCCGGCAAAGATGCCCGTAGTGCGAGCCGGTGTAGTTGCGGTCGTCGAATTCGACGTCCATGTTCGTCGCCCCGTCGAACTTCATGCGGACTTCGACGACGCTGTCCTTGGTGGGAATCGAAAGCCCGTGCACCGCCGGGTGGGCCTTCACTTCGGGCTTCCCGTCCGCGGCCGGAATGTTCTGATCGCGCGTCTGCGTGCCTTTCAAAACGCCGTCCACAAACTCAAACGTCGGCACCACTTTGTGCCACTGCGGCTTCGGCGTCGCACTCGAAAAATCATCCTCAAAAAGCAATTCCTTCTTTACCGCGATCGACTCCGCCGGCACCGGCGGCAAGTCGGCGGCGAACGCGGGCAGCGACATCAGACACACGAAGAGCAGCGCTTGGCGGGTTTTCATGGCGGGCTTCTTTATGGACAGGGTGACGGATCACGCCGCCGCGAAGACGATCTTCGCGGGCGATGAAGATTCTAACGGATGCGGCCGGTATTGATTGCCAGACCCTCCGATCCCCTCTCCCTCCGGGAGAGGGTCAGGGTGAGGGTTGCCCCGAAGTATGGCGCGTTTCGTAACGGAAGCGGTTGGTGATTGAGCGCACCCTCACCCCAGCCCTCTCCCGGAGGGAGAGGGGGTAAAGACAGCGCGTGCGCGGCGATCGGATGCCTTGCTCACTCCGCCGCGCTGAGATGCCGGATGTGGTTCGCCAGCGGCGTGGACGCCAGAGCGTTGACGAGCCGTTTATCGACCGTGACCAGCACCGCCTTCTGATGAAGGGCCGCGGCGAGGTAGAGGCAGTCGTATACCGTCCGCCGTGTGCGAAGCGCGATCTGCAAGGCGGACGCGATCAACTCCATCGACGGCAGGACGATCAGCGGCAGGCGGAGCACGTCCGCCAGCAGGTCCGTCGCCTCGGTCGCATCGATTTCGCGGCGGGAGAAGCGCTTCCAGATGACATTGCCCAGCTCAGCGTGCAGCAGATCGAGGACGAACAACTCGGAGCCGCGGGTCAGCAGCGCTCGGGCCCGGTCGGCGTGCGTCTCGTCGAAGAGCGCCGCGGCGATGACGCTGGCGTCCATCACGAACGCGCTCACCGGGCGCGATCCTCGCGCAGCAGTTTGGCGCTGGAGGCGAGCTTGCGGCCGGCGAACGTCTTCTTCCACCGGTCGAGCATCTGGTGCGTCGCCTCCGCATCCGCGCCCGCCGCCTGCTCGATCATCAGCTTGACTTCCTTCTGAAGCGAGCGTCCGTTGCGCTCAGCCCGCTTCTTGAGCCGCGCCAGCGCCCGATCGTCCACATCACGGATCAACAGGTCCGACATGAGGGGCCTCCATCAGGGGTGATATCGGAATGATAGCAGTCGGAACGTGACGCGGCAATGGACAATCATTTGCCATTGGTCATTTTCCAGTTTCCATTGGGATGCTGCTTAGCCGCCAGCGGAGTGAGCGGTTTCAAGAGATGCTTAGCCGCGCGTCTTCAACGAGCCGCGCGCGTCAGCAAGCGGTCGAGCCCGCGTCCAATCACGTTCCTTGACCGCTCCCTCACGGTCGCGGCTCGTTGAGAACGCGATTTGATTTGTGAATCCGCTCTATCGGCCGGATTGGGCGCGGTATTGGCTGGGGGGCACGCCCAGGTGTTTTTTGAAGACGACGGACAGGTACTCGGCGTGTTTGAAGCCGGCGCGGTCGGCGATGGTGGTCAGGGGGAGGTTCGTCTCGCGCAAGAGTTCCTGCACGCGGGCTAGCTGGGTGCGGAGAATCTGCTCATGCGGCGTGCGGCCGACGAGTTTTTTGAACCGTGCCTCCAGCACGCGACGCGACAATGGCACGGCGGCGAGCACATCGTTGACGCCGATGCCTTCGCAGGCGTGCTCGCGGATGTATCGTACGGCGGCGGACACGTCGCGGTCGTCGATGGCCAACACGTCCGTCGATTGGCGCGTCACGAGGCCGACGGGGTCGATGAGCGTCGCCTCGGCCTTGACCTTTGAGCCGGACATCATGCGATCGAGCAATGACGCGGCGGCGTAACCGGTGCGATGGGCATCGGGGATCACGCTCGAAAGCGGCGGGTCGGCCAGATCGCAGAGCAGTTCGTCATTGTCGACGCCGACGACGGCGACTTCATCGGGCACGGCGACGCCGAGCCGGCGGCAGGCGTCGAGTACCTGCTGACCCCGAATGTCAAAGCACGCCATGACGCCGACGGGTTTGGGTAAGCGCCGCATCCAGCGCGCCAGCGCGGCGTCCTGCTGTTTGGGCGCGGCGTCCACGTCGATGGTGTGCACATCGCAGGTTCCACCGGCGTTTTTGATGCACTCGACAAAATGCTCGCAGCGCCAGCGCGACCAGTTGAAGCGATCATCGCCGCAGAAGGCGAAGTGCTTGAACCCGCGCTCGAGCAGATGATCGGCAGCGAGGCGCGCGATTTTCTGATCATTCGTTTCGACCCACGGCAACTGCGGCACGAGCCGGGCGGCGCTGACATCGACCGCGGGCAGGCCGGATCGCAACACCGCCTGCGCGATGCGGCGATTTTCGATGCGGGCGATGATGCCATGCCCCGACCACCCCTCAAACCACGACGGCGGGCGATCCCCGCGACCGAGTTCGGGCAGATGAATCGACCACGGCCGATGCTCGCGGATGTAACGGACGATGCCGTGCAGCAGCCCGCGCGCGTAGGCGTTGGAAGTCTCGACAAGCAGCGCGATCTGCGGGCGACGGGTCATGGGGACATGATAACGCTTGTGGGGAGTCCCACGCTCAAAGAGCGTGGGCTTCGGGGTCTTTGACCCCTCCCCCGCGAGGGGGAGGTTGGGAGGGGGTGAATCGTATCAGTCTGGATGGGTCACAAAACGTGGCGCGCTTCGACTGATGCGCTTCACCCGCCCCCAGCCCCCGCCCTCAAGGGCGGGGGTCAGAGGGCGAGGGCGGCGCGGGGGTTGGTATGCATGAGTTGTCGGATGCGTTCGTCGGGGAGGTGGAGTTGCGTGGCGAGGAGGTGGGCCATGCGGGGCATGGTGGCGGCGGAGCCGATGAAGTGGGAGCGGTCGGGGGAGCGGGGGACGCCGTCGTCGTCGATTTGGACGGATTGGGAGGCGAGGGTGTAGCGGCCGGGGCCGAGGGAGGCGGCGGCGATGGCGTCGGTGACGATGATCGCGCGGTCGGGGGGGATCATGCGGAGGAAGTTTTCGAGGACGAAAGTCGGAAGGTGATGACCATCGGCGATGAGCGTGATGTAAAGTCGGTCGGCGAGGTGGAGGACGCGCTGGATGATGTTGTCATGGCGCGGGAGCTGGGCGGGGCAGCCGTTGCCCAGGTGTGTGAAGATCGACAGGCCGGCGTCGATGGCGGCGCGAAGCTGATCGAGGGACGCATCGGTGTGACCGGCGGCGATGCGGATGTTGTGCGAAGCGAGATAGCGCGTCACGGTCAGATTGGGATCGCACTCGGGGGCGAGTGTGACGAGCTTGGCGAGTCCGCGGGCGGATTCCAGGAGGCGCTTGATCGTGTCGAGGTTCGCGGGCTGGGCGTGCTGAGCGGGGTGAGCGCCGATGAAGCCGGGCGCGGGATTGAGGAAGGGGCCTTCGATGTGCAGACCGGGGACGAGTTTTTGCGCGATGGGCGAGCGGTCGCGGAGGTCGACGAGGCGGGCGAGTCGGGCGGCCATGCGATCGGGGGCGTCGGTGATGATCGTGGGGAAAAAGGATTGAACATGATGGGCTTCGAGAGCGGCGCAGGCGCGGTCGAAGTCATCGGGGCGGAGGTCGTCGGCGTTGAAATCGACGCCGGCGTAGCCATTGATCTGTAAATCGACGAACGGGCCGGGGTAGGACATGAAGGACGAGTTCCGCTATAATGGGGGCTTATCTTACTCCAGGGCTGACGAATCATGAAATCGCAAAATCGCAAGACGGTGAGACTGATCGACGTGGCGCAGGCGGCGGGGGTTTCGCGCGTGGCGGTGGGACAGGTGCTCAACCGGAGCGGGGGGTCGAACGTGCGCGTCAGCGAGGAGACGCGGCGGCGCGTGCTGGACATCGCCCGCAAGCTCAACTACCGGCCCAACCGGATCGCGCAGCAGCTTCGCGGCGGGCGGACGAAGATGCTCGGCGTGATCCTGGACACGATGCACATGCCCGTCATGTACAACCGCCTTTCCGCGCTGGAGCGGGCGGCGAGCGCTCGCGGGTATCGGCTCGTCATCGGTCAGGTCCACGCCGACCCGGCCGGCGTCGGGGAGTACTTGGAGGACTTTGAGGGCCGGGGCGTCGATGGCGTGATCTGCCTGTTCGATCTGATGCGCGGTCGGGACAAGGCGGTGGCGCCGTTGTTCGACGGCGTGGAGCACGTCGTGTTTCACGGCCGACCGGTCTACGAAGGCGCGAGCGTCGTGCGCGTGGACACGACCGACGCGATCCGTCAGGCGATGGCGCATCTGTTTGAGCGCGGGCGCAAGCGGCCGGGGCTGGTGCTGTGGAACCTGGACGATGAGCTGTGCGACTACCGCCGCGCGGGGTTCACGGAAGGTTACGCCGCGGCGGGCGTCACGCTCGATGAGGGCATGATCTGGGAAGGTCGGCACACGTCGCAGACGCCTTCGCAGGAGGTGCTTGACGATGTGATCGACAAGTTGATCGTGGGGAAGAAGGCGGATGCGATCGTGGCGCCGAATGATGAATGGGCGGTGCGGCTGATGCAGAAGCTCAAGAGCCGCGGGTTCAAGGTGCCGGGGGATGTGGCGCTGGTGGGGTATGACAATCTGGAGATCGCGGACGTGATCGAGCCGGGGCTGACGACGATCGATCAGCAGCACGACCTGTACGCCGCCGCCGCGCTCGATCTGCTCATCGGGGGGATCGAAGAGGGCAAGAAGAAGGGCGAGTCGCGTCGCGTGACGATCAAGCCGAAGTTGATCGTGCGGCAGTCGACGTGATTTGGGGATCGGGGGTCGGGGATCGGATTCCGGGGGTCGGATTCCGGGGATCGGATTCCGGGGGTCGGATTCCGGGGGTTCAGGGTTCAGATGAAGATGGAATGTTGGGGAACTGTTCCATCCTGCGCGGAATCTCCACTACGGGAGCCCCGCCGGCGCGATGCCGTTTTCTCCTGTCTGAACCCTGAACCGCCGAAGCCCAACGCTCGATCCCCGATCCCTGATTCACGCCGCTCGCGTGTTTTTCACCGCCGGGTGCGTCAGATGGAAGGGGGACGTTTCGCCCTCCGGTGACGCATTGCCATTGGCCCGAGCGGTCCGCACCGCGTCCGCCAGTTCGCGCGTCACCTGACGCGCCTCGCCGAGCATGCGGTTGAGTTCGGCAAACACCTGCATCGGATCCTTCACATCCGCGCCGGTCGCGTCGGCCAGCGCGGCGATCTTCGCCCGGGCCGCCTCGATCTTCTTCATCGACGCATCGACCACGCTCTGCCCCCGCTGCGACAATTCATCGAAGCGGAGGGCCAGGCGCTGCTGCAGAGGCGCCGCGGCGGACTCGATGCGCGTCTGCAACTGATTCAAATGCTCGGCAATCTGCTGCTCCGCCCCGGCGATCGCCGCCCGCGTCTGCGGACGCAGCGATTCGAGCTTCGCGGCAAGCTGCTCTTCGCTGACGGCGATCGAGCGGGCGATCTGCTCGTGCAGTTCGGCGAGCCGCTCGCGCATCGCCTGCTCGGCCTGGCTCATCGTCGCCGCCGCCTGCGGACCCATCGCGCCGATCCGACGCGAAAGCTGCTGCTCCACCTGATCGATCATCGACTCGCCGCTGTCGCGCAGCTCCGAGAGCCGGGCGCTGATCGTCTGACCCAGTTCCCTCAGCACGTCGCCCGCCTGCTCCTGCGCATCGCGCCGGCGGGAATCGAGCCGGGCCAGCGCCGGTGCGATCGACGCCTCGGCGTCGGCGGCGATCTGATGCAGCCGGACGGTCACCATCTTTTCGACCTGCGCGAACGCCGCATGCACACGTTCGTCAAACCGCTCGCTCATCTGGGCGAGTCGTTCGCAGTTCGCCCCCGCATCGCTTTCAAGCTGCGATCCGAACGCGTCGTACTGCTGCTTGAGCTGCGAAGCGATGTGCCCGAGCATCTCGCTGACGCGCTGCTGATGGCGGGCCTGCCGCTGCTCGATTTCGATTTCGACGGGGTTCATCCGCTCGATCGCCTCGTGCTTGAACGCCTCGACGCGCTCGTGCATCTTCCGGGCGATTTCCTCGGTGAATTCGGTCGTTTCGCCGTCGATCGTCGTCATGCGCTGACGCATCCGCTGATGGAGCGTATCGGCGGCCTCGGCGACGTCGCGCTGGTAGCCGGCGAGCAGTTCGCGGCAGGCCGTGATCTTCTGACGCAGCGGCTCGTCGATCGAATCCGCGGCATGATGGGCATGATCGGACGCCTCGTTGAGCGTCTGCTCCATCGACTGCCGCAGCGTCGCCGCCTCGTGCTCGAACTGGGCCAGTCGCCGTTCAAACGGCTCGGCCAGTTCGTCACACACCGCGTTGGCGTGCGCGATCTGCTGCGAAAGCCGCTCATCGATCTGCGACGACAGCGCCTCGGCGTCCCGGCGATGCGCGGCCAGACGATCGGCGAACGGCTGCTTGAGCGCGTCGGCTTCGCCCTCCGCCCGCTGGAGCGAACGGCTGATTTCGGCGTCGATCGACTCGGCGAGGTGACCGGCCTTGTCCTGAAGCGCGGCGAGGCGCTCGGTGACGGGGCGATCGATGTGCAGCGCATGACGCTGCGCCGCTTCGAGTCCCTGAGCGAGTCGCGATTCGATCTGCCGGCCGAGCTGGTCGGCTTCGCGCTCGAATTTCTCGAGCGTCGCCTCGATCGGGCCGTCCATGGCGGCGGCGCGATCGCGTGCGGCGGCAAGCTGCTCTTCAAGCTGGCGGGCCAGTTCCTGCTGGGCCACTCGGCCGCGCTCGCGCAGCTCGGCGAGCTTGGCGGCGAAGGGTTCATCGAGCGCCGCCGCCTGCTGCGTCGCACGCTGCGCGGCGGTTTGGACATGCTTGTCGATCTCGCCGGCGACCGTGCGGGCGCGGGCGGAGGCGTCGTCGATCTGCCCGCCGATCGCGCCGGCGATCTCCTTCGCCCGGTCGGCGAAGGCGTCGGTGCGGCGCTGGGCCTGCTCGACGCACGACTCGGCATGCGCGACGGTCTGATCGACATGGTCGGCGGTCTGGCGGATCGTTTCGCGAAGCTGCTCGGCCATCTGATGCGCCGCCGCCGCCGCGTCGGATTCGAAGCCGGCGAGTTTGGCGGCGAAGGGCTTGGTCAGCGACTCGGCCCGCGCCTGTGCGTCAAGCTCGAGGCCGTCGAGCTGGCGCTCGGCGGCGCTGACGGCGTCGCGCGTCCGCTGGCCGGCGTCGGCGACGATCTGATGCAGCGGGGCGGCGAGGGATTCGAGGCGTTCTTGGGTCTGCGCGGTCAGTCGATCGACCTGCTCGCCTGCCGTGCGGGCGGCGGCGTCGAGCTTCGACTGCGCTTCGGAGATCATCTTCGTAAACGGCTGGGCGATGGCTTCGGCGCGGCCGGCCGCTTCGCGCGTCGCCGTCTCCAGATGACGCGCCATCGCGTCGGCGGCTTCATTCGCCCGCGCTTCGGTCTTGTCCGCAAGCTGCGCAAGTTTCCCGCAGGCGGCGTCGGTCTTCTCGATCGCCGCACGGGCGGTTTCCTCGACGCGCTGATGCACCCGCTGCGTGATCTCGCCGGCCTGAGACTCGGCGGTTTCGAGCGTATGACGCATCGCGGCGGCGACGGCCTGCGTGCGCTGGGCGGCCTCGTCGTCGGCCTGCTCAAGCTGACGGTTCATCACGCGCACCGCTTCGGCGGCCTGATCGCGTGAGCTGTCGACGGCGTCGCGCAGCGGCTGGGCGATCGTCTGCGCCCGCTGCTCGGCCTCGCGCGTCACGCGCTCAAGCTGCTGCTCCATCGCCCGCTGAGCCGCGGCGGAGCGCTCGGCGGCTTCGCCGATCAACCGGTCGACCGGCTGCGTGATCGCGTTGACCTTGTGCGTCGCCGACTCGACGACTGAGCGGACCTGATCGCGCAGATGTTCGATCTGCTCGAAGGACGGCGCGACGGCCGCGGAAGCCCGGCGCGCGGCGTCTTCGACATGTCCGTCGATTTCGCCCGACAATTCGCGCACGACTTCCTGGGCATGTTCCTTAAGCTGCTCGATCCGCCGGCCGGTCTGCTCGTCGATCGACTGGGCCTGCGACGTGACGGTTTCGAGGCGCTGCTGAAGGTGCAGATCGGCGGCATCGACGGCTTCGTCGACGCGGTAGCGGACGTGATCGGCCTGATTGGCCAGGCGCTGCGCCGCCTTCGCCAGATCGGCATCGGCCTCGCGGACCTGCTGACGCCAGCGGTGCTCGGAAGCGGCGATGGCGGTATTGGACTGCTCGGCAACCTCTTCAAGGCGCTCGGTCATCGAGCGCGACAGGTCATTGACTTCAGTGCGGGCTTCGTCGAGGCGCTGCTCAAGAAGGCGCGTCGCGCCGGCGGCGGCTTCGTCGGCCTGCTGACGCAGCGCCGCCATTTTCTGCATGAACGGTGCATCCAAATCGTCCGCCCGGCGGGCGGCCTTCTCAAGCTGCTCCGACAGACGCGATTCGATCTTCGCGGCGACGGCCTCGCTTTCATCACGGAACCGATCGAGAAGCTGCTTGATGGGCTGATTGATTTCCTGCGCGTCGCGCTTGGCTTTTTCGAGGGCGGTCTGAAGCTGGTGATTGGCGGTGTCGGTCATCGACTCGGTCTGCTTGCGGAACGCCTCAAGCTGGGCGGCGAGGGACTGGGCGACCTCCTCGGCGGCGGCGCGGGCGCGGGCGAGGGTCGCGTCGGCCTGTTGCGCCACGCCGGCGTGGAGTTTTTCGGCTTCGCCGCGGGCGGCGTCGAGCTTGGCGTGCACCGGCGCGATCGCCACGTCGATCCGCTGCTCCGCCTCATCGAGGCGCGTGTCGATGCGCTGCTCGGCTTCGCTGAGCCGCTTGTCGATCCGGCTGGTCGTGTCCGAAAGCTGCTGATCGATGCGGCGCTGGGCGGTGGTGGAGATGGCGTCGGCCTTGCCGGAGAGGGCTTCGATGCGCTCGTGGATGGCGGACTGGACCTGATCGAAGAGCGCTTCGGTCTTGGCCTGAGCGGCGGCGACGTGCTCGGCGAGGCGCTGCTGATTGCGCTCGTCGATGGGCGTCAGACTGGCGCTGGCGCGTTCGATGGCCTTGCTCACCTGCTGCTGAATCTGATCGCGGAGCTGACGGACGAGCTGCTCGCCTTCGTGCTTGAGATCGGGAAGCTGACTGGTCAGAATCGTCGCGGTTTCCTCGGCGGCGCGGGCGCAGCGGGCGCGGAACTCGGCGACCTGCGATTCGACCTGCGCATGAAGCGGGGCGGTCACGGCCGTCACCTTCTCGCGGACCTGCGAGAGGGCCTGCGTGAGCGTGTGCTGAATCGGCTCGACGCGCTGGCGGATCTGATCATCGAAGGATTCGAGATGCTCGGCGAGACGGACCTCGGCATCGCGCAGCGCGGCCAGACGATCGTCGACGGGATTGATCAGATCGGACGCCTGCGTTCGGGCGACGTCGACGGCCTGCTCGATCTGCTCATCAAGCTGTTTGCGAATGGCGGCGAACTGTTCGGGGCCGGGCTGAAGCTGGGAAATCTGCGTGCCCAGCGCCTTGGAGAGATTGCGCACGGTGGCTTCGACGCGATTGAGGGTCGTGAGCCGTTCCTCGATGCGCGTGTCGATCGTGCGCAGGTCGCCAATGCGGCGGGCGATGCTCTTGTCCAGTTCGGAAAACTGCTGATGGATGTCCGCCCCCGCTCCCGGAAGCTTTCCGGGATGGCTGGGCCTGGGCACGGCGGGCGTGGTGGTGGTCGGTGTGAGGTTGACGGCCTGTTCGGCCTTGACGATACGCGTTGGCTGATGAGACATCGGCGTCACTCCATGAATGGAACAGTTCCCGCGTTGGGTATCGGCGGTTTGTAGGGGTGAGTTAACCTGGGGGGAGTGTGCGGGATGTGACGGTAGAATGTTATTGGACCGGACGTTCGGAAATGACCAATGTCCAAGCACCAATGACCAAGGGAATGTTCAAAAGCCAATGTCAAAATAGAAGACCGCAGGCCGTTCCTTCCTTGGGCATTGGTGCTTGGACATTGATCATTTTTCTTTTGAACGCCTTCCCCGGTCCCGCGTCTATGTCACTGTGTACGCCAGCAAGGGCAATGTCATGAGCCCACCGCAGTTCAGCGAACTGGCCATCGAGGCCGATCAACCCGCGCGGGCGGAGGCGGCTGTGGCGTTCGACTTCGCGACGGTGGTGGAGCGATACGAATCGCCGCTGCTCAGGTACGTCGTGACGGTGCTGGGGCGGGCGATGCACGAAGCAGAGGATGTCGTGCAGGACACGTTCCTGCGGCTCCATCGCCAGGTGCAAGCACAAGGCCCGGCGAGCATCGGCGACATGAGCGTCTGGCTCTACCGCGTGGCGCACAACGTCGCGATGGACGTCGGCCGAAAACGACGCGTCCGCAAGCAGGGCCAGCAGGCCGTCGTTGAGCAGGCCCGCGAGGATCAGAAGGCCCGACAAGCGGACGGCGACGAAGCGCTGGCGGACATGATCCGCACCGAAGCGTACGGCAAGGCGCTGGCGGCGGTCAGCGAACTGCCCGAAGCGATGAGACAAGTGGTCATGCTCAAAGTGATTCAAGGATTGACGATGAAACAGATCGGCGAAGTGCTCAACACGACGCCGTCGAACGTGCATTACCGCCTGCATCAGGCAATGGACCTACTGGCCACGCGACTCAAACAGCAGGGAGTGATTTAGAGCCGCTAACACAGCGGAGTAACCGACCATGCAATGCGAACAGGCAGAAATCTTGCTCTCTTCCCTCGCGTTCGGCGAACTGGATGCGGACGCCGCCGAAACGCAGGCGCTTCACGCCCACATTGCCGGCTGCGAAGTCTGCCGCGAAAAACTCGGCGACCTGCGTCTGACCGCGAACCTGCTCAAGCAGTCGATCGACGCCCAGCCGGTGCTCAAGCTCAGCTCGACGAAACGGGCGAAGCTGATGATGCAGGCAGCGGACGATGAACTGCGTCAGCGGGGTCGCATGGCCATCGGGCCGTTCACGATTCCGATCCGCCCACTGGGCATCGCGGCGTCGTTGGGATTGCTGGCGTTTGCGGGGTGGGGGTTGTTCGGGCCGGGTGGAATGATGCGCGAGAACCCGCGGTACGGGATGATTGATATTGGTGGGCAGCCCTCGCCGGCCCGCTCGGCTGCTGCGGAAGTTGATCGCTACAACAGATTAGAGCGCAATTCAACGGTCGAAGCTCAGGCGATGGATTTGTCTTCCGGTCGCTCGCGCGAACTTGGCGAATCGGATCGCGCTTGGGCGTATAACGATGCGGAGCATCGCCGCAGCGGGCAGTCGTCGGAGTCGTTCTTCGCGCGGGGGTCGCAGACGACGGCGGGGCCGGTGGTGAACTCGCCCGAGCCGGCAGCGGAGATGGCGCCCGCGCCGACTAGCGGGCCGATGCCGCAGGGGAAAGTCGCCGAGGGTTACATTGCCGCCGATCGCGCGGCGGATGCGTCGGGGTCGGGCGCTGTGGCGACGACCGAAAAGATGAAGCGGTTCGATGATGAGTTGGGTCGTCAGGCCTTCGGAGCGACGGAGGGGCGCAACGGCGCTCGCGCGTACGATCAGTCCGCCGACAACAAGCCCGGCAGCGCGACGTTCGAAGCCAAAGGCGAAGGCGCCGCCGTCGCCACGGAAAGTCGCGGGCGGCAGATGGAAGACAAGTCCAAGACGCTGGCGGTGCGCGGCACCACCTTCTCGGCTGACACGCCGAGTGATTTCAGCGGCAAGTTTGGCCTCGACGCCGGACTCGCCGCCAAACCCGCCGAAGAGCCGGCCCGGCCGATGAGCGGCGAGGCGGATGCGGCGGGCAACAAGAATGCCGTCGCGCACGGCGGGCCCGGCGGCGCCGGGGCGGGCGGCAAAGGTCAGGTCGCGCTCGGCGGCGAAGTCGCCGCCGGCGAGCGGTTCAAGTCGGACGATGTCGGCCAGGTCGCGGCGGATGGGGCGGACGTGCGTTCCAATCGCCGCCTCGCCGAAGGCAAGAAGTCGACGAGCGTCACCTCCGGCAAGGAAGTCGAGGAACTCGCCAAGGCGCAGGAACCCTTGATGAAATTCGGCGACACGACGGGCGCCCCGGTTCCCGCCAAGCCCGCCGCGCCCCCGCCGCCCCCGGCGGCGTCCGCTCCCGCGGCGCGCCCGCCGATGACGCCCAAGCCCGTCGCCGCCGCCGCCGCGCCGGTCCTCGCGCCGCAGGGCGGTCAGTCCATCGACACACTTCGCGCCGCCACCAAATCGGAACTCGCCGACGCCGCCCCCAAAGCTCCCGCCGCCGAAAAAGACATGAGCGACAAGACGATCATCGGCGGCGCGATCGCCGGTCGCACCGAATCGCTCAAACGAACCGATGCCAACGAAGACGCCCAGCGCGACTTGGACCGCAGCGAAGTCGCCGTCGCGCCGCGTCAGATGAAGCAGCTTCAGGAAGCCGAGCGGCAGATCGAGTCCAACAAGAAACTCGCCGCCAAGTACCGCGACCAGGCCGAAGCCCTGCACGAAGAAGTCGCCACCAAATCCGGCCCCGCCCTTCAGCCCGCCGCCGATCAGCCCGCCTCGACCGAGCGCCTCGAAAATACACTCCAGTCCGCCGTCGCCATGCAACAGGCCCAGCAGGAATCGGCACGCAAGGCGGGCGTCGATGAAAAGAACCTCGCGCAGTATGAGCAGAAGCTCAAGCAGGATCCCAATGCCTTGCCGGTGATCGTGTCAGGCAAGCTGGGCGAACTGAACGCGCAGTCGCTCGAGTTGGGTCAGGTCCAGGCCGAACCCGTCGATGACACGCTGCCCCCGTCGTCCTCGTTTAATCAACTTCCCGTCAACCCGTTTGTCATGACGGACAAGGACCGCTTCTCGACGTTCGCGATGGACGTGGACACGGCTTCGTATGCCCTGTGCCGGCGTTACATTCGCGCGGGGTATCGGCCGCCGGCGGGGGCGGTGCGGATGGAGGAGTTCGTCAATGCGTTCGACTACAACTATGACAATCAGTCGCCGCGCACTTTCGCGATTCACACGCAGGCCGCCGCCGCGCCGTTTGGCGAGCATCTGACGCTCCTGAAGATCGGCGTCAAGGCCAAAACGATCGGACGCGAAGGACGCAAGCCCGCCAATCTCGTTTTCGTCATTGATGCGTCCGGCTCCATGGAGAAGCCCGATCGGATGCCGCTCGTGCAGTCCGCCCTGCGCATGCTCGTCGATGAACTGGGCCCCGGCGATCATGTGTCGATCGTGACCTACGGCTCGCAGGCCACGCTCGCCCTCGAAGCCGCGCCCGCCGAAAACGCCGGCGATATCCGCCGCTCCATCGACGCCATTCAGACCGGCGGGTCGACCAACATGACCGAAGGCCTCAAGCTCGGCTACGACATCGCCCGCCGCCACTTCGTCAGCGGCGCGATCAATCAGATCATCCTCTGCTCCGACGGCGTGGCGAACGTCGGCGAAACCGATGCACAGGCCATGCTCGACAAGGTCGTCGATTCCCGCAAGCAGGGCATCGCGCTGACGAGCGTCGGGTTCGGCCTCGGCGCGTACAACGATGCGATCATGGAAAAGCTCGCCGACTCGGGCGATGGGCAGTACATTTTCGTCGACACGCCCGCCGAGGCGCAGCGCGTCTTCGTCGACCAGATGGCCGCGACGCTTCAGACCGTGGCGAAGGACGCCAAGATTCAGGTCGAGTTCAATCCGCAGCGCGTCCGCCGCTACCGGCTCGTCGGATATGAGAATCGCGACATCGCCGACAAGGACTTCCGCAACGACGCCGTCGACGCCGGCGAAGTCGGATCGGGGCAGTCGGTGACGGCGCTGTACGAAGTCGAACTGCTCGACGGCGAGGCGGACCTGGGCACCGTGTTCGTCCGCTACAAGAACGTCGACACCGATCAGGTCGAGGAGATCAGCCGGCGGCTGCGCAGCGATGACGTCATGCGTGACGCCACGCCGACCGCGCAGCCGCGCTTCTATCTGGCGGCCTCGGCGGCGGAATTCGCGGAGATTCTGCGGAATTCGGAGCATGCCCGCGGCGGCAGTCTCGAAGCCGTCGAACGCACGCTCATCGACGTGACCAACGCGCTGCCCCTCGATCAGCAGGCCGCGGAACTGCTCGAGCTCGTGCAGTCCGCCAAGGGACTTCCCCCGGCCCCGTAGGCCGGTTGTTGGACACCTCCCCCTTGAAGGGGGAGGCGCGGGAGGGGGATTGGCAAGCCGGCGACGCGCTCGTGCAATCGAACGCCGCGCCGCCTGCCAATCCCTCCCCAACCCCTCCCTTCGAGGGAGGGGGTCGGAACTTGAGAAGTTGTTACAGACCCGTGACAAACCGACGCGATGCGCCGGACTTGGATCGTACGTCCGCATCTTTGCAGGAGCGACTTTCATGAAACCGATCTTCACTCTTCTGCTCCTCACGCTCGCCGCAACGGCGGCTCACGCCGATGAACCCGCCGCCGATCCGATCGATCAGATGAAGATCATCGGGCAGATCGACGGCGCCAACATCGCCTTCGGTCTGAGCTTCGATGTGAATCACGCAAGCCGTGACAAAACCTATGCGCTCATCACCGGCGACGTCGTCCTCGCGCAGATCAGCACGAACGGCCGGGATCGCGTCACCTATGACGCCGATCAGAAAACCTATCGCCTTGCCTGGCCCGAGCGCGGGCAGTATCACGTCGATGCGACCTTCGCCGCCCGGCCGGCGGTCATCGAAGGCGGGGCGTGGCGCGAGGCGACGTTCACCGTGCCCGCCTCGCGCGTGCGCGAACTGAAAGTCATCGCCGACCGCACCGATCTGGAAGTCCGCTTCGACGGGGCGCTGCGGCAGGAGCGGACGGTCGAGGACGGCCATCTGGTGGTGACGGCGATTCTCGGGCCGGGCAAGCCGTTCACGGTCCGGTGGAAGCCGCAGGTGCAGGCGCTCGATGCCGCGCTGATGCTTTCGAGCCGGGCCAACACGATCGCGCGCATCACGCCCGCCGCGCTCCGCCTCGACACGATCTTCACCTTCGACATCGCCCAGGGCCGGCTCAGCGAACTGGCCTTCGACGTGCCGGCGGGCGTGAGCGTGACGCAGGTGCGCGGCGGACATATCCGTGACTGGAAGCTGACGCCGACGGCGACCGGTCAGCGGCTCGATGTGACCCTCAACGCGGCGCAGACGAATCGCTACGACCTCCAGCTCATCGCCGAGATGGTGCTGCCCAAGTTCCCCGCACAGGTCGCCCTGCCGGTGATCGCCGTCACGGGCGATGCGCGGACGAGCGGGCATCTGGCGATCGGCACCGACTCGGCGATCGCGCTGGTGGTCAAGCAGACCTCGGGTCTGTCGCAGATCGACGCCGGGGCGTTTCCGCGCTCCGGCGGCGACGCCAAACAGGCGCGCCCGCTGCCGACGGGCAATGCGTTTTTCTACACATTCGCCGGGGGAAATTATCAATTGGCGCTTTCGCTGGACGAGATCGTGCCGGCCTACGACGCGGCGCAGCGCCTGACCGCGACGGTGCGCGAGGACGATCTGATCATCGAAGCGCAGGTGGAGCTGGACGTGCGCGATGCGCCGCTGCGCTCGGTCAATCTCGATGTGCCCAAGGGGTATTCGGTGACGAACGTCGGCGGACCGGGCGTCGATGACTATCGCGCACAGACCGGCGCGGACGGGGCGACGGTCGTGGCGGTCCACTTCAGGGAACCGATCGTCGGGCGCACGCTCATCGACCTGCGTCTCGAACTCGGTCACGGGCCGCTCGATAAGACGCAGACGCTCGCCGGCCTGCGCGTCGAAGGCGCCAAGAACGAGCGCGGCTACGTCGTCATCGCCGCCGAGGAAGGCGTGCAGCTTGAGCGCCCGCAAGTGAAGGAGCTGCGCGAGGTGCACACCGGGTCGGTCCCGATGCGCGTCGCGGCGGCGCAGTTCGCCTACCGCTTCCGCGAGAGCAACTGGTCGCTGACGCTCGATGCGAAGAAGAAGGCGTCGGGCATGCGCGTCGAGTCGTTCCACCTGATCGCGCTGGGCGAGGGACTGGCGTACGGGTCGGTCGTGGTCAACTATTTCATTTCGGGCGCGCCGGTCGATGAGCTGAAGTTCACCGTGCCGGCGGGGCTCGAAAACGTCGAATTCGTCGGGCGGGACGTGCGGCGGTGGGACCACGACGGCGAGCTTTACACCGTCAAACTCAGCCGAAAGGTCATCGGCGACTACAACCTCGGCGTCGTGTTCCGCCAGCGCTATGCCGACGGCGGCGCGGTGCTGATCGGCGGCGTCGAAGTCCTCGGCGCTGAAACGCAGACCGGCTTCATCGCCCTGACGAGTCATCTGAACCTCCAGCTTGAAACGCCCAAGGACGACGCGGCGGGACTGCTGGAGATCGCGCGCGAGGAAGTACCGGCGAACTACCGGCTGCTGCTCAGCGCGCCGGTGCTCAAGACCTACAAGTACGTGCGGACGCCGCATCGTGTGGCGCTGTCGGTTAAGGCGTACGAGCGCGGCGAGCTGCTGCCGGTCGTGATCGAGGTCACGCAGATGGCCACCGACATCGCCGTCGACGATCAGGGCCGGGCCGAGTCGGTGACGCGCGTCCGGTACAAAATCAAGAACACCTCCAGCCAGTTTCTGACGCTTTCGATGCCCGCGGGGGCGAATGTGTGGTCGACGCACATGGTCGAAATGGAAAACGGACAGGAGAAGCGCATTCGCGTCACCGCTTCGTTCGACGCGGGCAAGGGGCAACTATTGATCCCGCTCAAGCGGCCGCGCAATCCCAATGATCCGATGACGGTCGAGCTCGAATACGGGCAGTCGCATGATCCGGTCGGCTGGGGCGGACGGCTGAACCTCGAAGCGCCGCGCAGTCTGGTTCGTTCGACGTATGCGCAGTGGTCGGTGAGCACGCCGGACGATTGGTCGATTCATGCGGCGGGGGGCAACATGCTGGCGGAGGAGCGGGCGATGGGCCTCGGTGATCTGTCGTTGGTGCTCGGTCACGTGGGCGAAGCGTGGGGCGAGGCGATCGAGCGCGTAACGGACGGGTTGACATGGCTGTTTCTATTGGCGGGGGCGTGCGGGCTGGTGCTGCTGGTGCGCGTGATCAATCGCCCGCTGGCCGGCGCGGCAATGCTGACGGCGGCGGCGCTGCTCGTGCTCATCGTCGGCCTCATGGCGGGATTGACCACGGACATGACAAGCACGATGTCGACGGCCGACGATCTGCGGAGCTTGTCGTTCACGCAGCCGGTCAATCTCAGCGATAAGGATCCGTTGACGATCGAGGCGCGGGTGGTGCCGGCGTGGCGTCAGCACGCGACGTTCATCGGCGCGGTCGCGGCGCCGATCGCGGCGATCGGGCTGCTCGTGCTGGGCGCGGTCTGGCGGAAGGCCCGGGCGCTGTGCTGGTCGCTGGGCGTCACCGGGCTGATCTATGCGGCGGCGCAGTTCGATGTGATCACGATCAACCAGATGCGGATTCCCGTGGCGATGATGCTGGGGCACGTGCTCACATGGGGCGTCGCGGCGGTGCTGGTGGTGTATGTCATTTGGCGCACGGGCATGATTCGGATCATGCAGTTGTCGACCCGGCCGGTCGGAGAGGCGGGGATGACGGCGATGGCGCTGGCGGCGCTGATGCTCCTGAGCGGCGGTCGCGCATCGGCGGCGAACCTCGCGACGGACAGCACGATGAAGCGCGTCATTGTTGAGTTGAACGCCGAGCCGGACAGCATGAAGATCGACTATCACGTGTGGATCGACGCGAAGGAGCCGGCGACGTTCCGGCTGCTCGACGACGGGGCGATCCTCATGTCCGACGCGAAGATCAGCGAACGGGCCCGCGTGTATGCGGAGGACGGGTCGTACTGGCTGCGGGTCGAGCGGGCGGGGGCGTACGAGGTGCGCATGACGTTTCTGTCACCATTGGGCGCGGCGGCGGACGACGGATCACGCGCGTTCGCCATGCCGATGCCGGCGTCGCTGACGAATCAGGTGCAGCTCACGATTCCGCGCAACGGGCTCGTCGTCGAGTCGCCTGGGGCGATGCGGTTCGTGCAGCATGAGACGGCGCAGCAGACGATCGCGGTGATGATGGCGGGGCCTGGCGAAGGAGTGCGGTTCGCATGGCGCCCCCGGCTGCGGCAGACGAGCATGGAAAAGTCGGTGGTGTTCGCGGAGGTGACGAGTCTGTTGCGTTTCGACACGGCGATCGCGACGGGGCATCACCAGGTGCAGCTTCAGATCGCGCAGGGCGAATTGAGCGGCGTGCAGATGAAGCTGCCGGACAACATGACCGTCAGCGCGGTCGAAGGGGAGCGCGTCGGCGCGTGGCGATTCGATCCGGCGACGCACATGCTCGAAGCCCGGCTCACGCAGCCGGTCAGCGGCGAGTACACGCTGAGCGTCACCACGCAGATCACCGGCGGGGCGATGCCCTGGTCGGCGACCGTGCGGAACCCGCAGGTCATCGGGGCGACCGAGCAGCGCGGGTCCGTGGGCGTCGTCGGCAGCGGGGCGGTGTACGTGCAGATCGGCAAGCACCCGCAGGCGATGAACGCGGAGGACTTCACGCGCGCCGCGGCGAAACTCATGCAGTGCGACAACACGATCAAACCCGCCGACCTGCGCTATGCGTATCGCACGGTGCGCGATGCGGACGAGATCGAGGTGACGGCGTTCGAGATCAAGCCCGAGCTGCGCAGCGCCATGAACGGAAGCTTCAGCGTCGGAGACGAACGGCTGGTGCTCAACGGCGAACTGGCGATCGAAGTGGCGAAGGCGGGCGTGTTCTCGGTCGAGCTAAGGATGCCGGCGGCGTATGACATCGACGCACTGACGGCGCCGCAGATCAGTCATTGGGACGAGTCGGTGGAGGACGGAGTGCGCATCGTGCAGGTCCACTTTGTGGCCAAGACGCTGGGCGTGGTGACGGCGAAGCTCGCGCTGAGCCGGCCGGTGACGGATTTGCCGGCGAAGCTCGACGTGCCGCGCGTGGAGGTGGCGGGGTCGATGAAGCACAGCGGGCAGGTCGTGGTGCAGGCGGTGCGCGGGGTGCGGCTCTCGATCGCGCAGCGGAACGGGATCAGCGAATTGAACCCGGCGGACTTGGGGATTCGCGAGGCGGGCGTGCTGGCGTTCCGGTTGCTCAAGCCGGATTGGGAAGTGGGGCTCGCCACCGAAGTCGTCGAGCCGCGCATCACGGTGGACTACCTGCACGCCGCGGCGGTGAGCGAAGGGCTGGTGCGGCATACGCATTACCTGCGGTATCGGCTGGCGCATGCGGGGGCGAAGGTGTTCGAGGTGCGCGTGCCGGCGGGGGCGCTGGGGCTTCTGATCACCGGGCCGGAGATTGCGAACATGAAGCCCGACAAGGACGACCCGACGCTCTGGCGCATCGAATTGGCGCGGAAGTGGTTCGATCGCCCGTACCCGCTGACGCTGCGCTACGAGACGCAGTTCAAACTCGAGACCGGGCAGGTCACGCTCGAACCCGTCGAAGCGATCGGCGGCGACCTGTACCACGGCGACATCGTCGTGCGGACGAGCGACAAGGTGGAACTGAAAGCACTGACGGTCGGCCCGACGCTTACCAGCGCCGAGCCGCGCAATATCGATCGGCAGTTCGGCGCCGGCGATCTGTCGGATGCGGCGCTGACCTACTCGACGAACGCGCCGACGTACGCATTGACGCTCAGCGTGCAGCGGCATGACGCGGCGAAGCTGCTGGAAGCGGACGTGGAGCACACGTCGATCACGACCGTCGTCAACGAGCGCGGGCAGAGCATCAATCACGTCGAGCTTCAGATGCGCGTGGGGGCGAAGCGTCATCTGGCGACGCGGCTCCCCGAAGGCGCGTCGATCTGGTCGCTCATGGTCAATAATCGATCGACGCTGCCATCGCTGACGCACGATGCCAAGGGCGAGCCGGTGACGCTGATCCCGCTGGGTCATGCGGGTGTGGGCGAATTGCCGGTGACGGTTGAGTTGATTTACATCGTGCCGGCGCCGGGCGATTGGCGGACGGCGATGCAGCACTACGAAGGCCCGCGATTCGATCTGCCGCTCAAGGATGTGACGTGGCGGTTCTTCGTGCCGGAGGACATGAACTACGAGAGCTTCGAGGGGACGCTGAGCGTCAATGATCAGGTGCTGCGTGCGATGCCGGTCAGCGGGTACGGCGTGGACGCATATGAGCAGCAGCAGCAGCAGATGGTCGAGCAGGACAATCGGCTGGCGCTGGAACTGCAGTCGCGCGGTCAGCAGTGGGCGCAGCAGGGCGAGCAGTACAAGGCGAAGCAGGCGCTGGAGTCGGCGTACAACTATTCGTTCAACGATGCGGCACTCAATGAGGATGCGCGGGTGCAGCTGCATCAACTGAGCCGGCAGCAGGCGATGGTGGGCTTGAAGGGCCGGCGGGCCTATCTGCGGCCGCGCGATGGGAGCGCCGAGGCGGCGAACGCGCCGGCAGCGGTGCAGGACCTTGGCGACCAGTTCAGCGCGGAGCAGGCGGATCGCGAGCTGGGAGCGTTGGATCGATTTGACTCGGAGAATCTGGAGCGGATCACGGACCGGATCATCGACATTCAGGAAGCGGCTGCGGGCGAGGTCGCGCCGCTGTCGATTCATATGCCCACGCGCGGGCGGCTGCTTGAATTCGACCGCCCGCTTCAGGTCAAGGCGGACAGCCCGATGACCGTCAGCTTCGCCGCCACGCCGATGACTCCGCCGCGCACACGCTTCGGGTACTACGCGGCGGTCGGACTGTTCGCGGGGCTGTGCCTTTTGATGCTCGCGGCCCCGCGCGTGACGGGTCGGGCCCGCGCGGCCGGCGAGGTCTCGGAGGCAAATGAGGCCGAATAAATTTGTGGGCGAATTGGCGCTTGGCGAGGCGCGGGGCGATGTTACAATGCGGCCATGACAAGCCCATTCGCCCATCACGAGGACGCGGTCTGGAAGAAGCTCAGCGATGAGCTGGACGGAAACTTCGACGATCAGGAGGGCTGGCGGCAGGACAGGATCGTCGCCCATGTCGAAGGATGGACCGTCATCATCGATCTGCACTCCGAAGCGGGGTACAAGTCCGAGACGATCTACACGCGCTTGCGCGCCGCGTTCCGGAACCCGACCGGTTTCCGGTTCAACATTTTCCAACAGACGATCTTCGGCGACGTGGCGAAGCTGCTGGGCACGCAGGACGTCGCCACCGGTCACGCCGACATCGACAAGGCGTTCATGATCAAGGCGACCGACGAAGCGATAGTCAAGACAATGCTCGAAAGCGCCAAGCTGCGGGCGATGCTCCTGGGCGAGCCGGAGTGTCATCTGTTCGTGCGCGCTTCGCCCGATGACGATGCGCCGGAAGGTACGTTCGAAGTCGTGCTCGAAGTCGAGGGCGAGGTCCTTGACGTGGATCGGCTCAAGAATCTGTACGTGCTGTTCGCGCAGGCGCTGCATCGGCTGGGCGAAATCGGCGTGTCGGCGGGGGCGGCCAAACCGTCGTGAAGATCGGACGCTTCGAGTTTGAGGCGTTACAACTGCTGCTGGTTTTCGTCCCTGTCAGCATCATTCTCCATTTTGCACACGCCCCCGCCCTGTGGATCTTCGCCACTGCGGCGCTGGCGATCGTCCCGCTCGCCGGGCTCATGGGCAAGTCCACCGAACATCTTTCCGAACACGTCGGCCCGGCGGTCGGCGGACTGCTCAATGCGACGTTCGGCAACGCGGCCGAACTGATCATCGCCCTCATGGCCCTGCACGCCGGGCTGCACGACGTCGTCAAAGCATCATTGACGGGGTCGATCATCGGCAACGCGCTGCTCGTTCTGGGCCTGTCCTTTCTCGCGGGCGGGCTGAAGTTCGAGAAGCAGACCTTCCGCGCCCCCGCGGCGGCGACGAGCACGACGCTCATGGCGCTGGCGGCGATCGGACTGCTCATCCCCGCCGTGTTTCACGCCATCGTCGGCCCGACCGCCCCGATTCAGGAGCACGAACTGTCCGTCGCCATCAGCATCGTGCTCATCATTACCTATGCCCTCGGCCTCGTCTTTCAGCTTGTCACCCACAAGCAGCTTTACGCCGCCGGCGAGGAGCATGGCGCCGCCGACCCGGAGGCATGGTCCGTTGGCAAATCCGTCGGCGTACTCGTCGCCGCGACCGTCGGCGTGGCGATCGCCAGCGAACTGCTCGTCGGAAGCGTCGAAGAAACGGCCAAGCATATGGGCATGACGCAGGTGTTCATCGGCGTGATCGTCGTCGCCATCATCGGCAACGCGGCCGAGCATTCGACCGCCGTGCTCATGGCGATGAAGAACAAGATGGACCTGTCGATCGGCGTGGCGGTCGGGTCGAGCATTCAGATCGCCTTGTTCGTCGCGCCCGTGTTGGTCTTCGCCAGCTATGCCTTCGGCACGCCGCTCGATCTGGTGTTCACACCCTTCGAAGTCGTCGCGGTGATCATGACCGTCGGCGTGATGGCGCTGGTGGCGATGGATGGCGAGTCCAACTGGCTCGAAGGGGTGATGCTGCTGGCGGTTTACCTCATGCTCGGCATCGCGTTCTATTTTCTGCCGGCGCATCCGGCGGGGGGGCATCCATGAGCGCGGCGCTGCGAGGTTGTCCGCGATGCGGTCTGGTGCAGCGCGTGCCGGCGATCGAGCCGGGGCACGAAGCGCGATGCGCCCGGTGCGGGCATCGCATTCAGCGGGCCGGCGATCCGTCGAGCAATCGGCTCTGCGCCGCCATCGCGCTGGCGGCCCTGCTGTTTTACCCATTGGGCATTTCGCTGCCGGTGATTCGGCTTGAGCAGTTGGGTCATATTCACGAATCCAACATCTGGTCCGGCTGCATCAGTCTGATGACGCACGGCCAATTGGGCATCGGGCTGGTCGTGCTGGTGTGCTCGATCATCATTCCGGTGCTCAAGCTGGTGGGGCTTTTGGTCTTGTCGACGCGCCCGCGCACGATCGGCGCGGAGCATCAGGCGCGGATGTATCGGTGGATCGAGATCGCGGGGCGATGGGGCATGATCGACGTACTGCTCGTCGCCGTGTTGATCGCGGCGGTGAAGCTCGGCGATCTGGCGACGGTTTCGCCGGGGCCGGGCGTGCTGGCGTTCGGGGCGTGCGTGCTGCTGAGTCTGATTGCGTCGGCGGTGTTCAATCCGCATGCCATCTGGGAGGACCCTCATGAGTGAATCACAGGACACGCCGGTGGCGCAGGTCGTGCCGCGGCGCGTTTGGCGCTGGGTGTGGCTCATCCCGATCGCGGCGGCGCTGATCGTGATCGGGCTGGGCGTGTATTACGTGATGAAGATCGGGCCGAGCATTACGGTGACGTTCTCGGAAGGCGCGGGGATCAAGCCGGGCGATCTGTTGCGCTGCCGTGGGATCGTCGTCGGGTCGGTGACGGACGTGGCGCTGATCAATGATTCGACGGGCGTGGCGGTGACATTGCGCTTGGACCCGGAGGCGCAGCGGATCGCGCGGGCGGGTAGTCAGTTCTGGGTGGAGCGGCCTCGGCTGAGTGTGTCGGGGATCGCGGGGCTGGAGACGATCGCCGGGCCGCGCTACATGGTGGTCATTCCCGGCGAAGGGGCGGAGCAGGATCGCTTCGTCGGTCTCGACGAGCCGCCGGCGATCGAGGTGATGGACCCCAACGGTCTGGAGATCATTCTGCTGGCGGACCGGCGCGGAAGTCTGCGGCCGGGCGCGCCGCTGCTGTATCGCGGATCGCAGATCGGCGCGGTCATCGCCGTCGGTCTGGCAAGCGATGCGGCGTCGGTGGAGGTGCGGTCGTATATTCGGCCGGAGTTCACGGCGCTGGTGCGCGACAATTCGCGCTTCTGGAATGTGAGCGGGGCGGAGTTCAATCTGGGGCTGACGGGGTTGAGCATCGAGGTGGAGTCGCTGGCGGCGATGGTCGAAGGGGGCATCGCGATGGCGACGCCGGACCATCCCGGTCAGCCGGTCGCCACGGGTCATCGCTTCAATCTGTCGCAGAAGGCGGAGGACGAATGGACGCACTGGCGGCCGGCGCTGCCGGTGGGCGCGGAGCTGTTGCCGGTCGGCACGCCGCGGCCGCAGATGCTGCGCGCGACGCGGAGCGTGAAGTCGACGGGGTTCTTCGGCTCGTCGGATCAGACGCGCGGATGGGTGCTGCCGACGGCGGGGGGACTGTTGGGTCCGGCGGACCTGCTCAAGCCCGCCGACAGCGCCACGCTCGAAGTCGCCGGTCAGCAGTACGCGCTCGCCGCCGACAAGGTGACGGTGTTGGGCGAACTGGCGATGGCGGCGGTCAATGTGACGGACGCGTCGGCCTGGCCGGCCCAGCGCATGCGCCGCATGAACGAAGCGGAGGACTGCATCATTGTCACCGACGCCGCCGTCCGACTGATCCCGCTCTCGGCGAGCCGCTTCCGGCGCGACGGCGAGCGATGGACCATCGACCCGATCGTCTCGTTCGACCCCTGGCTCCACGGGGCGGCGATCCTCTCGCGCAAGGACGGAGCGCTGGTGGGCCTGCTCATGATCGACAAGCGTCTGGGCTCCGTCGCGCTGCTGCCGAACGTCAAGTAGGCGCTGAACACCGAAAGCTCAGGCATGGCCATGCCTGAGCTTTCCATGTGGGAGCGGGGCGCGGGATCACGCATCGCGCATCAGATTCATTTACCCTGCGGTTTCCCGCTGGGTTTGTCGCCTTTTTCGCTCACATGCCCAAGCACCTGCGGGAGTTCGACGCCCGCCTGAGCCGCCAGCTCGTGCATCGGGGGCAGCGAGCCGATCAGACTCTTGAGGAAGTTGGCGGTCGATCCGTCGCTGGCGCCGTTCGCGCCCGAGTCCCAGACGGTGATCTTGTCGATCTTGAGGTTCTGGATGGCCTTGACCTGCTCGCGCACCAGTTCGGGCATCTTTTCGACCATCAGCAGCGTCGGCGCCAGGTCCACGCGCTCGCCGCAGATCTTCAGGAGGTTCTGGTAGCCCATCGCCTTGGCTTCGAGCACCGCACGCACGCCCTCGGCCTCCGCCTGGTACTTGGCCAGAATGCCGTCCGCCTCACCTTTGGCGAGTCGACGGGTCTTTTCGGCCTGGGCTTCCGCTTCGATCTCGATCTGCTTGCGCTGGATCATCTGTTTGGCGATGACTTCCTTCTCCAGCCGCGCCATCTCCTCTTCCTTCTCGGCGAGCAGCACGTCGCGCGACGCGTTGGCCAGCGCCACATCGCCGCGCCTTCGCGCGTCGGCCTGACGCTCGGCGAGCGTCGCTTCGTAGGCCGCGATCGACGCCTTCGAGTCGTTTTCACCCTTGACGGCGTTGGCTTCGAGTTCCGCCACCTTGATGCGCTGCTCGGCTTCGGCTTCCTTCGTGCCCTCGGCCGTGCGGGCCTTCTGCTCGGCGATGGCGATTTCCTGCGAACGCTTCGCCGACGCTTCGCCCGTCACGCCTTCGGATTCGAGCTTCGCCACGGCGATGCGCTGATCACGCTCCGCCTGCTTGCGCCCGGCTTCCGCCTGCGCCTGCTGCTCCGCCACGCGCACCGTCATCTCGCGATGAGCCCCCGCTTCGCCGATCGAACCGGTGCGGTTCGCCTCGGCGACTTCGATCTTCGCCTGGTTGATCGCTTCGGCCGCGGCCTTCTTGCCGATCGCCTCGATGTAGCCCGATTCGTCGGTGATGTCGCGGATGTTGACGTTGATGACGTCCAGGCCGATCTTGTTCAGTTCAGCCCCGCAGTATTTGTTGACCAGATCAAGGAAGCGCTCGCGGTCCGTGTTGATCTCTTCGATGCTCAGCGTGGCGATCACCAGACGCGTCTGGCCCAGAATGATGTCGCGGGCCTGAGCGGCGACATCGCGCTCGGGCAGACCCAAGAGTCGCTCGGCGGCGTTGTTCATGATCTCCGGCTGCGTCGAGATGCCGATCGTGAACGTCGAAGGGACGTTGACGCGGATGTTCTTCTTCGACAGGGCGCTGGTCAGATCAATCTCGATCGTCATGGGCTCCAGCGACAGGTACATGTAGTCCTGAATGACGGGCCAGACCATGATGCCGCCGCCGTGGATGCACTTGGCGGCCCTCTGCCCGCCGGTCTTGCCGTACACGACGAGAATCCGGTTCGACGGGCAGCGCCGATAGCGCTGCAGGAAGAACATCGTCAAAAACAGAATGATGGCGACCGGGATGCCGATCCAGAGCATGATCCCCAGCGGCAGGTCGGCGAGTGTCAGTGTGTGGAGCATGACCGATGTCCTTTCCGTGCACGCGGCACGAAGAAAAGTAACTCACCCGAAAAACGAACCGGCGTCACACCGGCTCGACGATCAACACGTTGTCGGCGCGGACCTCGATGACCTTGACGGAGGCGAAGGACTCGATCCGCCCGCCGGCGCTGATGGCGGGGAGAATCTTGTTGCGTCCGTCGAAGTTGATTTCGATCTGCCCGGCGCCTTCGCCCTTGGCGGGGATCGTCAGGTACACGCGGCCGATCTGGTTCATGCACTGCTTGACGTCGTATCCGCCGAACTGTTGAAGGCGTTTCATGGCGTACATGCCGCCGGACGACATGAGCATGAGCCCGAACCCGAAGAGCGCGGCGAACATCGCCGAGGTGAACGGGCCGAGGTTCCACTGCGTCCGGCACATGAGGCCCATCCACCCCGCGCCCATCATGAACGAAAGGATCGACAGCATCGAGATGAGCGAAAAGCCCGTGCCGTGCGCCTCCATGCCGCCGTCGGCGTGCATGTCCACGGAGAACTCGGCCGAGTCGCCATGCCCGAAGGCGAGCATGAGGATCGCCTTGATCATGAACAGCAGCGTGCCCACGCTACCCATGATGAAGTAGATGGTCTTGTCGCTGTAGTCGGTGAATAGATCGTTGAACATGGCGGTGCTCCGACCGGTGAGTTGAATGCTCACGGTTAAAGCTAAGTCGCCCTTGAGGCACGGTCAAGCAGCGAAGCGCCAAACGTGGCGGCGGCGGGACAGGGGGGATGGGTTGTGGCGAAAATGAAAGAAAAAAGTAAACCGCCCGGACGCGAAGCATCCCCAGCGAATCCGTTCGCGACGCCGCTTGCGGCGTGCTCTAATTCTTCTCCAACCGATCGAGTACGATCGGCAGCGCCGGCGGGATGCGCTCGGAGCCGGGCAGGACGTTGCGGATGATCGACAGGTGATTGCCATCGACGATGGTGTAATCGGTCACGCCGTCGAGCCGGGAGCTTTCGAGCGTGACAGCCCCGTCGCCGATGTTGTCGGCCAATGAGTCGAGCGCACGCCGCACAGCGTCGACATCGCCTTCAGGCGGATGCACGCTCAAATGTTCGCGCAGTTCGACGAGTTTCTCATCGCTGATGCCGCTGGCGCGTCCGGCGATGATCGTCAGCTTCGTGTGCGCCGGGAGCGGGCGGGCATTGAGCGCGGTCAGGAAATCGCTGCCCGGCAATAGATCGACCTCCGCTTCGCCGGCCCCGTCGAAGATGCCGCCCAGCGGCGTCGCCTGACCGGCGATGGCGCGGGCGAACTGGTCACGCCACTCCGCGGCGAAACGAAAACGGGCCAGCTCCGATCCATGCTGCGGCGTGCCCACCATGATGAGTCGCGCGATGTCCGGCAAGTCCGCCTGACTCGCCCCGTCGCCGGCGTACCACCGCGCATCGGTGAGCACCTGCCGCGCGACCAGCCCGCCCATCGAATGCGCCACCATGTCGATGCGTGTCACGCCCCCCGCGCGGAGCAGCTTCAACTGCTCCGCCAGCAGCGCGGCCGATTCGTCGATGGGCTGATCATTGGGATACTCGAACTGACCGACCGTTTCATGTCGCGCCAGCAGCGTCGGGCGAAGCACGGACCAGACTTCGCCGGGATCGTCCAGGCCATGGATCAGCACGACGACATGCGCGGGCAGCGCGGCGGCGACATGATCAAGCCGCACGGGCGGCGAGTCATTGCCGGCATAGATGAACAGACCGTACTGCGCCTTCGCCTCGGCGGCGGATTCGGGGAAAAGCTGCTCCATCTTGTGCCGAAAATCCGTGCGGACCTGCTTGTCCTGTCGCCAGAACTGTTTTTCATCGAACTTGAGCGTGAGGTTGTCGCCGGTGTTTTGGACATGGAGGATGCCGTGCGTGGCACTCTGAAGCTGCTCGAGCCAGACGGGGGCGGCGGCGGGCGCGTTCGCATCGGCGGGTTTGTCAGCGGACTTGCTCAAGCCGAGCCAATCGCTGACGCGCGACTTGACCTTGGTCATATCGACGCGGCCGTCGGTGAGCGGGATCGTGAGCGTGTGCGATTCATCCTCGGCGGGCGTCTGGGCGACGGCGGTGCTGATGCTCGTGATCGGAGCGGCCGGCGGCTTGGCCTGCGTGTTGACCCATCGCACGAGCAGTGGCACGGCCAGCACCATCATGGCGCCGACGATCACGATCATGCGCCGCCGATGAAACGACCACCACGGCCTCGGGGGATCGTAATCGGGATCATGATGCGGCTTGACCATGTCATGCTCCGGCGGGGGGGAACGCTTCGGCGGCGCGCCGCTTCAGTTCACGCAGATCGAGCTTGCCCGTGCCCAGCAGCGGCAAGGCGTCGACTTTAAGAAACTGGTCCGCTCGCGGGATGAACAAATTGGGCAGACCGGCGGCGACGAGCTTCTCGACAAGCTCGGGAATCTTCGCGGGGTCATACGTGTGCAGCACGGCGAGGCGCTCGCCTTTTTTGGCATCGGGGATGGCGGTGACGGCGAAGGTCTGCATGGTCAGATTCGCCGCATCATGCAGGGCGTCTTCGACTTTGCCATGCGGGACCATCTCGCCGCCGATCTTGCTGAAGCGCGAGAGGCGGTCGGTGATGAAGACGAACCCGTCGTCATCGATGCGGGCCATGTCGCCGGTGACGTACCAGCCGTCGCGCATGACTTTCTCGGTCAGGTCGGGACGGTTGAGATAGCCCTTCATGATGTTGGGCCCGCGCACCAGGAGCATGCCCGGCGTCTGGCCATCGGCGGGCAGCGGGGCCAGCGACTCGGGATCGACCAGCTTGACGGACACGCCCGGCAGCGGCAGGCCGACGCTCCCGCGGCGCGAACCGGCCTGAAACACGCCCTCGTAACGGACATCGAGCGTGCTGGCGGTGATGACGGGCGAACACTCGGTCGCGCCGTAGCCCTCGATGGGACGAATGCCGAACGTCTCTTCGAATGCCTCGCTCACGCGGGCAGGCAACTTCTCCGCGCCGGTGAGCACGACACGCAGCGACCCGAACGCGTGCGGCGAAACGCGCCGGAGATAGAGCTGCAAAAACGTCGGCGTGGCGATCAGCACCGTGATGCGATGCTTCTCGACAAGTCGTCCCACCGTATCGGCGTCGAGGGGATTGGGATGGAAGACGATCGCCATGTCATGATTGATCGCCAGCCACATCGTCATGTAGCCGAACGAGTGAAAGAGCGGGAGGATGCCGAGCATGTGGTCGCCGTGCCGGGACGGGAAGATCTGCGCGACGGCTTCGACGTTCGAGTCGATGTTGAAATGCGTGAGGACGACGCCCTTGGGATCGCCGGTCGATCCGCTGGAGAAGATGATCGTCGCTTCGTCATCGAGCGTCACGGGCTTGTCCGCGCCGCAGAGGCGCTCGATCGTTTTGACGCGGGCGAACCAAGCGAGCAGGAGACACCCGATGCGGCGCGAATTACTGATTTTCGTGACGAGGTCTTCGATGAAAAGCGGATGCACGCCCTTGGGGATGGTCAGTTTGGCCTTTTCGATGAACGCGCGGCTGGTGAGGACGGTGGTGAGTTCGGCTTGTTGGGCGGCGCTGGTCATGGCGGCGGGGCCGGCGGTGTAGTTGAGGTTGACGCTGGTTCGGCCGGCGAGGGCGGCGGCGAGGTTGGCGGTGGCGGCGGCGATGCTGGGCGGGAGCAGGAGTCCGACGCGTTTTTGATTGGCCCAGTGGGTCCGCATCGCGCGGGCAAGCGCGATCGCGCCGGCGAGGGCTTTGATGCGAGACACGCGCGGGCGGGTCGCTTCGGCGAAAGCGGGGCCGAAGGGGCGATGACGCGCCATGCGGATGAACGTGCGTTGCAGCGGGCGGCGATCGGCGCGGCGATGCTGCCAGGCATCGGTGCCGAGGCGCTGAATGACCTGCCGCACTTCCTGCACGGGCGTACTGGACGGCAGCGGCTCGCCGAATGAGACGGTCACGGGATAGGGCAACTGCTGCGGGAGTTTCGTGACGAAACGCCCGCCGATGTAGCTGAAGATGCTGCCCCAGATGCGGTCCAGGTGCATCGGAATGATCGGCACGTCGCGGCCCTTGACGATGCGCTCCATGCCGCGGCGGAAAGGCATCAGCGTGCCGGTGCGCGTGAGCTGGCCCTCGGCGAAGATGCACACGAGATGGCCTTCATCGAGGTACTGCCCGGCGAGCCGCAAGGCGCGCATCACCGCGCGGGGTCCGCCGCTCGTCGTGATCGGAATCGCGCCCAGCGCCTGCATGAACGGTCGGGCCCACCACTTGTTGTAGTACGTCGCGTCGACGATGAATCGCACGGGGCGATCGAGACTCGCGAGGATGAACAGGCCGTCGAGAAACGTCACGTGATTGGGCACGAGCAGGGCGCCGCCTTCTTCGGGGGCGTGCTGTCGATTGATGACCTTGAGGCGGTAGAAGGTGTGCGTGAGCAGGACGAGGAGGACGCGGAGGAGCGCATCGGGGAGGAGCCACAATGCCCAGAGCGTGCAGGCGATGACGATGCCGGCGCTGACGAGCAGGAGCCCGCCGGAGTCGAGGCCGGTTTCGGCGAGTCCGCTGGCGCCGAGCGAACCGGCGATGACGCCGGCGAGCGTGACGACGTTGGTGACGGCGATGACGGCTCCGCGTCGATCGGCGGGGCTGCGCCATTGAATGAGGGCGTGAATCGGGACGACCATGAAACCCGCGCCGAGTCCCATGACCAGCATCAGCCCCAGCGTGCCGGGCAGCCGCGGCTCGATGAGCCCCAGCAGCAGGCCCATGATCGAAAAGATGACCGCGCCCAGCGGGATCAGTCCGACTTCGACCTTCGCCGCCGAGAGCCGCCCGGCCAGAACCGCGCCGACGCCGATACCGACGCCGAAGAGCGCCGGCGGCAACCCCGAGTAGATCTCTGCGTGCGCCATCGCCAGCGTGATCTGGCGCGCGTACACATAGAGGTTCTGCCCCATCAGACTCAGAATCGACCAGTAGAGCACGGAGCCGACGACGGCGAGCATGAGCACGCGATCGGCGAACATGGCGGAGAAAGCGGCGCGCGTCGTCTGACTCATGCTGCGCGGCGAGCCCATCGAACGCACCGGCGGGATCGCGCGCGTCGCCGAAAGCCCGACGACGGCGAGCACGACGAGCACGGCGGGAGCGAGAAACGTGTACTGCGGCAGCGTGCCGTCGCGATCGAAAGCGAGCATCAGCGGCCCGAGTCCCGTGCCGGCGATGATGGCGAGCATGGTCCACATCTCCAGCAGCCCGTTGCCGATCGACAGTTTGGAATGGGGGAGAATCTCCGGCAAAATCCCGTATTTCGCCGGGCTGAAGATCGCCGACTGAAGGCCCATCATCGCCAGCACGACCATCGCCGCGATCATGTTCCCCGGCACGAGCAGGATCACGGCCGTGGCGGCGATCATCAGGATGAGCTCGAGAATCTTCATGGACACGATCACGGTGCGTTTGCTGATGCGGTCGGCCAGGACGCCGGCGGGGAGACTGAAGATCATCATCGGAAGCGTGAAGACCAATAGGGCGAGCGAGGTCTGCCACTGTGAGGCCTCGAGGAAATCATTGCCGCTGGACCCGTGCTCGGCGACGATCGGGCGCATGGCGAGGGTGAGGATGATGTACTTCCATGCGTTGTCATTGAACGCTCCGAAGAACTGCGCGACGAGCAGACCGCGCAGCGGGTGCGCCGGTTCGTCAGGGGACCGAAGGTTCGTCGAGGCCGTCTGATTCATGAGACTGTTCATCCGTTTCGCGCGTTCGTGCGCCGCTGCGGAACACGAACCGCTGATACACCCAAGCCAAGAGCAGCAGACTCACGCCCAAACCCAGGAACGAGAGCACGCGCCACAGGTCCGACAGATGGCGCGTGTCGAAGATGAACACCTTCACCACCGACACGAGCATCACCGCCAGCGACGCATATCGTATCATCTGCAGATTCCCCAGCACGCCCACCGTCAGCAGCACCGCCGCATACGCCAGCCACGCCGCCGAATACGCGTACCACTCGCCCATCGTCGGCGCCTGCCCGCGCAGAATCAGGTGCGCTCCCCAGAAGGACTGCCGCACCTGGAGCGACACCAGCGCGAAGATCAGCACCAGCGCGCCCAGCGCCATCGCCCGCGCCGGCATCAGATACCCGCGCTGCTTCCACCGGTATGCGATCGTGCCTGCGATCAGCGCGGGCAGGGCGAAGATGTACAAAAGGCCATTGAACACCGGCATATTGCCGATGTTCGCATCGACATGCAGCGGATTGGCGGCGAAGGCCCCGCCGACGATCACCGCGACGACCGACATCAGCGCCAGTCCGTCGCCGAAGCGTTCGACCAGTTCGTGCTTGACGCGCCCGCCGATCGTCATCAGGCCCAGGCCCATCACGCCCCATGCCAATCCGTACGTCGCGTACTCGTAGAGACTCGCGCCGCGTTCGGTCATGTCGGCGGGGTGATAGCCGTGATGGATGAGCATGCCGGCGGTGACGACCAGCAGGGCGATCGATCCGAAGAGCGAAATGTGGCTCGCCGGCTCGTCCTTCTGTTTCGCGAACACCCAGGCCGTCAGGCCCAGTAGGATCGCCGGCATGCCATAGACATACCAGAGCACATTGATCAACACGCCTTCGCCGATCGGCGCCGGCGAGCTGAGCGGATTGCGGAACAGCCCCGCCCCGATCACAAGCACCAGCACGCCCAGCACGAGCACCACGCGCGCCCCGATCCGCACCGCCGGTTGTTTCCACCGCGCCGAAGCGATCAACAGCGCGATCCCCAGCGCCAGCCAGCTTGTCGTATACGTGCTGAACTCGATCAGGTCGATGGCGTGATGCGTCATATGTGGATCGAAACCGTGACGGATCAACAGCGACACCAATGCGAAGCCGAACGCGATCGCCCCGGCTTCGAGGCCCGTCGCGCGGGGTTCATCGCCGAAGCGCCGCATCAGCTTGGACGCCCCGATGAACGACAGCAGCGGCAGACCGTACAGGATCCAAAGTCCGTTGAAGATGACGTGCTCGCTGAGCGGGTAGTCGACGATCATCGGATTGATCAGCAGCCGGACCGCCACCACACCTGCGAGCACAGTCACGACGCGCTTGAGTTCCGGCAGCTTGAGCCGGTACATCACCGCCGCGACGATGAAGACTTCGATCGCCAGCGCGATGGTGAGCGGGCGCTGTTCGTAACGGATGGCCAGGGCCGTGGCGGCCATCGCGCTGATGCCGATGATCAATCCGCCCATCGGGCTGTCCCATGTGTCGCCTTCGCAGCGCTCGCGCACGACGCCGACGGGGATCGCGCCGAGCGTGTAGAGACCGGCGAGGAGGGCGAAGACGCTCCACCACGGCAGGGCGGTCAGCGAAAAGTCCGGATCGTCCGCCAGATAGGCGGTGAACGTAAACGTCATCGCGCTGACGATGCTCATGTACGCCCACACCGCCGGCCGATGAGTGCGGATCATCGCCGCGTACGCGCCGATGCCGTAGAGCAGCCCGTGTGCGAGGACGACTTTCTTGAAGAGCAGCCCGTCGTGCGCCCCGCCGTCATTCGCCCAAAGGATCAGCAGCGCCGTCCCCGTCGCCGCCGAAAGCCACGGCATCGCCAGATACTCGTCCCGCGCCCGGCCCAGCACGATGCATCCCGCGCCCAGCAGCATCAGATATGACCATTCGCTGGGCGTGAAGCTCGATGCATGCACAAGCTGTCCGATCAGTCCGAGCCCCGCGATGACCGACAGGTACGGCATCACGATGAACACCGGCATCTCGCCATACAGTTTCGTGCAGTTGAACGAGGCGATGACGAATGACGCCACTGACGCCATCACGAACAACGCCACCATGCTCGCGTCGTCGGCGTTGAACCAGAAGTTGATCCAGAACACCGCCCATCCGAACCCGCCGATCATCGTCAAGAGCGTCAGCCACCACCAACCCCGCCCGCGCGTCAGCAGCGTCAGTCCGATTTCCAATAGCAGCAGGTAGCTGAACAGATGAAGCGTCGAGACATGATGGGCGCCGAGAATGGCGGGCATGACGAACCCGCCGACGAGTCCGAGCACCGCGACGAACGGTCCGTGCCGCAGACTCAGCGCCACCGCCAACGCCGTCACGCTCGCCATCAGCGCAAAGCCCGTCGTCGGCTCCATCAGATGATGCAGATTCACCGCCGACACCAGCGATGCATACAACACCGCCACACCCGCCGCCGTCAAACCCTGCGCGATCTGCGACAGATTCCGCCGCACGAACTCGCCGATGCCGATCAGTGCCGCACCGAAACCGACGGTGAGCCAGACGCGCACGATCGGCGTGAGCATCCCGTGCTGTACCATCAATCGCACCATGAAAATCCCCGCCAGCGCCAGCGCGATCGCCCCGATCCACACCGGCAATTTCGCCCCCAGCTTCTCTTCCCAACCGACGCGCGGCGTGTCCTTCTCTTTCGCGGGTGGCCGGACCGCGGCCCCGCCTTCCGTCTTTTTCACCACCGTCTCCGTCAACGGCTTGATCGTCACCGGCGCCGCCGCCTCCGCCGCGCTCAACGTCGCCACCAGCTTCTCTACCTCGCTTCGCTCCTTCATCGGCGCTTCCGGCACCGGCGTCAGTTCGATGACCTCCGCCGGCGGCGCGGGCGTCTCGATCACCGGCGATTTGGACGGCGCAGCCGGCGGCTCGGGCGTCGCCGCCGCCGCCTCCCGCTTCGTCTCCATGGGTGCAGGCGGAGCTGCATGACCCGGCTGCATCAGCGACTGCTCGAGCCGCATAAGCCGCTTGTGCAGCGCTTTGTTCTGCTCCTCGAGTCGCTCCGCATGATTCCGTGCCGCCACCGCCAACCCCAGCGCCACGAACGGCACCGCCAGAAGGAGCAGCCCCAGTAAGACGAAGAAACCTTCCATGCGTGAACCCCCTTAAGCCACGTCAACGCGCGGCAGACTCGGCATCGGTTCCACATCGCGCCAGTGCTCCCGCCGCCAGCGCGAAAAATCGTCGTTGTAAAGCCGCTGGGCCAGATCGAAGAAGCCCGCCCGCAGCTCGCCCGCCGACATGGGGCGCGGTTCGTAGTTGATGTCAAAGAGCGTGCAGCGGTTCCATTGCCCGTCGTGCGTGAGTCGACCTTCCCGCTTGAGCTGCGCGTACAGCGGCGTGCCGGGGAAGGGCGTCTGATACGTGATCTGCACATCGAACGGCTTGGCGTCCGCCACGAATTCGTAAATCGCATCGAAAACTTCCGAGGGTTGCCCGTCGAGGCCGAGCACGAAGCAGGCGTTGACGAGAATGCCCATCGACTGGAGCCGGGCGATCGCCTGTTTGTAGATGCGCCACTTGTCGCTCTTGAAGTTGCGGCGCAGCTCCAGCCCGTCGAGCCCCGCGGCGATGGGGCTTTCCATGCCGATGAGCACCTGCCGACAACCCGCCTCGCGCAGCGCGTCGATGAATGCGTCGTCCGCGTCGGCGATCGTGATGTCCGTTTCTGTGAACCAGCGCACGTGACGATCCGCCAGCTCCGGCAGCAGATGCGACCAGTACCGCCGATTCACGAAGGCGTTGTCGTCCGCGAATTCGATGTACGGCCGCCTCCATCGTGCGCCGATCGCATCGACCTCCGCCAACACGCGCTCGATGGGCTTTTGCTTGTAACGCTGCGTCAGCAGAATCGAGCTGGCGCAGAACGAACACTTCCACGGACATCCCCGGCTCGTCTGCACCGTGATGCGGTTGTATCGGCTCATGTCGAGCAGTTCGTACGCCGGCATCGGCGACGCCCCGAGATCAAACTCGACCCCCCGCGCTTCGTAGACGTCCTCCAGCTTACCATGCTTCGCGTCTTCGAGAATATCGCCCCATGCGATCTCGCCCTCCCCGAGCATCGCCGACAGACCGTACTCCGCCGGTTCGCCGGGCACGCTCGTCACATGCAATCCGCCCGTCACGACGGGTACGCCCCTCGCCGCGTATCGCTGCCCCAGCTTGTACCCTTCGAGAATCTGCGCGCTGAAGCTGCTGATCGCCACCAGATCAAAATCCATCGGAAGTGCGTCGGCGTCGTTGAGATCCGCGACTTCCATGTACCGCACTTCATGTTCCGCCGGCGTCATGCCCGCAAGCGTCAAAAGCCCCAGCGACGGCAGCGACGCGATCGCCTTGCTGCGCTCGACGAAGCCCGGCAGCGTCAGGCCCAGCTCCAACAGTTCCGGATCGCACGCGCGGATGCCGCTCATGGCGATGAGGCCGATTTTCATTTCAGTGCTCCGAGAAGGGATACGATCGTCAGCCAGACGCCGCCGATCAGACACACGACGGGGATGAAAAAGAGGTGACGCCACGGCTTCCGCCATGCGCTCAGATAGCACATCGCCGGCATCGTGACCGCGCCGGCGATGAGCAATAGGGAAGGAACCCAAAGGCGATCGCCCGGAAGGGCTCGCGTCGTTTGGTAGAACATGAAATTGACGATCGCCAGTCCGAAGAAGCTGATGTGCCCGAGCCGCATGAGCCGCCGGGGCCACGAGGCGTATCCCCCCGCGAACTCCTCCCGCGCAAACCGCAACCCGACCATCGCCCCGGTGCTCATGCCCATCGCCGTGCCGACCCACGCGGCGAGAAGGTTCCAGGTTGGTGCATCGTGCATGAGCATGCGATCACATTTGCGCAAGGATGGCGATGAGGTAGAGGACCACCACGAATAAAACCGGCGTGCTATGGACGGCCATGTGCATCAGCGGCTGCTTCTGGCTCGTTCGACACGGCCAGATGCGCGCAGATTCGAGAATGATGCCCAGACATCCGGCGGCAGCCATCGCCAGCAGCATGAAGGCCAGCGTCACGATATAGCCGAGTCCGGCACACCCGGAAGGTGCGGGGATGAATATCCAAAAGCCCGCTGCTCCCACACTCGTGAGTATCCACAGCGCCCCGAAACCCAGCGACGCGCGATTCAACCACCGCGACGCCCTCGGATACCGCCCGCCGCCGGGCTCGATGAAGAATCGCTGCCAAGACGATGATCTGTCTGATTCAGGCAGTGGGAGTGACATGGAGCAGCTCTGTTGATAGGGGTGCATCGGTACAATGGGAGTTAAAAGTGCATCGCGCAAGTGATTTCGTAAAACGCGAAACAGACGATGGCGACGATCGGGGCGACGTGCATGAACAGTCGCGGCAGGATCGTCGCGGCGTCACCGGTTTTGACAAGGCGTGTGATTTCGACGACGACGCCGGCGAGGGCTGAGCCGATTGCGGTCAGGGAGCCGATCACGAACGCCATGACGAGGGCGTCCTGCGAAGTCATGGGCACGTTCATGATGATCGCCCACAGCGCGACGAGGCCGACACATGCGGACGCCCAGATCGCCATCAGGATGTTCGAGGTCCGTCGCAGCGGATCGTGTGCGTCGTTACCGCCGGTTCGGTTTGTCGGATGGCTGGAGTCGGCGAGGGCGGCGTTCATAATTGGGCTCCTGTGTGCGGAGGGTTGATGTTGCGTGGCGTCAACAATGCGGAAAGTTCTGCATCACGTAGATCACGTAGCTGATCACCGCGATGACGGGGGCGGCATGCACGGTCATGCGGATCAGCGCAGACTTGATGTACAGGGCGCAGTCAACGAGACGCGCCACTTCGGCGAGGAAGCCGGCGGCTCCGAGCACGACGATCAAGCCCAGATCGAGCAGGCACAGGCCGAGGGACATTCCGAAGTTGAGACTGGTAAGGTGGTACAAGCCGACGAACCCGATCAGCCCAATCCCCCACAGCACCATCATCGTGTTGGAGAAGAGGCGACACGACCGGTCGAACGCTGCGTTCGCTGCGTCCTTCAGTTCGTCGTTCAGTTTGATCGGGGCGGCGTTCATGGTTCGGCTCCTGTGTGTTGGCGTTCTTCCTATGGCGAGATACATGCCGATGGGGACAAAAACCATAAATTACGATTGGACAAATAGATGTGGCGATCGTCGAAGCGGGGGAACCGATGTGTGGGTGGCCTGTTTGTGCATGTGGCGTACATCACGTGTACAATCAATGATCGGAGGTTGCCTATGTCGATCTTCAGCCCGGCGGATCGGAAGTTCGCGGATGCGGTGTCGAAGTTGGCGTATTGCAATCCGTTCTTGCCGGAGCGGATCGCTTTCGAGCGGGCGGCGCTGGGGGCGGGGTTTGTCGAGGAGAAGGCGGACTGGAACCTGCGGCCGGATTTGACAGAGGCGTATCCGAATGTGGTGAGCATTCTCAATCGCTGCCAGTCCGTGCTCACTGAAGCGCAGAAGAAGGCGGCGAAGGCGGGGGACATCACCGAGGCCGAGCGCGGGCTTTATGAAGACCTCGTGCTCTTCGTGCTTTATCACCGCTATCGCGAGGCGTTCGATCGGCTCATCGACGAGGGCATGGCGGCGAAAGGCCCGCGTCGCAAGATCGCCATGTACGAACAGTTCGCCGACGAAGTCATGGACTACACGAACTTCGAGGGGCTGACGATCGAACCGGGGCAGGTCGCGCACGTGTTCGCATGTTTCTTTCAGGTCCGCCGCGCCTTCGGCAATATTTTCAATTACCTCATCGGCGCGTCCGAGCCGATGGTGCGATTGCGGGCGGCGGTGTGGCAGTCGATCTTCACGCATGACATGCGCCGCTATCGCCGCGTGCTTTTCGATCGCATGGCTGACTACACCACGCTCGTGACCGGCCCGAGCGGAACCGGCAAGGAACTCGTCGCCCGAGCCGTCGGCCTGTCGCGCTACATTCCCTTCGATGACTTTTCGCAGAGCTTCACCGCCGACTTCGCCGGCACGTTCTACCCGCTGAATCTGTCGGCCTTGTCGGCGACGCTCATCGAGTCGGAACTGTTCGGGCACACACGCGGGGCGTTCACCGGCGCCGTCGCCGATCGCGCCGGGTGGCTGGAGGTCTGTCCGCCATTAGGGACGGTTTTTCTCGATGAAATCGGCGAACTGGACCCGACGATTCAGGTGAAGCTTCTGCGCGTGATTCAGTCGCGCACGTTCAATCGCCTCGGCGACACGGCCGAGCGACGCTTCGAGGGCAAACTCATCGCCGCCACGAACCGCCATCTGGGCGAGCAGATGAACCGCGGCGTGTTCCGCGAGGATCTGTACTACCGGCTGTGCAGCGACATCATCATCACGCCGTCGCTGCGCGAGCGGCTCGTCGCCGACCCGACCGAGCGGCGGCGGCTCGTCGAGTTCATCGCCGGCCGGCTCGTCGGCGACGTGTCGGGCGAAGTGGCGGACGAAGTGGAACGATGGATCGACGAGCATCTCGGACCGGGCTATGCCTGGCCGGGCAATGTGCGCGAGCTCGAGCAGTGCGTGCGCAACGTGGTGATCCGCAAATCGTATCACCCGCCGGGTCGCGCGATGAGAAGCGACGATCCGCGCGCGGCGATCGCCGAGGCGATGTTAAGCGGCGAGTTGACGGCTGACGAATTGCTGCGCCGGTACTGCACGATCGTCTATGCGCAGACCGGAAGCTACGAAGGCGCGGCGGCGAAACTCGAGATCGACCGGCGAACGGTGAAGGCGAAAATCGACGAAAACCTGCTCGCACGGCTGCGGCCGGGCTGCGGCGCATCCGCGAATGGCTGAAGACGACGGCGGCGCGAAGCTCACGGCCGCTTCATCGTGTACGTTCCCTCGTCGTACTTCGAGCGATACAGCGAGAAGAACTCCGTCGGCGTGGCGTGACCGTTGTACTTGTACACGCCCCCGGCGAGCCAGCCCAGGTCCTCTTCGCCCGCCAGATCAATCTGATCCGTCGCGGGTTTGGCGTTGAGCGTCGCGGTGTATTCGAAGGTCATCATGCCGCCGTAGACGGCGTGAAACTTCGCCTGGTAATGCGTGTCATCGATGCGCGTCACGATCGCCCGCAATGCTCCGCTGTGGTCGTCCACTTTCGACTGCCACGTCCCGCTCCATCGCCCCGTGATCGCATCCGCCGGCGGCGCGGTCTTGCCCGCCATCTCCCAATCGTGCTCGAAGCTCGAGCACCCGCTGATGAGCATCATCGCCGCGATGAGAATCCATGTCTTCATGAACGTGACCTCCGCTATTGCTTCAGTGAACCACCGACAACGCGCTGGCGGCAAGCTGATCCGCCCGCTGCGACCATGACACCGGCACGCATTCCGCCGCTTGGCCGGAAGTTTCGATGAACGTGTCGACCATCTCGTCGAATCGCCCTGCGTCTTGGGGTTTCATCGACTGAATGGCCGCCTTGAGCGGTTTGCACGGGCCCAAATGCACGGCGTACCCGCTGATGCATTGGCGCATGCGCGACACGGTCCGCCGATCGCCGCGCATCGCGCGCATCAGGTGAAACTGCATCTTCACCAGTTCGAGCCGCTGACGCAGGGTCAATTCGTGCGTGATGGCGCCGGTCGTGATGAGTTCATGCGTGTCGCGGAAGATCCATGGCGCCCCCAGCGCCGCCCGCGCGATCATCACCCCGTCGCAACCGGTGTGACGAAGCATGCGCTGGACGTCGAAGGGCGTGCGGATGTCGCCGTTGCCGATGCACGGCACGCGCCCGCCGCCGGCCGTGTGCACCGCTTCGACGACGCGCGCGATGCCGTCGAGGCAGGCGCTGCCCTTGAAGCGCTGAGCCGCCGTGCGGCCGTGGATCGTGATCGCCGCGACGCCGACGCCGATGAGCCGCTTCGCCAGTTCCGGTGCGGTCAGCTCGCCCTGTTCGTACCCGAGACGGAGTTTTGCGGTGACGGGCAGGTTGACCGTTTTGACGAGGCGTTCCGCCACGCCGACGGTGTGATCGGGCGTGCAGAGCATCATCGAACCGGCGAAGGTTTTGGTGACCTTGTCGACGGGGCAGCCCATGTTGATGTCGATCGTCGTCGCGCCGTTGGCCGCCGACCACTGTGCCGCCGCCGCCATCATGTCCGGGTCGGACCCGTAAAGCTGCATACCCAGCGGCTGATCGAGCGGGTCCGTGGCGGCGAGCCACTGCGTCTGCTCATTCTGCTTGAGGATGCCGTGCGGGCAGAGCAGATCGGTGAACGCCAGCCCGACGCTCCCGGCCTCGCGCGCCACCCGTCGAAACGGTAAATCGCAATGCCCGGCGATCGGCGCCAGCAGCAGATTCGTCGCGAGTTGGACATTGCCGATTTTGAGCATGATGCATTTCACTCCTCCCCCTCGAAGGGGAAGGTTGGGAGGGGGATTCATTCGCCGGCGACGCGCTCGCGCATCGAGCGACATTCGCTACGTCGAATCCCTCCTCTGCCCCCTCCCTTCGAGGGAGGGGGAAGTTAGAGTATAGTGTAGCTGCGTCATGGATGATCCCGCCCTCAACATCCTCAAATCCATCTACGGATACGACTCTTTCCGCGGACCGCAGCGGGCGATTATCGACCATGTCGTCGCCGGCGGGGACGCCCTGGTGCTCATGCCGACCGGCGGGGGCAAAAGTCTCTGCTACCAGATCCCCGCCATCCTCCGCGACGGCACCGGCATCATCGTCTCGCCGCTCATCGCCCTGATGCAGGATCAGGTCACGGCGATGCGCGAGCTGGGCGTCCGCGCGACGTTCATCAATTCCTCGTTGCCCGCCTACGCCGCTGAGCAGATCGAGCAGGAGATGATCGCCGGCGAATACGACCTCGTGTACGTCGCGCCGGAACGGCTCGTCACGCCGCGGTTTCTTCAGCGGCTGGCGCAGACGAAGCTGGCGCTGTTCGCCATTGATGAAGCGCACTGCGTTTCGCAGTGGGGTCACGACTTTCGCCCAGAGTACCGGCAGCTCACGGTATTGCATGAGAAGTTTCCGCAGGTGCCGCGCCTGGCCTTGACAGCGACGGCCGACGAACCGACGCGTCGCGACATCATCGAGCGGCTTCAGCTTGAGGAGGCCGAGCGGTTCATCAGCGGATTCGATCGGCCGAACATTCAATACCGGGTCACGCTCAAGAAGAACGCCAAACAGCAGGTGCTCGAGTTCATCGAAGCCGAGCATGCCGGCGATGCGGGGATCGTCTACTGCATGTCGCGGCGGAAGGTGGAGGATACGGCGGCGTTTCTCGTCGAACATGGTCACGCGGCTCTGCCGTATCACGCCGGGCTCGATGCGGTCACGCGCCAGCGGAATCAGGATCGGTTTCTGCGTGAAGAGGGATTGATCGTCGTGGCGACGATCGCGTTCGGGATGGGCATCGACAAGCCGAATGTGCGGTTCGTGGCGCATCTGGATTTGCCCAAGAGTCTCGAAGCGTATTACCAGGAGACGGGTCGAGCGGGGCGCGACGGGCTGGCGTCGCATGCGTGGATGGCCTACGGGCTTTCGGATGCGACGACCGTGCGCGGGTTCATCGATCAGTCCGAGGCCTCCGAGCAGCAGAAGCGCGTCGAACATCAGAAGCTCACCGCGCTATTGGGCTACTGCGAGACGACGACCTGCCGGCGGATCACGCTGCTCAAATACTTCGGCGACGCGATGGACGAGCCCTGCGGCAACTGCGATACGTGCCTGACGCCTGTTGAAACATGGGACGGAACCGTCGCGGCGCAGAAGGCCCTGTCGTGCGCGTACCGCACGGATCAGGTGTTCGGCGCGGGATACCTCGCCGACGTGCTCATCGGCGCGGACCAGGAACGCATCGGACGCAACGGCCACGAAAGCATCAGCACGTTCGGCATCGGCAAGGAGCTGACGCGGGCGCAGTGGATGAGCGTGTATCGCCAGCTTGTGGCGATGGGCCTGCTGCGCGTCGATCCGGCGCACGGTTCGCTGCGGCTCACGGAAAAAGCCCGCCCCGTGCTCAAGGGCGAACAGGCCGTGCAGCTTCGCAAGGACGACCGCCCCCGGAAACGGGAAAGACAACGTGCCGGTCGATCGGGCGCGGCGCGTGTCGAACTCAAGGACGCCGCGTCGTCGCGCCTTTTCGATGCGCTCCGCGCCAAGCGGCTGCAACTGGCCAAGGCGCAGGGCGTGCCGCCGTATATCGTTTTCGGCGACCGTACGCTCATCGAAATGGCCCACGCACGCCCCGCCCGCATGGACGAGATGGTCAACATCAGCGGCGTCGGCCAGCGCAAACTCGCCCAGTACGGGCAGGCCTTTCTGGAGGTCATCACCATGCACGCCCACGAGGAGCCGCAATCATGATGACGCGCCGCACACTGCTGGCGGGGCTTGTGTCGCTGTGCTGCATCGTGTCGGCACATGCGGCGGATGCGGCGAAGGTGAAGTTGATGATCATCGTGTCGGAGCCGGAATACAACACGGCCGAGTCGCTACCGAAGTTCGCCGCCGACCGGCTGAGCAAAGACTTTGACATGACTTGGGTCAAGAGCGCCGCCGAGGATGAGAACGATCTGTCGGGGATGGAGAAGCTCGACGACATGGACATGGTGCTCATCAGCGTGCGTCGCCGCACGCCGACGCTCGAGCAGATGGCGGCGTTGAAGCGATTTGTCGCGGCGGGCAAGCCGGTGGTGGGCATCCGCACCGCTTCGCACGCCTTCGCCCTGCGCAAGGGCGACCCGCCCGCCGGTCACGCCGTCTGGCCCACGTTTGACGCCGACGTGCTCGGATGCCACTACGACAATCACTACGCCAACGCCGAGCACCCGGTGATCCGCGCCGCCGCCGGCGCTGATGACAATCCGCTCCTGCGCGGCGTGAAACTCCCGTTCACCGCCGGCTGGTCCATGTACAAATCCCACCCATTGGTTGCGACGGCCACGCCGCTACTAATGGGCACGATCCCCGATCACGATCCCGAGCCCGTCGCGTGGACGAACAGGCGTGCCGACGGCGGCCGCGTGTTCTACACCTCGCTCGGCCACGTGGACGACTTCGCCAACGAATCGTTCGATGTGCTCCTGCGCAACGGCATCTACTGGGCCGCCGGCCGCGAGATTCCGGATAAGTGAGCAAGAAGGCGGGGAGACTTAAGTCTCCCCGCCTCGGGCGCGCTGCGAACAAAGAAAAAGCCCCAGGGAAACGTGGCGCGTTTTTCCTGGGGCCTCGGGTCGGGGTTGCAGCTTGTGCGCCCCGACGTTGCGAGCATCATATCACTGAGAAGCGGGTTTGTCGTCGGGCGGCGGCGCGGGCTTGCCGTCGACCGCATCCCAGAAGAGCTTCTCGGCCTTGGAGTATTTTTCGAACGTCGCGCGCAGGTTGTCAAGGATGTGCGTGAGGTTTTCATCGTTGGGCGCGAGCGCGCCGTTGCTCTCCTTGACGAGCGCGGTCAATGCATCGGCCGTCTCATTGAGCGACGCGGCGGCGAGCGCGAAGCTGCGCGCGGCGTCGTACATGTTGTCCGTTTCGAGCTCTTTTTCCGTGGGTTTATAGAGCAGACGCCACGGCGAGCGGCGCACTTCGATGGCGGCGAGCTTGAGCTGGTCGCTGGTGATGCGCATGTTCGCCACCGTGCGCTCCAGCGACGGGCGCTGCGTCACGGCGAAACCCTTGAGCTGCTCGGTTGATTTCTTGATGTCGTCGGCGAAGGCGTTGGCCTTGTCCAGCAGCGTGTGCACCTTCGTGATCGTCTCCTTGCGGACGCGGTCGGAGATGTCCTGCGCGTTGGCGAGGGTGGTCTTGATGGCGGGGCGATTCTCTTCGATGGTGCCGCGCAGCTCGGACATCAGCTTGTCGGTGTTGGTCATGACGCTGTTGATCTTGGGCCGGTTGTCATCGAGGACGGTCTTGGCGGTCGTCAACGCTTCCTCGCCTTTGGTGAACATGGCCTTGGCCTTGTCGGTCAGCTCGGGGACGGTCTTCTTGAGATGCGCGGTGATGTCGCGAACGTTGGTGATCGTCTCGGTGACGGGCTTGGGGTCGGAGCCGACGGCGGCGACAAGCTGGTCGACGTTCTTGATGATGTTCTGAATGCGGCGGCGCTGCTCGTCCTCGATGCCCATTTCCTTGACGAAGTTCTTGACCATCTCGCTGACGGCCAGCCCGCCGGGGATCGGCGGATCGACGCCGTCTTCGTACTGCCAGCCGGTCCCGTTGGGCTTGCCGGTGGGCAGGGGTCCGCCGAAGGAGCGGATGTTGAGTTTGGTGTTGGACCCGATGGTGGGGACGTCGAGCTCGAGATGGGCGTTTTCGAAGATTTTGTAGTCGGCGGGGATGGTGAACTCGACGATCTTCCCGACCGCCACGCCGTCGGCGTTCAGTTCATCGTGGATATGCGTGACGGACCCTTCCGGGACACCGCCGATGGTGACGGCGGCGCCGGTCTTGAGGCCCTTGAGGCCGTCGGAGAGGGCGAAGCGCGTCTGAATCTTCTGCGTGGGGCGGAAGAGCGTGCCGAAGTCGGCGAGGATGACGATGGCGGCGAAGGCCAGGACGATGCCGGCGAGGACGAACAGGCCGGCCTTGAGGTTGTTGCGTTCACGTGCCATGGCGGTCTTTGTACCCCCAACAGGTGCGGATCATCAAGTGGTGCGCGAGGCGACGATGGACGGGACGGCCTTGCGCGGCACGGGGACTTCGCCGAGCAGGTCCTCGGCGTATCCGGTCGTCTGCTTGCGCTGCGTGATCGGGCCCACGGGATCGCCGCGCAAAAACTGGCGGATCAGCGCCTGATCCTCCGGCAGTTCGCCCTTCGTGTCCCGCAGCTTCTCGAACCACTGCCGGTCCTCAACCGCGAGCACCCGGCCCTTGTCGAGCATCACCATGCGGTCAGCGATCGTGAACGCCGAGTCCATCTCGTGCGTCACCACCACGCTCGTCACATGCAGCTTGCGCGACAGGTCAATGATGAGCTGATCGATCTCGGCGCTGGTCACCGGGTCGAGCCCCGCGCTGGGTTCGTCGTAAAAAAGAATCTGCGGATCGAGAGCGAGCGCACGGGCGAGCCCGGCGCGCTTTTTCATCCCGCCGCTGATCTGCGCGGGGAATTTGTCAGCGTGTTCGCGCAGTCCGACGAGTTCGAGCTTGATCTTGACCATGATCTCGATGGTCAGCGGGTCGAGTTCGGTATGTTCCTGCAAGGGGAGCGCGACGTTCTGCGCGATGGTCATCGAATTGAACAGGGCGCCGGACTGGAAGAGGATGCCGAACTTTTTGCGGAGGTTGTTGAGCTGGGCTTCGTCGGCGCTGGTGACGTCCTGTCCGTAGAGCTTGATCGAGCCGGAGTCGGGTTTGAAGGAGCCGATGATCATGCGGAGCGTGGTGGATTTGCCGCAGCCGGACCCGCCCATGATGACGATGGTCTGTCCGCGCATGACATCGAACGTCACATCATCGAGCACGACGCGGCCGTCGAAACTCTTGCGGACGTTCTGTAGCGAAATGACGGGCTCCGACTCGGACATATGCGTGCTACTGTACACGCCGGACCGCCGGTCGGTAAAGCACGATGGCGGGAAATATCGGGATCAGGCGCGCGAAAGATCGGGATTGATCCGTCTTGCACCGGGGCCAAAAATCGTTACCGTTGATCGCTCTTAATTTCCCTTTGGAACATACGGAGATCGCCCGCCATGCGCGTGCTTTTGACCACGACCAGCTATCAGGACACCCCCGGCGCCCATCACGACCTGCTCGCCAAGTCCGGCTTCGAAATCGTCCGCGCCCGCGGACCGCTTTCCGAACAGCAGATGCTCGACGTCATCGCCAAGGAAGGCCCCTTCGACGGGACGCTCAACGGCGATGACATCTTCAGCCCCAAAGTCATCGACGCCATGCTCCCCCAGCTCAAGGTCATCGCCAAGTACGGCATCGGCCTGGACTCCATCGACGTCAATCACGCCACCAGCAAAAAAATTCCGGTGCTCTTCACGCCCGGCGTGAACCACACGACCGTCGCCGAGCACGCCATCGGTCTGATGATCGCGCTGGCCAAACACTTCTGGCCTCACATGCGCGCGGTCAAGGCGGGGCAATGGAAGCGCGTCACGGGGTCGGAGCTGATGGGCAAGACGGTGGGCATTCTCGGCATGGGCCGCATCGGCAAGGAGGTCATCGTCCGAGCCGCGGCGTTCGGGATGAAGCCCATTGCGTTCGACGAATACTGGGACGGGGCGTTCGCGTGGAAGTACAAGGTGGAGAAGGCGGCGAGCGCGGATGAGGTGCTGGCGAAGGCGGATGTGGTCAGCTTGCACATGCCGATGACGCCGGCAACCGCCGGGCTGATCAATGCTGAGCGGATCGCCAGGATGAAGGACGGGGCGATGATCGTCAACACCGCCCGCGGCGGTCTGGTCGTCGACGACGCCATCGTCGCGGCGTGCAAGAGCGGGAAGCTGACGGGGTACGCGACGGACGTATTGGAAGTCGAGCCGATGAAGACGCCGCATGTGTTTCAGGAGGTCGACAACATCGTGGTGACGCCGCATGTGGGCAGCCGGACGTTCGAGAGCGTGGAGCGGCAGGCGGTTCGGGCGACGCTGAATGTGGTGAACTTTTTGAAGGGGAACTCGGACTATATTCAAGCCAATAAATGGTGAAGTGGTGATATGGTGATATGGCGATGTGGATGCGGCCGGGAACATGCGTCATGACGCCGGAAGAATTACAGAATCGGGCGACGAAGTTTGGTATAAGAGTGCTGAAACTGGTGGATGCGCTGCCGAAAAGGCGGTCGGCGGATGTCGTGGCCCGGCAACTGGCCCGGTCGGCGACCTCGATCGCCGCCAACTACCGGGCGGCCCGGCGTTCGCGCAGCAAGAAGGAGTTCCGGGCCAAGCTCTGCGTGGTGGTGGAGGAAGCGGATGAATCGGCCCACTGGCTGAGCGTGATCGAAGAAGTTGGTATGATCAAGGCCGAACGGATCGCGGATTTGACCCGCGAAGCGACGGAACTGTTGAAAATATTTTCCCGGATGCGAAAGACTTCCTTCGGAGACTGACTTTACATCACCACTTCACCAGATCACCATATCGCCACATGGCCGGGTGATATCAAAGGAACAGATATGTCCACAAACAACACTGCGGAAGTCGGGCTGATCGGTTTGGCGGTGATGGGGCAGAACCTCGCGCTGAATATCGCGGATCACGGGTACACGATCGCCGTGTACAACCGGACCGCTCAGGTGACGCACGACTGGGTCGCCAAGTGCAAGGCCAGCGAGCCGGCGGCGGATCGGCTCGTCGGCTGCGCCGACCTGCGCGAGTTCGTCGCCGCCATCAAGAAGCCGCGCAAGATCATCATCCTCGTCAAGGCCGGCCCGGCCGTCGACGCGGTCGTCGATCAGCTCATCGAAGCGGGCGTCGAGAAGGATGACATCGTCATCGACACGGGCAACTCGCTGTGGACCGATACGATCCGGCGCGAGAAGACCTATGCCGACAAGTGCAAGTTCTTCGGCTCCGGCGTCTCCGGCGGCGAGCTGGGCGCACGCTTCGGCCCGTCGCTGATGCCCGGCGGGGACAAGGATGCTTGGAAGCATCTGGAACCGATCTGGAAGGCCATCGCCGCCAAGGTCGATGACAAGAGCGGCAAGCCCATCGAAGGTGCCGAGCCCGGCAAACCCGTCAGCGGCGGCGTGCCCTGCACGACCTACATCGGCTCCGACGGCGCCGGCCACTACGTCAAGATGGTCCACAACGGCATCGAATACATCGACATGCAGCTCATCTGCGAAGCGTATGACATCCTCACGCGCTTGGGCGGCTTCAAGCCCGATCAGCTCAGTGAAGTCTTCACCGATTGGAACAAGAGCGAGCTGGCCAGCTACCTGATCGAAATCACCGCCGACATCCTTCAGCAGAAGGACCCGACCAACAAGCGCAAGTTCCTCGTCGACGTCGTGCTCGACACGGCCGGCCAGAAGGGCACGGGCAAGTGGACGTCCGTCAACGCGCTGGACATGGGCATCCCCGCCAACGCGATCGCCGAGGCGGTCTTCGCGCGGTGCCTTTCCGCGCTGAAGGAGGAACGCGTGGCGGCGAGCAAGAAGCTCAAGGGCCCCAAGCCCACGACGAAGGTCAAGAAGAAGAAGCTCGTCGAGATGGTCAAGCAGGCGCTGTACTGCTCGAAGATTTGCGCCTACGCCCAGGGCTTCCAGCTCATGGCCGAGGCGCAGAAGGAATACAAGTGGACTCTCGACTTCGGGCAGATCGCCAAGATCTTCCGCGGCGGGTGCATCATCCGCGCCAAATTCCTTCAGAAGATCACTGATGCCTACGGCAAGGACGCGAAGCTGACCAATCTCCTGCTCGACCCCTACTTCAAGAAGGCGGTCAACAACGGGCAGGACGACTGGCGCGCGATCGTCGCGCTGTGCGCCGAAAAGGGCATCCCCGCCCCGGCGTTCATGAGCGCCCTGTCCTACTACGACGGCTACCGATCCGCCCGCCTCCCGGCGAACCTGCTACAGGCCCAGCGCGACTACTTCGGCGCCCACACCTACGAGCGCGTCGACCAGAAGCGCGGCCAGTTCTTCCACGTCGACTGGCCCGAACCCGGCCGCCCGCAGATCAAGATCTGACCGTTTCGCGAGCGGGCTTGCCCGCTCTTTTTTATTGGTGCCCGTACCATGAGCGACGCCCAGGAAAAAATGGGGTTCAACGCCACATGGTCCATGGCCGTCGGCGGCATGGTCGGCGGGGGGATTTTCTCCGTGCTCGGCGTCGTCATCACCATGGCCGGTCAATGGGCCTGGCTCAGCTTCGTCCTCGCCGGGCTCATCGCGCTGGCGACCGGATTCAGCTACGTCGCCCTCGCCTCCAAATTCGGCGAAGGCGGCGGGGCGTTCACCTTCCTGCGCCAAGTCAACCGTAACAACATCGCCGGGTCGCTCTCGTGGATCCTCATCCTCGGCTACGTCCTGACGCTCTCCGTCTACGCCTTCACCTTCGGTCACTACCTCGGCGCGATGTTCAACCTTTCCGGCTGGTTCGACCGCGTCGCGGCGGTCGTCATCGTGGGCCTGCTGGCGGGCGTGAACCTGCTGGGCGTCGGCGAGGCGTCGTGGCTGGAGATCATCACGGTCTGGGGCAAACTCGCCATTCTCATCGGCCTCGCCGTCATCGGCCTCTGGGCCTTCAAACCCGCCAACCTCCAATACGATCAGGCCAGCCCCGGCGGGTTCCTCGGCGCCCTCGTCGGCGGTGCGTCGATCTTCATGGCCTACGAGGGCTTTCAACTGCTCACATACGACTACGAGGACATCGAGAATCCGAAAAAGACGCTGCACCGGGCGGTGCTCTGGGCGATCGTGGCGGTCATCTTCGTCTACATCGTCGTGAGTCTGGGCGCGGCCTCACTCGTCGGGGCGGGCAAGCTCATCGAACACAAGGAAATCGCCCTCGCGCAGGCGGGCCAGAAAGCGCTGGGCATGACCGGCAAGATTCTCGTCTCGATCGCCGCCGCGTTTTCGACCGCCTCGGCGATCAACGCGACGCTCTTCGCCACCGCCCGCCTGACGCGCATCGTCGCTGACGATGGCGAGCTGCCCAAGTGGTTCGCCCATACGAACAAGTCGCGCATCCCCGGTCGCAGCGTGCTGATGCTCGCGGGCTTCGGAGCGCTGCTGGCGGCGATCGGGGCGCTGGACCAGCTTGTCGAAGCGGCGAGTCTGGCCTTCCTGTTCACCTTCGCCACGGTCAACGTCATCGCCGCCCGCCGCATCGAGCAGCACCGCTGGGCGTCGTGGGCCGGGGCGATCGGTGCGGGGGCGGCGGGTGTGACCCTGCTGGGGCGATTGGCCATCAAGGAGCCGATCATTCTCGCGGCGCTGGTGGTGATCGTGCTGATCTGCATCTTCGGCCGGCCGGTGATTCTGCGTCGATTCAAAACCGAGGAAGGTTGAATCGACCCGTTTAGCGATGCCGCTCGCGGCCTGCTCTCGCTTTTGGTTTGCCGCCCTCAAATGCAGTAAACTACCCTACCCTAAATTCCACAGGAAACAACCATGAACGCTCAGTATGTCATGCCGGTGTCCGTTCACAACGACCTCGTCGCCGCCGCGTATCGCAAGCGGGGCTACACCGCCGCCGAGGCCGATCAGGGCGCGCGCTTCTGCGAGCTGGCCGCGTGGCACGGCATCAAGACGCACAACGCCATCAAGGCCCTGCATCTCGATGAGCTTTTCGGCTCCAAAAAAGGCGGCTGCGTCCCCGATGCGAAGATCGAAAAGCTGCCCACGAAGTTCAAAGCCGTTCAGCGATGGAACGCCAACAAGAAGCTCGGACAGGCCGTGGCGTTCGAAGCGATGGACACGGCGATGAAGCTCGCGGACGAATTCGGCGTCGGCGTCGTGAGTGTCGACAATGCGTTTCACTATCTCTGGGGCGGCGGGTACGTGATCGACGCCGCGAAGAAGGGCTACATCGCCTACACCAACTGCACCGCCGCCCTCGCCGAGGTCGTGCCTTTTATGGGCAAATTCCCGACGCTCGGCACCAATCCGCATAGTTGGGGCTTCCCCACGACCGACGCGATCGGCTACCCCATCTGCGTCGACTGGGCCACCAGCACCGTCGCCATGGGTCGCGTTCAACAGTTCAAGCGCGAAGGCAAGACCCTTCCGCCCGGTGCCGGCGTCGACAAGAACGGCAAGGAAACCACCAACCCCAACGATGTCGTCGCGCTCATGCCCTTCGGTCAGCACAAGGGCTACGGCCTCGCCCTCATCAACGAACTCTGGGGCGCCTACATCGGCGGATCGCTCCCGACGCTGCGCAACCGCTGGGGCGTCGGCGACGCGGACGAGAAACGCACCGCCAACTTCTACTTCGAAGTGATCCACCCCGAAGCGATCGGCGTCAGCTTCGCCAAGGGCCGCTCGCAGGCCGACAACGTCAAAGCCGTCATCGCCGACGTGCTCGGCCACGGCAACGAGTCCTGCATCCTCCCTGGTCAGATCGAGGCCCGCGCCGCCGCCGAGTCGCAAAAACACGGCGGCCTCCTCTTCACCGCCGCCGAACTCGACGAATTCAAACACATCGCCGAAGAAGCCGGCGTGGCGTTTGATGCGACAACGTTCAAGACCGTGTAAGATCAGAGCACGACATTCAGCCGGGGGTGCGCCTTGTCGACTTTCACGCTTTTCGTGATCATTGCGATTTCAGTGGTTGTTCCCATTGGTATGACGGGGACGATCTTCTGGCTGATCATGCAGCGGCGAAACTTCGTCGCGTGTCAATTGATCACCGCTTCATTGATATTCGTAGGGCTCATCAATCTGCTCACCCTGTATGTGCTGTCGCGGATATCCGACAATGGAACGAAGTCGGTTGAAGACGCTAGGAGTGTCATCAGTGCCGGAGTATTGATCGTGAGTCTGAGCATTCCGTATCTGCTGATGCGGCGGATGCTCGGCGTATCGTCAAATCGGGCGTTCCTGATGACCATCGTCCTGATCGTCGTCAATAGCGTTTTTAACCTTGTGATCGCCTTGGGCCAGAGGCCTTTTCTCATCCACGCATTTGTGATGCCAACGGGCGGTATGGCGCCGACACTTTATGGCGTCCACCTGCAGGCGACGTGCGACAACTGCGGCTTCCCGATCGCCGCCGCGCCGGTTCACTACACGCTCGATCGGACCGCCGCTTCACCGATTCCCGAAGCGGTTTCGCTGTTATGTCCGAATTGCGGACGTCAGGTTACGGTGCCGCGAGGGGCGGCGGTTTTCAGCGGCGATCGCTTTCTGGCCGACAAGACGCGATCGCCCAAGCGGTGGAACCTTGTTATCTACAACAATCCTCAAGTGCCTTCCGTTCGATTTGTGCAACGCTTGATCGGACTGCCGGGCGAGCGCGTCGCGATCGTTGGCGGCGAAATCGTGATTGACGGAAAGCTCATCTCCAAGACGCCCGCCGAGCCCGGTCAGTCGCCTGTCTGTGACGATCTGTGGTTCCCGCTCCACGACACCGCTTTTACTGCGAAGCAGGCGATCGATGAGGGGCCGTGCTGGCATGCTGATGATCCGTCGCAGTGGAAACATGTTGGCGTTGGTTGGTCGTGTGACGCGACGGAAAAGCCAACTGCGGAAGTCCTGCGGTATAAAGGAACGATCGATTCGGGGCTTTCCTACGATCAAACCACGCAGAATTTTCCAGGGCGGACCTATCCAGTGGGCGACGTCCGAATTGATCTGGACGTGGCATCACTGACGGGACCGGAGATGTCGGCTCTCGAAGTGACGCGTGTATTTGGGAGTCAGACCGTCAAGTTCATCGTTTATCCCAATGGAGCATCGGGCATTCAGATCAACGCTGCGCCGTGGACATCCGTCCCGTTGCCGCGCCCGCCCGCCGGCAGTGTCCTGCGCTTGGCGACGCGCGATGGCAAGGCGCTCATCTATCAAAATAATCGGCTGGTAACGGCGAATGATCTTGCCACCGATACCAGCGCCGACGAGCTCTGTACTGTGGAGATCGATGTACGCGGTTGTGCGGTTGCGCTGCGCCGAATCGCGCTCTGGAGGGATGTGTACTACACACGAATCGGCGAAACAAGCGAATTTCCGGCAGCGGAAGGGTGGGTCATGCTCGGTGATAATACAGATCAGAGTATGGATTCTCGCATGTTCGGCCGCGTGCCGGTCGAGAATTTCGTCGGTGTTGTTGGCTGGCGCTATTTGCCGGTGGATCGCTGGCGGAGATTTTGAGTATTCTGATAGCCGTTCGCATCACCCGTTCTCACGAGGATCACCATCATGAAGACCCGCATCACGTTGCTGTGTCTATTAGCCCTATTGAGCGCGGGCGCCGGCCCGCTGGCGGAGAAGATTCAGCCGTTTGTTGATCGGGAGGAATTGGCGGGGGCGGTGATGGTTGTGGCGGATGGCGAAAAGGTCATCGACGCGGAGACGGTCGGGTGGGCGGATATTGCGGGCCGCAAGCCGATGGCGATGGACGCGATGTTCTGGATCGCTTCGCAGAGCAAGGGCATGACGGCGGCGGCGCTGATGATGCTCGTGGACGAGGGGAAAGTGTCGCTGGATGATCCGGTGGGCAAGTACATTCCGCTCTTCAATGAGCAGCGCGTCATGGCGGGGACGGACGGCGATGTGACGAAGCTGGTCAAGCCGGTGCGGGCGGTCACGGTGCGGGATGTGCTTTCGCACATGAGCGGGATGGGGTTCCGGTCGGCGATTGAGGAGCCGACGCTGGATGTGCTGCCGCTGCGGACGCGCGTGATCAGCTATGCGATGACGCCGCTCATGACGCAGCCGGGCGAGAAGTACAGCTATTCCAACGAAGGGATCAACACGGCCGGCCGCATCATCGAGATCGTCAGCGGCGAGCCGTACGAGACGTTCATGCAGAAGCGGCTGTTTGATCCGTTGGGCATGACAGACACGACGTTCTGGCCGACGGAGTCGCAGGTCGCGCGGATTGCCGGTTCGTACAAGCCGGGGCCGGGCAAGAAAGGGCTCGTCGCCATCGACATCGAGCAGTTGCGTTATCCGCTGACGGATCGCGTCAATCGCACGCCCATGCCGGCGGGCGGATTGTTTTCGACGGCTCATGATGTGATGCGATTCTTTCAGATGCTCGTCAACGGCGGCGAACTCGACGGTAATCGCGTGTTGTCGGCTGAAGCGGTCAAACAATTGACGATGCGTCAGACGCCGACGAACGTCCCGCAGAGTTACGGCCTCGGGCTCGCGGTCGGCCCCGACTGGTTCGCACACGGCGGGGCGTATGCGACGGACGCCGCCGCCAAGCGCGGCCTGATCTATATCTGGCTCGTCCAACACGCCGGTTTCCCCGGCGACGGCGCCCAAGCGAAGAACGTATTTCAACAGGCGGCGGAGGAGCGCTACAAGGCGATGGAGTCGCAGGGCCGATAGAATGTCCCTCGTTCCCGCCATGTGTTTTTCAACGCGATTTGTGGAGGCTCTCATGCAAAAGTTATGGACGCTGATCGTCCTTCTGGTTTTTGTTCCGATCGTTTCGGCGGCGGAGCCTTGGCCGGGGGCTGTGAAGAAGTGGGAGGGGTTTGACAAGCATGAATTCAAGTTCGAAGGGCGGACCGCCTTCGTGATCGAGCCGAGCAAGGCGGCGGCGGGTTCGCCGTGGATGTGGCGGGCGCGGTTTCCGGGCGTGGCGACGAATGATGATCTGGAGCTGGTCAAGCAGGGGTGGCACATCGCCTACGTCGACACGGGCAACATGTACGGCAATGATGCGTCGATGGTGGTGTGGGATCACTTCTATGACGAACTGACGACGAAACACGGGCTCTCGAAGAAGCCGGTGCTCAAGGGGCTGAGCCGGGGCGGACTGTTCATCATCAACTGGGGCGCGCGGCATCCGGATCGCGTGCTGGCGATTTACGGCGATGCGCCGGTGTGCGATCTGAAAAGCTGGCCCGGCGGGAAGGGCAAGGGGAAGGGTTCGCCCGCCGACTGGCAGCGCGCGATCGCGGCTTACGGCATGAAGAGCGAACAGGAGATGCTCGACTACAAGCAGCAGCCGTTCGACCGGCTCGAAGGGTTGGCAAAAGCGCATGTGCCGATTCTGATTGTTGCCGGCGACTCGGATACGGTTGTGCCGTTCATTGAGAATGGTGAGATTGTGCAGAAGCGGTATCAGGAACTGGGCGGGTCCATCAAGGTGATCCTCAAGCCCGGCGGCGATCATCACCCGCACGGTCTGACCGACCCCAAGCCGCTCGTCGATTTTGAGCTGTTCGCGCTCAAATACAACAACGGCGAGTGCGACTGCGATTTTTGATCGCCGCTTGCTTTTCACTCCGCACTCCCCATTCCCCGCTCCACACTCGGCCTGACGCAAATTCAGGTACGCAGGGGCGCGAAAGTGGGATTGACGGCGGGGCGGTTTGGGTCTAAAAACATCGACCCCATCGGGGAAACTCGAAACCAGAAACCAGAAACCAGAAACCAGGAACTTCGCCATGTCTTTGAAGATTCGTCCCGCGTCCGAGTGCCAGCTTGACCAGGTGAGTCTGGGTGAGTGCATGGTGCGGTTGAGCCCGCCGGGGCACGGCCGCATCGAGTTCGCCAATCTCATGGAAGTCTGCGTCGGCGGCGGCGAGTACAACGTCTCGTACGCGCTGGCCCGGCTCGGACTCCGCACCGGATGGGTCGGCGGGCTGGTCGATAATCCCGTCGGCAAGATCGTCCTCAATCACGCGCGTTCGGCGGGCATGGATATCGCGCATGTCGTGAACATGAAGTACGACGGCGTCGGACGCGAAGCACGCATCGGACTCAACTTCACCGAAGTCGGCTCCGGCCCGCGCGCTTCGGTGACGCTCTACGACCGCGGTCACTCCGCGACTTCCAAGATGAAGCCCGGCGACGTCGATTGGAAGACGCTCTTCGCCAAGCGCGGCGTGCGATGGCTCCACACCGGCGGCATCATGGCGTCGCTGTCGACCTCGACCCGGCAGGTCGTCGCGGAGGCGGTCAAGGCAGCGCACGAAGCGGGGACGATCGTCTCGTATGACCTGAATTTCCGCTCCAAACTCTGGTCGAGCAAGGACGCCATCGAAACGACCAAGCCGCTCGTGAAGTACATCGACTGCCTCATCGGCAACGAAGAGGACTTTCAGAAAGTGCTCGGCTACGAGGTCGAAGGCGTCGACGTCGAAGCGGGCGAAATCGACACGACCGCGTTCAAGAAGATGGTCGAGAAAGTCGTCAATGACTACCCGAACATCAAGGTCGTCGGCACCACGCTGCGCGGCGTCAAGTCCGCGGGCATCAATGACTGGTCCGCCATCATGTGGCACGAAGGCACTTTTTACGACGGCATCCAGTACCCCGGCCTGGAGATCGAGGACCGCGTCGGCGGCGGCGACGGGTTCGCGTCGGGCTTCACGTACGGGTTCCTCACGGGCATGGGGCCGCAGGAATGCGTCGACCTGGGCGTGGCGCATGGCGCGCTGCTGATGACGACGCGCGGTGACACGAGCCAGATCACGCTCAGCGAACTCAAGCACACCGCCGCCGGCGGATCGGCCCGCATCGTGCGGTGAACTTCGGTGGATTTGCGATCACAACCCGTGGCACGGCCCCCCTCGGCCGTGCTTTTTTTACGCGCGGCGATCGGCGGTGCGGGGCGGGGCGCTGTGCAGCATGCAATGAATCGGTATAATCGGCGTTTTGCCCGGACACTGATTGGAGGCATCCCATGCTGTATGTTCATCGCTCAATCATGTTGTCGCTCCTGTGCGGACTGTTGATCGGCTCGTCGGTGCGGGCGGCGGGGACGGACGAGCCGGGCGACGGGGGCAAGGCGTCGAAGGATTCGGCGATGAAGCCGGTGAAGGATGACCCGAAACTGCCGCGGGTTCTGATCATCGGCGATTCGATTTCGATCGGGTACACCGTGCCGGTGCGGGCGCTTTTGCAGGGGAAGGCGAACGTGCATCGCCCGCTGACCAACTGCGGGCCGACGACGAACGGGCTCAAGCACATCGACGAATGGCTCGGCGACGGGAAGTGGGATGTGATCCATTTCAACTGGGGCCTGCACGATCTGAAATTCATCGGCGACAAGGGCGACAAGATCGTCCCCGTCAACAGCCCGGGGGCGCATTATCAGGTGCCCATCGACGAGTACGAAGCGAATCTCGACAAGCTCGTCGCCCGCCTCAAGCAGACGGGCGCGAAGCTCATCTGGCGCAACACGACGCCCGTCCCGGAAGGGACCGTCGGCCGCATCGTCGGCGACTCGGCCAAGTACAACGAAGCGGCGGCGCGCGTCATGAAAAAGTATGATGTGCCGACGCAGGACATGTTCACCTTCGTCAAGGATCATCCCGACACCCAGCTCAAAGCCAATGTGCATTTCACGCCCGACGGATACAAAGCGCTGGCCCAGACCGTCGTGACGGAAATCGAAAAATACCTCAAGTAACGCCTCGCGAGGACCTCTATGAAAATCGGATTCAACCTGCTTCTGTGGACCGGCTTCGTCGAACAAGAGCATCATCCGCTGCTGGAGAAGCTCAAGGCGGCGGGCTACGACGGTGTGGAAATCCCGCTTTTCGCCGGGGATGTCGAGCATTACACGAAGCTGGGCCGCGTGCTCAAGAACAACGGGCTTCAGTGCACGGCCGTGACGGTCATGCCCGATGAGCAGCACAGTTGCGTGAGCCCCGATGCGGCGAGCCGGGCGGGGGCGTTCGATCATCTCAAGTGGGCGATCGACTGCTGTCACGCGATGGAGGCGCAGACGCTGCTCGGGCCTTTCCATCAGCCGCTGGGCATTTTCACCGGTGAAGGCGGCACCGCGACCGAAAAGGCCCATGCCGCCGAGGTGCACCGCAAGGCCGCCGACTACGCCCAGAACGCCGGCGTCGTGCTCGCGCTCGAGTACCTCAACCGCTTCGAGTGCTACTTCCTGAACACGATGGCCGACGCCGCCAAGTACGTGAAACAGGTCAATCATCCCAACTTCGGCACGATGTACGACACGTTCCACGCCAACATCGAAGAAAAAGACCCCGTTGGGATCATCAAGCCCAACGTCGGCGTGATTCGACACGTGCACATCTCCGAAAACGACCGCGGTACGCCGGGATTCGGGCATATCGACATGGCCGCCGCCATCGGCGGACTCAAGGCGGCGGGTTATGACGGCTGGCTGACGATCGAGGCCTTCGGCCGGGCGCTGCCCGCGCTCGCCGCCGCCACACGCGTCTGGCGCGACTTTTTCCCGAGCCCCGAGCACGTCTACACCGAAGGCATCAAGACGATCAAAAAGCACTGGAAGTGATCACCCCTTTGACGCGACCCAAGGCGGGGAGACTTGAGTCTCCCCGCCTTTTCATTGCGCCATATTTCCAACGCGCACCGACCTGGCAATGGGTTCGCGACGCGCCGGTCGGGGTAAATCAGGGACGTGGAAGCGCATGGAACGGGCGCTGCGCGCTCCATGCGCATCGTGAAGGCAATAATTCGCGTCGCGATCCCGCATGGCGCAACGATATCGCGGGTGCGGCCGAGTGCTTGTCGCGCCGGTGCGCGTTTTGGTCATGCCGGTGCGCCGATCGCGACGCGCCGGTGCGATCGGGTGGGTGAAATGACCCAATTGCCGATCGTCGAATGACGTTCGCAGCGGAATCCGCAGCTCGCGGGTTATTCGGAGGTGTTGCAGGAGATTCGGGTGCTTTCCCGCATCTCGATGACGGGTTGGGGAATGGACGTGGACGTGTCGGCGTGGCGGAACTGGTCGACGACGTACTGCATGTGCGACAGCGCGGCGGTGAGATTGTCCGGCAGGGGCAGGTTCATCTTCGTGAACATGGCGGCGAGCCGGTGCCGCCAATCGTGACGCGCCAGCGCCTGGATGAAGTTGTTGTGATGCATGCGGTCGAGGCGCGGTTTGTCCGAAAGCAATTCATGAATCTCGTCCAGCGCCCGCTCGGGCGATTCGGACAATTCGATCGTCGCATCGGGCCAGTCCATCAACTCGTCCGCATCCGCGCATCTCGGGCGCCAACCCACGATCGCGCACCCGCACGCCAGACACTCGAACCACCGCTGCCCCAGCATCGGCGCGCTGAACTTGCGCACCGAAGGCGTGCGAAGATGATCGTACGCCAACGCGAGTTTCGACTGCCGAAGAATCTGCCAGAACAGCCGGCGATGCGCCTCGAACGACGGAATCTGCAGATTGTCGATCGTCGTGTGATAGTACGTCCCGCCGGACCCGCGGCGGTTGAACTCCTTGGCGAAGTAGTCGCTGTGCGGCTGATACTGTCGCCCGTAGCCGAGCAGGTCGATGTAGCGGTCCGGCCGATTCTCCCCGAAATTGAGCACGTCCGCCGCCAGCGGCACGTAGTCCACGGGCACACGGTACGCACTGCGGAACCGATCGAGCGTTCCCGTGAGCGGGATGAAGATATGGTCGAACAGCGCCGCGTACTTCTGAAAGTGCGGCTCCCACGCATCGAAGATATACGCGCACACCTTGCCGTAGACCGACCGCAAATCGGAGATCGCCCCCATCGCCTCCATCGACCGCGGGCTCAAGCCCACGAGCACGAGCAGACGCTCGGATTTGGGCACGTTGTTGTCGAAGGCGTGTTCGAGTTTGTAGCCCGCGACGAGCCGGCGGATCGGGCGCGGAAGCTTGTCGCGCAGCGTGCGGTATTCGGGCGTGATCAGCACCGCGTCGCATGTCTGCTGAATGACATTTTCAAATTCGACCACGCAGCCCCATGCGGGCTCCGTGCTGCAATTTCTGAGCGATAACACATGAACCTGCATGATCCATCCCCGAATTCGTCCCGCTCAACAAGCGATCGCCCGCACCGATTTCAGGCCCTCGATGCCACGCGACACACACAGGCATCACGGCCATTTCCATCCGGGCGACTGACCTTGGGCACCCCGCGGAATGGGGAACACCTCTAAGTCAGAAGATACTCGCAATTGATATGAAGTCAATTCAAATCCATCCACCGTGCACATAATAATTTGCGATGGATTTCGAACAATCCGCACAAAGTCGGCTGGGGGGTGAGCGGGGGCAAAGTAGGTTGTTTGATATTTGCGGGTTATAGACGCTTGGCGGTGAAATTACGAAACTCGAAACACGAACCAGGCGATGTGGGGTGGGGCGGAGGGATCGGGGCTTGGCGGCGCTGAGTCCTCGCCTTGGGGGTTACTCGACCGTGACGCTCTTGGCGAGATTGCGCGGCTTGTCGACGTCGTGGCCGCGCAGGACGGCGGCGTGGTAGGCGAGGAGCTGAAGCGGCACGACGCTCAAGAGCGGCTGGAGCGGTTCGGGAACCGACGGGATGCGCAGGACCGTGTGGGCGTACTTTTCGATATGCGTATCGCCTTCATCGGCGACGGCGATGATGCGCCCGCCGCGGGCTTTGACTTCTTCGATGTTGCTGATCGCCTTCTCGTACTGCGAGCCGGAGGGGACGACGAAGACGACGGGCATGCCCTGATCGATCAGCGCGATCGGGCCATGCTTCATCTCGGCGGCGGGCATGCCCTCGGCGTGAATGTAGCTGATTTCCTTGAGTTTCAAGGCGCCTTCGAGCGCGACGGGGTAGTTGTAGCCGCGCCCGAGGAAGAGCCAGTTCTCGCGATCGATCACCTTGGCGACTTCCTCGCGGATGTAGTCGGATTGCTGGAGCACCTGGGTGACATGCTCGGGCAGCTTCTCGAGTTCTTCGAGATAATGGTCCATCGCATCGGCGCTGAGGAATTTGCGACGGCCCATGAACAGCGCCAGCAACGTCAGCACGGCGACCTGGCCCATGAAGGCCTTGGTGGACGCCACGCCGATTTCGGGTCCCACGTGCAGGTACACGCCCGCATCGGTTTCGCGCGCGATCGACGAGCCGACGGCGTTGACCGCGCCCAGCGCCAGCGCCCCGCGCTCCTTCGCTTCGCGCAGGGCGGCGAGCGTGTCGGCGGTTTCGCCCGACTGGCTGACGGCGATGACGACCGTGCCGTCCTCGATGATCGGATTGCGGTAGCGGAATTCGCTGGCGTACTCGGTCTCGGCGGGGATTTTCGCCAGATCCTCGATGAGGTATTCGCCGAGCAGACACGCGTGCCATGCGGTGCCCTGACCGGTGAGGATCACGCGGCGGGCGCGCACCAGTTCGCGCGCGAAGCTGTTGATCCCGCCGAGGACGACCCGGCCCTCGCGCCGGTCGATGCGGCCGCGCAGGGCATTGGTCAGCGACTGCGGCTGCTCCATGATCTCCTTGATCATGAAGTGCGGATACCCGCCCAGTTCGATCTGCTCGAGGTTCATCTCCAGCTCTTCGACGTCGCGCGTCACGGGGACGTTGTCGACGGTCGTGGTGCGGACGTCGCAGCCGTCGGCGGTCAGACGGAGCCGCGCGACCTGATAATCGTCGAGGGTCATGACCTGCGCGGTGTGGGCGATGATGGCGGAGGCGTCGGAGGCGGCGACGAAGCAGTTGTCGCCGAGGCCGATGATCATCGGCGAACCCTTGCGGGCGACGACGAGGGTGTCGGGTTCATCGGCGCAGATGACGGCGATGGCGTACGCGCCGGTGACTTCGCGCAGGGCGGCCTGGACGGCGGCTTCGAGGTCGAACTTGCCGGTGGCGTAGAGGTAGCCGACCATCTTGGCGAGCACTTCCGTGTCGGTGTCGGAGACGCAGGCGACGCCCTTGTCGGCGAGGTACTGTCGCAGGGCGGTGTAGTTTTCGATGATGCCGTTGTGGACGAGTGCGATGCGGCCGGCGGCGTCGGTGTGCGGGTGGGCGTTGTTTTCGGTGGGCGGACCGTGGGTGGCCCAGCGGGTATGGGCGATGCCGATGCGGCCGGTCAGAGCGCCGGACTGCTTGAGGCGGTCTTCCAGGACGCTGATGCGGCCGGCGGAGCGGACGACGCGCAGGCCGTCGGTTTCGACGCAGGCGATGCCGGCCGAGTCATAGCCGCGGTATTCGAGGCGCTTGAGGCCTTCGAGCAGGGTGGACTGGGCGGATTTGCAACCGAGATAACCGACGATTCCGCACATGGTCCGACTCCGACGGATGAAAAAGCGCGACCGCGTCACGCGCGATGCATTTGATCATCGGCCAGACCGGTCGCAAGGTTTATAGCCCGCTGGTCCGGGAAAGTCTAGAATCGCCCCGCGATCGTGTTGCAAGGGTTATGTTTGCGGCTAGACTGGCCGATTGCTTATTCGCGGGCGGTGCGATCAGGGGTCCGGGGCGTCGGGGGGATCCGCACTTGTCGCCGCTGACTCGACGGACGCGCATGCCCCGCATGCACAAGGGATTTCCGCACGCATGAGCACGCTCAAACGCATCCTCGTCACCGGCGGCGCCGGATTCATCGGCTCGCATCTGTGCGAACGCCTCGTCCGCGACGGGCACGATGTCATCTGCCTCGATAATTTCTTCACGAGCCAGAAGACGACCATCGCGCATCTGCTCGATGAACCGAACTTCGAATTGATCCGCCACGACATCACGCACCCGGTCTGGCTCGAAGTCGACGAAATCTACAACCTGGCGTGTCCCGCCTCGCCCGTGCACTATCAGCACAATCCGATCAAGACGATCAAGACGTCGGTGATCGGGGCGGCGACGGTATTGGGCATGGCCAAGCGGACGAACGCGAAAGTGCTTCAGGCCTCGACGAGCGAAGTGTACGGCGATCCGACCGTGCACCCGCAGCCCGAAAGCTACCGCGGGAACGTCAATCCGATCGGCCCCCGCGCCTGTTACGACGAAGGCAAGCGCTGCGCCGAGACGCTGTTTTTCGACTATCACCGCGCCAACAAGGTCAACATCCGCGTCGTGCGCATCTTCAACACCTACGGGCCGCGCATGCACCCCTACGACGGGCGGGTCGTGAGCAATTTCATTCTTCAGGCGCTTCGCAACGAGGACATCACGCTCTACGGCGACGGGCAGCAGACGAGGAGTTTCTGTTACGTGGACGACCTGGTGCGGGGGCTGGAACTGATGATGGCGGCGCCGGACGATCTGACGGGCCCGGTCAACATCGGCAACCCGGATGAGTTTACGATTCGTCAGCTCGCGGAGAAGGTCATCGCGCTGACGAATTCGAAGTCGAAACTGGTGTTCATGCCGCTGCCGGTGGACGATCCGATGCAGCGCAAGCCGGACATCACGCTGGCCAAGGCCCGGCTGGGTTGGGAGCCGACGGTCAAGCTCGATGCGGGGCTGACGCGGACGATCGATTATTTCAGCAAGCTGAATCTCGATGCGTATCGCCCGCCGACCAAGAGCCACAAACTGCCGCGCTGAACCCCCGGCGGATCGGCGGGGCAGCGGCCTATTATTGGGTCTATCGGTCGTGAAAGTCTCGGCTTCGATCAGCCGAAGAACTGCATACGGACCGTCCTGTATTTGGAGCTGATTCGATGCATCTGACCATGGTGGGAACCGGTTATGTGGGCCTGGTGACGGGCACGTGTCTGGCGAACGTGGGGAACCACGTGACTTGCGTGGACGTGGACCAGAAGAAGATCGACCGCCTCAACAAGGGCGAGATTCCGATCTACGAGCCGGGGCTGGAGGAGATGGTGCATCGCAACGCGGCGCATGATCGCCTGCACTTCACCACCGAGCGCGCCAAGTCGTACCAGGAAGCCGACATGATTTTCATCTGCGTGGGCACGCCCAGCGATGAGAACGGGAAGGCGGACCTGACGGCCGTGATGAAAGTCGCGGAGGAAATCGGGCAGGCGCTCGAAGACGGCGAAGGCCCCTTCGGCGGCGCGATCGACGAGGCGAAGCCGAAGATCATCATCGTCAAGTCGACCGTGCCGGTCGGCACGAACCAGCGCGTGCGCGCGGCGATCGCCGAGCGGACGAACAAGCCGTTTTACATGGGCTCCAACCCGGAGTTCCTCAAGGAAGGCGCGGCGATCAATGACTTTAACAAGCCCGACCGCGTGGTGATCGGCGTGGATCATCCGGACGCGGGCGAGCGTCTGCGCGAGCTTTACGAGCCGTTCGTGCGGCAGGGCAATCCGATTTACGTGCTCGACGTGCCGTCGGCGGAGATGGTCAAGTACGCGAGCAACTGCATGCTGGCGACGAAGATCAGCTTCATCAACGAAATCGCCTCGCTGTGCGAAGCGCTCGGGGCGGACATCGAGCAGGTGCGGCAGGGCATGTGCTCCGACAAACGCATCGGCAACCAGTTCCTGTACCCCGGGCTGGGCTTCGGCGGATCGTGCTTCCCGAAGGATGTGCTCGCGGGCGTGAGCATGGGTCAGATGTGCAACTCGCCGGCGGAACTGCTGCGTGCGGTGCATGAAGTGAACCAGCGCCAGCGCTACCGCTTCATCGCGCGCATCGACAAATGTTTCGACGGCGATCTGGCGGGCAAGAAATTCGCCATCTGGGGACTGGCGTTCAAGCCCAGCACGGACGACATGCGTCAGGCCCCGTCCGTGACGATCATCGACCATCTGCTCTCGAACCGCGCGACGGTGACGGCCTACGACCCGGTCGCTCACGAAAGCGCCGAGCACATTTTCCGCGACCGGATCACGTACGCCGCCGACGCCATGGCGGCGCTGGACGGGGCGGATGCATTGATCATCTGCACCGAGTGGGACGAGTTCCGCACGCCGGAGTTCGCGGAGATGCGTCAGCGGATGAACCGCCCGGTGATTTTCGACGGTCGGAATCTGTATCGGCCCAAGACGATGGCCGAGCAGGGATTCGCGTATCACTCGGTGGGGCGCCGCAGCGTGGCCCCGGCGACGACGGGCGCGGCTCAGGCATGACGGGGACAGTGGGCAACGACGTGACAAGCCGATATACTCCCTGACCCTGCCGCCAGGAATTGACAAAGACGAGCCGCCCCATGGCTGGATACAACATCACGCATCTGAAAGAGCTCGAGTCCGAGAGCATTCATATCATCCGTGAAGTCGCGGCTGAATTTGAACGCCCGGTGATGCTCTATTCGATCGGCAAGGACTCGGCGGTCATGCTGCACCTGGCGCGGAAGGCCTTCTTCCCCGGCCGGCTGCCGTTCCCGCTCATGCATGTCGACACCACCTGGAAATTCCGGGAAATGATCGAGTTCCGCGAGTGGTACATCCGCAAGGAGCTGGGCCTGGACCTGATCGTGCACATCAATCAGGAAGGCGTCGCGCAGGGCATCAACCCCTTCACGCACGGCTCCAAAAAGCACACGGACATCATGAAGACCGAAGCGCTCAAACAGGCGCTGACCAAGCATCAGTTCGATGCGGCCTTCGGCGGGGCGCGACGCGATGAGGAAAAGAGCCGCGCCAAGGAACGCGTCTACTCCTTCCGCGACGTCAATCACCGATGGGACCCCAAGAATCAGCGCCCCGAACTCTGGCACATCTACAACAGCCGGGTCAACAAGGGCGAGTCCATCCGCGTCTTCCCGCTCTCCAACTGGACCGAGCTGGACGTCTGGCAGTACATCCACCTTGAGAAGATTCCGATCGTCCCGCTGTATTTCGCCGCCGAGCGCCCGATTGTCATGCGCGACGGGAACATGATCATGGTGGATGACGAGCGCATGAAGCTTAAGCCGGGCGAGAAGCCGCAGATGAAGATGGTGCGTTTCCGCACGCTCGGCTGCTACCCCCTTTCCGGCGCGGTCGAGTCGAAGGCGACGACGCTGCCGGAGATTATTCAGGAAATGCTGCTCACGCGCCAGAGCGAGCGACAGGGCCGCGTCATCGACTACGATCAGGCCGGGTCGATGGAAGAGAAGAAAAAAGAAGGGTATTTCTGAGCCATGTCGCATCAGTCTGAACTCATCGCGACGGACATCGACGCTTATCTCGCGCAGCATGAGCGCAAGGAACTGTTGCGCCTTTTGACCTGCGGCAGCGTCGACGACGGCAAGAGCACGCTCATCGGCCGGCTGCTGCACGACTCGAAGATGATCTACGAGGATCAGCTCGAGGCGATCAAGAAGGACTCGGTCAAGAGCGGGACGACCGGCGGGGATGTCGATCTGGCGCTGCTCGTGGACGGGCTTCAGGCGGAGCGCGAGCAGGGCATCACGATCGACGTCGCCTACCGCTACTTCTCGACGTCCAAGCGCAAGTTCATCATCGCCGACACGCCCGGCCACGAACAGTACACGCGCAACATGGCCACCGGCGCCTCCACCTGCGATCTGGCCATCATTCTCATCGACGCCCGCCACGGCGTCCTCGCCCAGACCAAGCGCCATTCGTTCATCGTCTCCCTCCTGGGCATCAAGCACGTCATCATCGCCATCAACAAGATGGACCTCGTCGGCTTCAGCCAGGACGTCTTCGACAAAATCCGCGCCGACTATGCCAACTTCGCGTCCCGGCTCGAGATCGACGACGTCCGATTCATCCCGATCAGCGCGCTGAAGGGCGACAACGTCGTCGAGCGCTCCACGTCGATGGACTGGTACACCGGCTCGACGCTGATGCACCTTCTGGAAAACGTGCACATCGCGGCGGACCGGAACATGACCGACTTCCGCATGCCGGTGCAGTACGTCAACCGCCCGAACCTCGACTTCCGCGGATTCTGCGGGACGGTGGCGTCGGGGGTGGTGCGGCCGGGCGACGAAGTCATGGTGCTGCCGTCGCGCAAGAAATCGCGCGTCAGGAAGATCGTCACCATGGACGGCGACCTGGACGAGGGCTTCCCGCCGCTGTCGCTGACGCTGACGCTCACCGACGAAATCGACGTGAGCCGCGGCGACATGCTGGTCCACCCCGGCAATGTGCCGACCGTCGCCGACAAGTTCGATGCGATGGTCGTCTGGATGCACGAGACGCCGATGGTGCCCGGCAAGCAGTATTACATCAAGCACACGACGCGCACCGTCGTCGGCTCCGTCAGCACGCTGCGCTACCAGATCGACGTCAACACGCTGCACCGCAAGGACGCCCCGACGCTCGCCCTCAACGAGATCGGCCGCTGCCAGATCAAGCTCAATCAGGCGGTGGCGTTCGACGCCTACAAGAAAAACCGCACGACCGGCGCGTTCATCCTCATCGACCGCCTGACCAACGCGACCGTCGCGGCGGGCATGATTCTCGACCGCGCGACCGGCGACGCCACGGGCGATCACTGGGACGATGCGCCGTCGAGCGAGAAACTGCACGCCGAGCATTCGATCGTCACGCCCGACGAGCGCCGCGCCCGCTTCGGGCAGACGCCGGCGACCGTCTTGTTCACGGGCCTGTCCGGCGCCGGCAAGACGACGACGGCGTACGCGCTGGAGCGGCGGCTCTTCGAAGCCGGGCGCGCCGCGACCGTGCTCGACGGTCAGAACATGCGGCTGGGCATCAGCAGGGACCTGGGCTTCTCCGCCGAGGCGCGCAGCGAAAACCTCCGCCGCGGCGCGGAAGTCGCCAAGCTCATGAACGACGCCGGGCTTATCTGCCTCTGCGCCTTCGTCGCCCCCAGCGAAGAGGCCCGCACGAAGGCCGCCAATGTCATCGGCGCGCCGCGCTTCATCGTGGTGCATCTGGATGCGCCGCTGGACGTCTGCCGCAAACGCGATCAGGAAGGCCTCTACGGCGCCGCTGACGCGGGCGAAATCGCCCAGTTCCCCGGCGTGTCCGCGCCCTACGAAGCGCCCGCCAAGCCCGACCTGAAACTCGACACCGCCAAAACGCCCGTCGCCGAATGCGTCGACAAGGTGATGGCCCTGCTGGAGAGTCGGGGGATCCTCTAAAGCATGTTCGATCATCGACCGTTACGAGGCGGGGAGACTTCAGTCTCCCCGCCTTTCGCTTTCACGCGATTACTGAATGGGTTCGCGCTCGACGATCCGGCCCCGATGATCGTGCTCGTCTTCGTAGTGGTACGTCGCCTTCATGTCGCCGTCGGTCTGCATCAGTGATCGCACGACGCCCTTGCTGTTCGGGTCGATGGCGTAGCGCACCGTGCGGGCGTGCAGCGGGCGGCCTTGCGCATCGCGGTCGAGCACGCGCAGTCCGTCGGCGGTGAAGTCGTCCGTGTGTCCGTCGGGCCACTGACGCGTCCAACCGATCGGCTTGTCCGCGTCGCCGTCGTAGTGATACAGGTCGCACCACTGACGCTGCGTGGCGAGCATCGGGTCGAAGTAGTTGGTCCGAATGGCGAACTGCACCACGCCCTGCATCTGCATGTGCTCGAGCACATCGACGTTCAGGTCGATCGCCAGACGCCGACTCGTGCCGTTGATCGCATCGAGCGCGGCGAGCTTCTTGGCGTTGCCCTCAAACCGCGCCCGCAATTGGGGCGTCGCGGCCTTGGCGATGGCCGCCCAATGCGTCACCACGAACGAAGGATCGTTGACGCATCGATCGATCGCCCGCTCGACCCATTGCCTTGCCGAGCCCTGCAGGGCGAGCGACTTTTCGTCGATGACCGCATCGACCGCCGCCAGCGCATTGTCGTACACGCGCTTGGCCGTCTGGAGCCGCTGCTCGGCGAGCTGCTGCGTTTCGAGAGCGGCCTTGATGAAATCGGGGTCGGCCTTGTCCGACCTGGCCTTCTTGACCGCCTCCGCCGCCCCGTCGAATGTTTTTTTCGCTTCGTCCCACGCATTTTTGGCCGGCTCGACCGTGGTCATCGCCGCCCGCGACCGCTGGGCCGCGCGCGCCAGTGCGTCATGCGCCGCCGCGTCGCCCGGCTCGAAGCCGACCGGCGGCGCGTCGGCGGCGAGGCGCTCCAGCAGACCCGCCCAGTCCATGATCTTCCATCCCACATCGCGCGCGCCGTAATCGACTTCGACGATGCGCCCCTTTTGGTCATATGTGCGGCGCTCGCTGTCGAGCGAAGCGAGCGAGACGAATGCGGGAGCGGAGTAATACGCGCCGTTATTGACGAACAGGCCGACGTCGACGCGATTGGACATCATGTCCGAGTCGGGGGCGATCGGGAAACGGGCGTGATACGCGACGGTGAGTTCGACCAGCGATCCGTCGTCCTTGAGTTTCTTGATGGCGATGCGATTCGGATCGCCCTGCAGGACGACCCAGTGATAGGTCAGCGGCAGGCCGTTGGGGTCGGTCGACGCGCCGGCGGAGACGGTCATTTTGTAGTCGCGTTCGATGGGCCGGTGCAGGCGTGCGACGGCGTTGGCGGTGTTGAAGACGACGGTGCCGGGGGCGGCCTCAAAGTAATCGACGCCGAGTTCGCCGCTGGTTTCGCTCACGACGGCGACGCGCGCGACGGGCGGGAGCTTGTCGGGGGCGATGCTGTGGGCGAGGCCGATCATGGCGGGCAGGTTGAGCTTTGAGCCGTCGAAGACCGGCGGATGCGCCGCGCCGCTCAGATAATCGTTGTCGCCGCGCGCCTTGCCGTAGGTGCGCCGCAGGATCATCTGCACGGTCGGCGCGATGAGGTTTTTCTCGATGAGCTTCTTTTTCGTTTCGGGCTGGAAGGCGGCGAGCGTGGCGAGCACGGCTTTCATGAACGGCTGATCGGAACCGCTGGAGCCCTGCGAGATGATGACGTAGGGCGTATTGGCGTCGAAGACGTCGCCGTAGCCGGTGTCGCCGTTGTGACCGGGATCGTAGTCGCGGTGCTCGGGGTAGAGGTAGATGTGATTGTGACGGTACTGCTCTTCGAGGGCGCCCATATAGAGCGGATTGACGTAGCAGAGGCGCGGGTTGGATCGCCACGCTTCGCCGCCGAGGGCGGTCGAGGAATTGCCCATGACGACGCGGTCGAAGATGAGTTGGACCTGCACGCCGTAGTCGAGATTGTGCTGCTTGAGTTCGGCGTCGTAGGTGATGCGCGTCATCTGGGGGAAGTAGCCGCCGAGCTGGGAGTGGCCGCGATCGCGATTGTCGTAACAGTCGCCGATGTTTCCGGCGGCGGTTCCCTGCTGGTACCAGGCGTTGAGGGTGTTTTGAATTTCGGGCAGGGCATTGATCGGCGCGGGGGCGGGCGGACTGGTCGCCACGGCGGGGGGGACGGCGATGCGCAGCATGTGAATCGCGGGGTCGGGCGTGGCGTTGGCGCGCGTGATGAGGACGGTGGGTTCGGCGGCGACAAGGGCTGCGCACAAAAGCAGACTGACCATCGCCGCGCGGATCGAAGTGGGAAAAGTCATGCCCGATCTTAGCATGTTCGGCGCGGTCGGTGGTCCGATATCGCGGGGTTGGAAGGCCCAAGCCGGGGTGTCTACAATCACGCCTTCGACCGTGGGCGTCGACCGCGCGGACATGCGATCAGTGGCCGCGCGGCCGGGGCGTGATGAACGGATTTGTTGAACGATCAGGGGCGGCTTTGGATCAAAGTCGCCGCGCCGCGGGGCCGATACTTTGGAGTATGTGGCCCGCCCGAGCGGGGATTTTTGGGTCGAGGTCATTCATGACGAAATCCACGCACGAGCCCCTCGCCGCCTCGGCGCCGCTCCAGCTTCCGCTCCCGGCGGAGGGCGACTGGTTCGTGCTCCACACGCGCAGCCGGCAGGAAAAAGTCCTGCTGGCCGATCTGATCGCCATGCACATCGGCGTGTACCTGCCGTTGAGCCGACAGGTGAAATTCCACGGCAAGAAAAAGGTGCGGACGGCGATGCCCGTGTTCCCCGGTTACGTGTTCCTGCGCGGGTCCGTCGAGCAGGCGTATCAGGCGGACCGTACCAAGCGCGTGGTGAACATCATCAAAGTCGCCGATCAGCGGACGCTCGACGAACAGATCCGCCAGATTCATCTGGCGCTGACGCGCGAGGCGCCGCTCGATCCGTATCCGTATCTGACGAAGGGCGTGCCGGTCGAAGTCACGGGCGGACCGTTCCGCGGACTGCGCGGCGTGGTGGAGGACCGCACGACGATGGACCGGCTCATTCTCAAGATCGACATGCTCGGCCGGGCGCTGTCGCTGGAGATCGAGGGCTCGCTGCTGGAGCCGATCGGAGCCGATTGACGCGATCGGCGTTTGGCCAAACGGCTCGCCCGAGGTACATTTCCGACGTGGCATCACTGCAAAACAAGATTCAGGATCGTTCGGCCGTCGTGGCGATCGTCGGCATGGGCTACGTCGGCCTGCCGCTGTGCCGGGCGTTTTCGCTCGCCGGGTTTCCCACGATGGGCTTTGACGTCGACCCGGCGAAGATCGACGCGCTCAACGCCGGTCGCAATTACCTCAGGCATCTGGGCGAGGGCATCGTGCGCGAGATGGTCCAGACGAAGCGCTTCGAGGCCACCGCGGATTTCGCCCGGCTGGGCGAGGCCGACGCGGTCATCGTCTGCGTGCCGACGCCGCTGGGCAAGCATCTCGAACCCGATCTGAGCTACGTCGAGAACACCGCGGACGCCATCGCCAGAACGCTGCGGCCCGGTCAGCTCGTCGTGCTCGAATCGACGACGTATCCGCGGACGACGCGCGAGATCATGCTGCCGCGCTTTGAGGCGCGGGGCATGACGTGCGGGAAGGATTTTTACCTGGCGTTCTCGCCGGAGCGCGAGGACCCGGGCCGCAAGGATCATCACACGCAGACGATCCCCAAACTCGTCGGCGGCATCGACACGATCAGCGGGGACATCGCGGTCGAACTCTACCGCTGCGCGATTCAGAAGGTGATCCCCGTGTCGAACGCCGAAGTGGCGGAGGCGGCGAAGCTGCTCGAAAACATCTATCGTGCCGTGAACATCGCGCTGGTCAATGAGCTGAAGCGCGTGCTGACGGCGATGGACATCGACATCTGGGAAGTGATCGACGCCGCTTCGACCAAGCCGTTCGGGTTTCAGGCGTTTTACCCCGGGCCGGGGCTCGGCGGGCACTGCATTCCGATCGATCCGTTTTATCTGACATGGAAGGCGCACGAAGTGGGGCTGCCGACGCGGTTCATCGAACTGGCGGGCGAGGTGAATCATGCGATGCCCGACTACGTCGTGCAGCGGACGATTCTCGCGCTCAACGAGCAGGGCAAGAGCGTCAAGGGGTCGAAGATTCTGGTGATGGGGCTGGCGTACAAGCCGGATGTGGACGATGTGCGCGAGTCGCCGGCATTCGAGTTGATCGAGAAGCTGATCGGGCTGGGGGCGGCGGTCGATTACAACGATCCGCACGTGCCGCGGACGCACAAGATGCGCGAGCATGATCTGGGGATGGAAAGCGTGGCGCTCAATGCGAAATCGCTCGGCGGTTACGACTGCGTGCTGATCGCCACGAATCACGCGGCGTACGACTATCAGATGGTGGCGGATCATGCGAAGCTTGTCGTCGACACGCGCGGGGCGATGCGGAAAGTCACCGGTCGACGCGAGCATATTGTTTCGGCATGAATACAGAACAGGCCGCGAGCGGCCTCGCTAAACGGGTTGGAGAAGTTATGGATTGGGCTTCGCTGCATGGCAGTGCATTCAAGGGTCATCGCGTGCTGGTGACGGGCGCGGCGGGGTTCATCGGTTCGCATCTGACGGCGGCGCTTGTCGAGCTGGGCGCGACGGTGGCGGCGCTGGATGATCTATCCAACGGGCAATGGTCCAACCTCGACGGATTCGACGCGACTGTCGAGAAGCACACGGCTTCGATCCTCGATCCGGCGGCGCTGGCGAAGGCGACGGCGGGGTGCCGGTACGTGTTTCACGAAGCGGCGCTGGGGTCGGTGCCGCGCAGCGTCGAGCAGCCGGATTTGTATTACAACGTCAACGTGCTGGGGACGGTCAACGTGCTCAAGGCGGCGAAGGAAGCGGGGGCGACACGCGTGATCTTCGCCGGTTCGTCCAGCGCGTACGGCGATCCGCCGACGGTCGGGCTCAAGGTCGAGACGCAGCCGCCCTTGCCGCGCAGTCCGTATGCGGCGACGAAACTCGCCGGCGAACATTCGATGCGGGCATGGGCCCACAGCTACGGGCTCGACACGGCGGTGACGCGCTATTTCAACATCTTCGGCCCGCGGCAGAACCCCAACTCGGCGTACGCCGCCGTCATCGCCGCCTTCGCCAAGGCGATGCACCACGGACAGCGCGGCCTGATCTTCGGCGACGGCGAACAAAGCCGGGACTTCACGCATGTCGCCAACGCGGTGCATGCGAATCTGCTGGCGGCGCGTCATGACAAGCCGCTCTTGGGCGAAGTGTTCAATGTCGCCTGCGGCACGCGCATCAGCGTGAACCTGCTGCACGAAAAGATGGCGGAGCTTTACGGGCTCGGCGATGCGATGCCGACGTACAAGCCGGGGCGCAAGGGCGACGTCGCCGAATCGCAGGCGGACATCGGCAAGGCGAAGCGTGTGCTCGGTTACGAGCCGATTGTCGATTTTGAAGCGGGATTGGCGCAGACGGTGGCGTGGTATCGCGAGCATTTCACCCGCGCCGATAGCACCGCCTGATGCGACGAATCGGCAGACCGGCCAGGGCGATCAGCAGCACGGTCGCAGCGGAGGGTTCCGGGGCGGATTGCAAAAGCACCTGATCGAGCGAAGCGGTGAAGTCGGATGAGACGCTCAACGACGGGAAGTTGATGAGCAACTGATCCGGCGGGACTTCCGACAGATCGAAATTCTGTGCGAGCACGACCAGGTCGCCGATATCGACTTTGCCGTCGCCGTTGAAGTCGCCGTTCGCCCATCCGCCGTTCAGGCCGAAGTTGCCTGCGAGGACGACCAGATCGCTGACATCGACCACGCCGTCGAAATTCGCGTCGCCCCGCAGCGTGCCGACGACGTTGCTGATCATGAAATCGAAGTCGGAACTGTTCACGAGGCCATCGTTGTTCAGGTCGAAGGCCTTGCTGGTGGTGCCGAGCTTTTTACCCATCAGGTCGACGTCGGCCGCGTCGATATCGCCGTCGTGATCGAAGTCGCCGTAATCGGGCACGAGGCGCCAGGCCAGCCCGTAGTCCCAGTTGAAGTTTCCGCCGGAGGTGTCGGCGGTGACGCGAAGCTGATAGGTGTGGTTGTTGGCGAGGCGCGTCTGAATGTTCTGCGTGTTGTCGAGGTCGGAAGCGGAGAAGACGATCGGCGTGTTGAGGTTGGTCAGGTCATACACCGCCAGGTCCATGTGATAGAGCGTGCCGGTGGTGTTGAAGGCGATGCCGGACCCACCGGCGATCATGGCGTTCCAGACCAGCGTCGTCGTCAGCAGGTTCTGCCCGGGTTTGGTGGTGAAGGTGTAGGTGGCGACGCTGTTGGCGCCCGACGCGCCGCCGAAGGCGTTGTCGTAGTCCCATCCATAGGCGCCCATGACGCCCGTGCCGCCGTCCTGCGTGCTGTCTTTTTCGCCGGCGGCTTCGATCATGTAGCTGTGAAACGCGTCGACCTGCCCCGCGCCGTACCGCGAATCCAGACCGTTGGTCGTCTGATGCGCCGTGGTGTCGCGATAAGCGGTGATGTCGGCGGTGTTGCCATCGTAGACCTTGTTGAACGTGCGCCGATCCGCACCGGCCATCAAAACCGCTTTGACCACTTCCGACGTCTCGCCGTCGTAGATCACGGCGTTGAGGCGATTGCGGTGAAAACGGCTCTGCGACAGCGAGGGATTGTCGTGCGCCATGCCCACGAGCATCGCGGCGGTGGAGGAGACCATCGGCGTCGCGAAGCTGGTCGCGCTGCTGGGGCCGACGAGGTCGGGGCGCGTGCGGCCGGCGGTGTAGAAGCTGTTGACGGCCGTGGTGCCGGCGGCGTGACTGGCGTTGGTGCATCCGACGAGGATCGCGTTGTAGGAGTCGGCGAGGAGGTCGGCCTGTGCGCCGCCGTTGTTCATGCCGGCGACCTGGATGTAGTCGTCGACCTGCACGATCCAGTCGACGCGGCTGAGCACGGCGGCGAGGGTGTCGGCGGAAGCGCCGGAGCCGCCGACCCAACTATGGTTGGCGATGCGGGCGTCGGTGGTCAGGGGTTTGAGGCCGAAGGAGGTGCGGAGGAATGACGCGTCGAGCCAGTTGTTGGCGTTGAAGGCGTCGATGAGGGTGATGCCGGAGGCGACGGCGCTGCCGTTGCCGTAGAAGATCGACGCGACGTTGGCGGCGTGGCTGGAGACGCCGGCGGAGCCGTCCTTGAGCGTGAGCGTCTTGCCGGTGAAGGCGGCGGGGACGGAGGCGGGATCGTAGGGGGCGTAAGCGCCGCTGGAGACGGGGGCTTCGACCTGCGCGACTTTGACGCCGGCGCCGTTGGGCGTCGCGGGCCCGAGCAGGGCCTTCAGATCCGTGAACCCGGTGAAATCCAGATACGACACCGCATGCACCGGCGGGGTCAGCACGAATGACAACCCCAGTGCCGTGAAAACAGCCCGACCCAAAACCCCTCGCGAAAACATCGCAAACCTCTCGTGATAACAGGCGACTCTGTCGCCCATCCCATTGCGGCCAGCGGCGCGGAATCCGGGCAATTATCGGAACTTTGGCCGGAATTGCAAGATAAAAATGGAATTGGTCCGACCGGGGCGGTCGAATCTGTCATGGCGCACGCCTGTCCGCACGGACTGCATCAATCGAACTTGCGGGCGCTGCCGTGGATCATGGTCAGCTTGAGCGTCGAGACGGCGATCTGCGTGCCGTTGGTGATCAGGCGGAAAGTGATCGGGGCCTCGGCCTTCCAGACCGGCGGTAAGGACAGGGCGTCGACTGGACCGGCCCATTGGACGAACGGCTGGCCATTGATGGTCGACTCGATCGTGACGTTCTTGCCGGAGATACGGACCTGCACGCTGATGTGAAGCGGTTGATCGCGATTGGGAACCTGGCGGAAGCCGAAGGTCTTGTTGCGTTCCCATCCTTCGTTGGCGATCAGGTCCAGTCCCGCCCGTTCGCCCTTGCGATTCATGAACAGGATCACCGCCGTGTCCCCGACGGGCATCATCAGTCCGAACGCCGGATTATCCGCCGGCTGTACTTCCCAATCGACGCGGTAGTCGCCGCGCGGCTGCACGGGGATGCGGAGCACGGCCTGGCCGGCGGTCTTGCTCATGAGCACCTTGCCATCTTTGCTCCATTGACCGAGCAGGGCATGGCGATTGGGATCGACGAGCGTGAGCATGTCGATCGTCGAAGCCGGCCCGGAGTTGTCGCCGCCGGGGGTCGCCGTCGCCTGCTCCAGCGCTTTGGTCGCCGCGCCAAGCGCGAGCGTGGCCCGGCTCGTCTGAATGTCCTGCGCGGTGTGCACTTTCAGAAACTGCTGGTAATACGCCACCGCATGACGCAGCATCGGCGCCTGCGACGACGGCGCCGCCGCCTTCGCCAGATCGCGATACCAGTCGCCCATGGTGAGCATCTGGTCCGTCTCGATGGCGTCGACGGGTTTGCCCGCCATGGCGACCGCGTCCTTCAGCGCCGCGTCCTGCGTCAGGAACGTGTACTTGCGCGCTTCCTGCGGATCGTCCAGATCGACGATGCACAAGGTGATGAGGTCTTTGGCCAGCGCCTCGTTCGGGCCGTCCTTGAGCTTGTCCTTGAGCTGCGCGATCTGGGCGAGGGTGCGCTGCCGCTGCGCGAGCGAAAGCAGATGCGATTTGAGCGCGTCCGCCTGCGCCGATCCGATCGCCGAGGCCACGGCCGAGGCGCGACGCAGCGATGAGCTGGCCGCGTCCAGATTCTCTTCCTTCTCCTGTCCGTCCGCCATGCTGACCAGGGCGCTGACGAGCGCTTCGCCCGCCGCCTTGCGTTCGTCGCCGCGCGCCTGCGAATACTGGCGCTGGCGAAGATTGATGAGCTTGTCGTAGCAGTCGGCTTTGCGGTCGGGCTGCTGCTCGGCGAGTTTCTCCAATGCGCTCGCCGCCGCGTCGTAACCGGCGGGGGACCGGCTCGCCAGCGTGTAGGCCTTGTCGTACATGATCGCGGTCAGGCCGGGCGAACCGTTGACCGACCCGGCGCTGGCGATCAACTCCTGCGCCAGTTCCAGATCGTCGGCGAAGTCCGTCGTCGACAGCGCCTGCTTGAGGCGCGGGCCGTAAAGCTCATCGAAGACCGCCTGCGGCTTGTCCGCATCCGCTCCGCGCGCCGCCCCGACGCCCAGCAGCAACACCGTCAGCACCGTCAACCTGTGCATGGCAAACCCTCTAAGTGCATGAAACAGGGGATCATAGCAGTTAGGTGCGGCACCAGCAATGAAAAATTGAAGATCGCTTTGCGCGCCTTGCGATGCCGTGGGCGGACGTGGCGCACCGCGATTGTGATTGACTGATCTTTATGCGGGCACTACACTAACGATAGCTCGTGTGTGGGAACGCGGGCTGCGACAATTGAGGGATTCCCTTCTCTTCTCCGATGCAGGAGGCGTCTATGCCGTTCAGCAAGAGCGCTCGTCGTGGCGGGTTCGCTGGTTTTACGCTGGTCGAATTGCTTGTGGTCATCATCATCATCCTGATGCTGGTGGGGATTCTTCTGCCGGCGCTGAGCGCGGCCCGCGCCCGGGCGCGCAAGACGGCGAGCCAGATGCAGCTCCGCGGCATCTCGCAGGCCTGCGAAAGCTACCAGCTCGCGCTGGGCGCGTATCCGGGGTTCTTCAGTCAGTTTTACGAAACGCAGTCACCGCGATATCTGCTTTGCATGACGGATACGGAGAACCTGACGCTGAGTCTGATGGGCGGTATCGTCAACGATTACACCAGTACGCTGTATCCGACCGGGCCCGATACGATCCGGCACAACTATCTGGGTCTGCGGTTCTCGAGCGGTACGTACGCCATTTACGTTCCCAACATCGGACAGGGGCCGCGCTCGGCTTCCGGCGAGGTGTACGCGCCGTTCTACTCCGCCAAGCCCAACGAGCTGGCGAAGATTCAGGGCGTGAACTTCAACGGATATCCGAACCTGGGCGACAGCATTCCTGAATTGATTGACCCGATTTCGAACATGCCGCTGCTTTACTACCGCGCGATCGACGCAGCCAATTACCCGGTGGTGTATCAGCAGTGCGACCCGCTTTCCGCGGACCCGGTGACCGGTACGGCCTCAGTAACATCAAACGGCGTCAAGCAGGGGTACTACGGCACGGCCAACAACGAAATGTACACCCGCTGCACCGCGCTGAAGCATCCGGAAGGCACGGTGCGGAATCAAACGACCTCAAGTCTACTCAATCGTTCGGACGCCAGTCAGACGACGGACATGAGCGCGCGGACACTTTCGTGGCTCGTGACCGATCCGCGCCTGAGCATCGTGGCGTCCAACAACACGAGCCCCGATGCGGCGAACAATCCCGCTTCGAGCCCGGCGACGCAGGACGTCATCAAGGGCAAGTACCTGCTGCTCGCGCCGGGACCCGATGGCATCTACATGGGACGGGACGATCGTGACTCGCTCGGCGCGCTGACGCCCATCACTAAGTACAGCGAGTTGGACAGCTTCGACGACGTATGGCTCAACGGCGGCTAATCCGCCGGCGGGTTACGAGTCGGAGCGCCGCGGCTTGAGGTAGCGGCGAAGCTGCCGGGCCGGGGCGGCGATCGGGCTGTGTCGCGCCCATTCGGTCAGTCGCTCGCTGGCGACGCGCCAACCGGTCTTGAGCGAAGGCAGCGCCACGCGGCCGTCCGCCACGCCGATCGCGCTGCTCATCACCCGGCTCTTGTAAAAGTCATCGCCCTTGCCCAGGTCGATCGCGACCAATCCGCGCGACGGCGCTTCCTCCGCCATCTTGAACAGCAGAATCAGCCCCGGCGAGAACTTCGAATACGACTCCTCGTAGCCGGGGAACCAGTAGTGCCAGATCGTGCGCGAGTACATGCCCATGTGCGCCGCGATGAGCTGATCGTTGACCCAGAGCGCCGAGAGGATGCCGCCGAATTCCTCGGTGCGCGTGTCGTGAAGCTGATCGACGAGCTTGACGGTCCAGTCCAGTCCGAAGAAGTCGGCGGAGCCGGTCGCCTGACACTGCTGCCGCTTCCATTCGATGACCTTCGCGAGCACCTGCTTGTCGGCGCACTGCCCGTCGTAGCGCAGCTCGCCGACTTCACGTTCGAGTTTGCGGCGGAGCGTGCCGGTCTTGTTGATCTGCTTGGACCCGGCGTCGCGGCGCTGCTGCGCATACGCTTCGAATCCATCGTGCAGATCCATGCGCGGCGAGTCGGCGACGTTCTTGAAATACGGCTCGCAAATCTTCTGCGACGCGAGCACATGATCGAACTCCCACATCACCACGCCGCACGCGCGCAGCATCTGCGGCAGATCGAGCGCGACGTTCGCTTCGAGAATCAGGCCCTGAAAGTCGCACAGTCGCCCGCCCACCGGATGCGCCTCGCCGTTCTCTTTCTGGAACGGGAAGAACCCGACGACTTTCGATCCGTCTTCGATGACGCCGACGTAAATGTCATCGCGCACGGAGCCGACGGCCTGCGTGTACTGCGGCAGAAAGTACGGACTGGCGAGCGTCGGGTCGGTCTGCTGAATGGCGCGCCAACGCTCGATCAGGTCGCTACTCAACTCACTGGCCTTGATCACCCGCGTCTTCATGGCGTCTCCGACACCGGTTTGGGCAGCTTCAGGATCGGACCGGCCCATCGCTGGCGAAACCCGCTGTCCGGCCGACCCATGCACCGGCGCGCCGCCGACCGCAGCCACAAGAGGGCGACTTCGCCCAGTTCGGCCATCGCGGCGGCGGCGTAACCGTGGAATTTACACATATAGTAGAATCGGCTCTGGAAGTAGTACTCCATAATGCAATTCGAGAATAGCGCCTTGTCGCTTTCCTTGGCGCTGTGCCCGCCGATGTGACGGGCCCTGGCTTCGCCGACCGCCCAAAGCTCCGCACCCGCCGCCGCGGCCCGGCGGCACAGGTCTGTTTCGTCAAAATAAAGGAAGTACCGCGGGTCAAACCCATTGATCTGTTTGAAAGTGGCGGAGCGAATCATCAAGAGGGCGCCGCAAAGCCAATCGGTCTGAAAGGGCGGGGCGTCGGGCTCGATGATCCGCCGCCCCGGATGGGCCGCTCGCCCGCCGGCGGCCGCGCGAACGATGCGCCAGGGCGTGGGCAGCGAACCGGCGTGCTGAAGCGAGCCGTCGGCTTCTTCGATCGACGGGGCGCACAGGCCCGCGGCGGGGTGAGCGTCCATGAACGCTTCGAGCGTCCGCACCGCTTCGGTCGGCACGACGGCATCGGGATTGACAAGCATGAAATACGGCGTCGTCACGGACTCGAAGCCCAGATTGCATCCGCGGGCGAACCCGAGATTCCCGCCGCTGTCGACGACCGTCACGAAGGGATACTGCTCGCGGACGAGCGCGGCCGTGCCGTCGGCGGAGGCGTTGTCAACGACGACGACGTTCATGACGCCCGCTTCGTGGGCGCGGCGCAGTTCGTCCAGCGCCCGGCCGATCGTCTGGCGGGAGTTGTAGGTGACGATGACAGCGGTGGTGCGTGGTGTGCTCATGCTCTTCCAAACAGGGCGCGCGGCAGGCCGGGGTAGGCGCCGCTGGTGAACAGGCCGAACAGTTCGAGCAGTTGCGTCGGATCGATCCGCGCCATGGTGTATCGGTCGGTATGCCGGTCGATCAGAAAAGCGTTCCCCGCCGCCACCGCCGACGCGAACCCCGCCTCGATCGCCGCCGCGCGCGTCTCGGGCACGCATCGCCCGTAGGGGAACGAAAAATGCCGCACCGGCTGATCCAACTCCGCCTCGATTTTCCGGGCGCTCTGCGTCAATTCCGCCATGGCGCGCTCGCCGGTGTGCGTGGACAGGTCCAGGTGATCGAGCGTGTGGGCGCCGATTTCGAAGCCGGGATGAACTTCAAGCAGGCGCCGCACGCCAGTCCAGTCGAGCGTCATCGTCGGCGGCTTTTCGCCTGGGTCAAGCTGATCAGCGAGGAATGACAATTGTTCCTCCCGCTGCGGGCGATCCGCGCGAATCAGCGCCTCGCAGAGTTTTTCATAGGCGTCAATCCGCTGTTCGGGCGCGCTCAGATCGAGCGTCGCCGCATCACCGGGCGCGAGGCGAAGCTCGTTGCGCCGGCGGTAGCGGAAGATCGAGTAAAGCTCGTCGACCCACTGCGTCCGTGCGTCGTCGATGTAGCGGGTCGGGAGGAACAGCGTGGCGGGCAGGTTGTATTGCGCGAGGATCGGGGCGGCGACGTCGAGGTTGTCGATGTAGCCGTCGTCGAAGGTGAGGACCACCGTGCCGACGGGCGGTTCGTCGCCGCGCTGAAGCAGTTCGACGAGGTCGGTGAGGCGGATGACGTGTCGATGCCCGGCGAGAAAGCGCATCTGCCGCTCGAACGCGTCGGGGGTCATGCGGACGCGCGGATCGATGAAGCGGGCATGCGCTTCGGCGGCGACGCTGTGGTACATGAGGATGATCGCCCCACGCAGGCCGCGCGCTTTGCAGTACACGCCCGGCAAACCGGCGTAATGAAGCATCGCTTCAAGCCGGTGCAGCACGCGCGTTTTGAAGCGCGGCTCCCGGCGCGTCGGCATGTCCCTGATCGCGCTCATGTGTGTCGCCGGCGGATGTGATGCGGGCACGATGAATCATACCGCAGCCCGGCGGTCGGACGGAGCATCATCTGAAGATTGAGGTCGCAGTCGCGCATGATTCATCCCTGTTCCGCGGCGCGTCGGTTCACGACGGCATGAGCCACCAGCCGAGCCCCGCCACCAGGAACGTCAGCGCGAACGCCGGCAGGTCCAGAAGCGGCAGCCACACGCCGTGCTTGTTCACCGCCCACGCCATGCACACATACTGCACGATCGGAATCAGCGCCAGACTGATGACGAAGCCCTGCAAGTCGTCGAAGTGGTAGCCCAGAAGCATGCCGCCGATGAGACAGGTTCCGCAGACAAGCTGGTAGACCATCTGTCGGAACGAGTCGCCGACGGAGAGAATGACATTGGCGCCGGTGAAGACGATGATCTGCCCGCCGACGCCGACGGCGAGAATGCGCAGGATCCATCCCGCTTCGTGGTAGCGTTCGTCGTACATGAAGCTGATGAAGTGATCGCCGAAGAGGACGAAGAACCAGGTGACGGGGAGGGCGACGGCGAGGATGACGAGGCGGGCCTTGAAGACCTGACTGCGCAGGCGGTCGCGCGAGTGATTGGCGAGGTGGGAGTAGAGCGGGAAGAGGACCTGGTTGCCGAGTTTGTTGATGAGTTCGAGCACGCCGCGCGACCAGGTGACGGCGACGGTGTAGATGCCAAGCATGGCGGGGTCGACGAGTTTGCCGAGGACCATGGCGTCGCCGCGCTGGAAGAGGAAGGTCACGCCGGTGCTGATGAAAAGCCATCTTCCGAAGAGGAAGATTTCGCGCGCGACGGACTTGTCCCATGCCAGATGGGGTTTGGACCCGGGGGTGAGCCAGAAGGACATGGCGGTGTTGGCGAGGGCCGCCGCGATGCCGCCGCCGATGAGCACCCAGACGCTCGGCGCCAGGTAGGCCCAGGGAATCATGACCGCCAGGCCGACCATCTGCGAGACCAGATCCCGGATGACGATGGGTCGAATGGAGACTTGTCGGTGCAGGCGGAGCATGCCGGTGGAGCTGAATCCGCCGATGATCGTGCTGACGCCGGCGACGATGATGAGCACGGTCAGCGGGGGCTGCTCGTAGATGAGCGCCATGGGATAGGCGAGGACGACGAGGATGGCGTAGAGGAAGAAGCTTCGGACGACCTGGATGGTCCATGCGGTGTTGATGAATTCGTCGGTGCCGCCGCGTTTGTTTTGAATGATGGCGGCGTTGACCCCGGTGTCGGAGAACATCTGCACGCCGCTCATGATGAACCCGACGATGGCGACGAGACCGTACGCTTCGGGGAAGAGGAGTCGTGTGAGGACGAGACTGCTGATGATGCGGACGCCCTGGCGGCCGACCTGACCGAGCATGGTCCAGATGGTGCCGCTCATGGCGGCGCGTCGAAGCGAGACGGTGGGGCGATAGTCCGAGGCGGACACGTCCGGTGAGGATTCATTGATCGCCGTCGGTGCTTCGTGAGGCATCGATGTGGCGTTGTCGACCGGTCCTTGAGTCATTGCGTGGCTCGGAACATCCCTGAATTGCTTCTGGTCCGACCGGATATCTTTGGAGAGCGATTCCTCTGGGGCAAGTGTCCGGGTCATAATTCGCACCGTCGGTGGGTCACATGCCGTTCGTGTTGAATCCGCCGTCCAAATCCCTCGCTTGCCGCCAAGTCGTGAGCCACTCAAACATCGGTCCGTTGGGGGGGATTCTTAATGCCGCACGGCCGGCGACGGAAGGCACGATGCGAACGGTCGGGACTGGATTGAACAGTCTTATTAACAAAGCGGCAATGCGGGTCCGATACGGACTTTGCGGTCGCCGGGGCGGCGGGCGGGCCTAATGTTGGCCATACAAACCTACGATATAATGACCACGCAGGGTGACGGTAGGCCGATCCAGGACTACTGATAATATTGGCCGTGGCTGCGTCGTGGCCGCCTCAAGCGGCGGTCAGGCGGCGTTGTATCCGGAAGGCACGCCCGTACCGGGGTGCCGAGGGGGGCGGAGCCCGCGCTGATTTGCCTTGACGATTTTGCCGGCGTTGGATGCATTGACGCCCCGCAAGTGCAACGGCGAACGGTCTGAGCCGATAGCCCATCAGGGGACGGCACGACGCCGAATGCACCCGCCCGCGGAATCGGCGGACCGATGTGCCTTTTCGCGCTGCCTGATTCGGCGCGCAAGCCCGTGAACTTCCCGTGACGTCGCACTCAACGACGTCGTACGGGCCAAGCGAGTGTTCATGAACGCAAGCGTCTCAATCGCATTGTACGGCTGGCTGCCGCTGACGCTGGTGCTGTTCCAGTTCTTTACGCCGCGACGCGCCGTGCTGATTTCGATGATCGGCGGATGGCTGTTCCTGCCCATCGCGGGTTTCCATTTTGAAGGTCTGCCCGACTATTCCAAGAGCACGGTCATCGGCGTCGTGCCGCTCATTGCAGCCATTCTCTTCGACACCTCCACCGTGCTGAATCTGCGTCCGCGATGGATCGACATCCCGATTCTGTTCGTGTGCTGCGTTCCCATGGCGTCGTCGCTGTTCAACGGGCTGGGGCCGTACGACGGCATGTCCGCGGTGCTCGGATCGTCGATGGATCTGCTGGTGCCCTGGATACTGGGGCGGATGTATTTCGCGGATCTGCGCGGCATGCGGGAACTGGCGATCGCGATCATGATCGGCGGTCTGATCTATGTGCCGTTTTGCCTCTTTGAAGTGCGCATGAGTCCGCAGCTCCATTACTGGGTCTACGGGTTTCATCAGTCGGCGCCGCAGATGGACCATCGCTTGGGCGGCTATCGTCCGAAGGTGTTCATGCAGCACGGCATCGCGCTGGGCCTGTGGATGTCGATCGCGACGTCGGTGTGCCTGGTGCTGTGGCGCAGCCGTGCGGTCAAGCAGGTGATGGGCATCCCGATGTCATATGCTTTCTGGGCCCTGTTGGTGACCACGGTCCTCTGTCGCGCATCCAACGCCTACACATTGCTGTTGCTCGTTTTTATGGTCTTTTACGTACTGCTGCGACTGCGTATACGATGGGTGATGGTCCTTGTACTGATCAGTCCGATGATCTACATCGCCGATCGAATGACGACTGACGTGATTGCCCCAGAAATGATCGATATTGCCGAAGTATTCTCACAAAATCGCGCCGATTCTTTGGGGACCCGTATCGATCAGGAAAACCAGCAGCGCGACCACATCATGCAGCAGATATGGTTCGGCTGGGGCGGATGGAACCGCAACGTCGTGATCACGACCAAAGGCCGATGGATCACCGACAGTCTCTGGATCATCACCATCAGCAAGAACGGTTGGATCGCGACGGTGATGATGTGGCTCGTGTTCTGTCTGCCGGGCATCCTGCTGGCGCGGCGCTTGCCGCTCGAATACCTCGTCCATCCGATGTTCGCCCCGGCGACGGCGCTGGCGCTGACGGCGATGATGGTGTCTTTCGACTCGGTGTTCAATGCCATGATCGGTCCGCCGTATTTCGTGGTCTGCGGGGCGCTGGGGGGATTGGTCACCACATTGCGCCGTCCGGCCCGACGGGCCGTCCCCGCGCGACGGGCGTCAGTTCAGGGTCGTCCCGTCGGGCAGATCTAAACTCAACTTCCTTTCAATGCAATGGCCGCACCGCGCGACGGATGGGTGCGGCAACGTGCGAATGGTCGGGAATCTGCGATGAGTGCGATCGGCACCGTGTATGTCGTCTGTCCGGATGCGAACAAGCCCGTGGGCGGGATGAAAACCATTTACCGGCAGGTCGACATTCTCAACGAGATCGGTATCAAAGCATTCGTCGTGCACGGCCGCCGCGAGCACCGCACGAAGTTCTTCGACAACGCCACGCCCATTCGCACGTTCAGCGAAGTCCAGATGACGTCCGACGACGTCCTGCTGCTGCCTGAAGCGTACTGCCGACTGTTTTCCCCGATGCGCAAACCCACGCTCCGTTCGACTCTCCGCCGCGCAATCTTCGGCGCCCAGTCGATCCAGTCGCAGGAAACGCGCAAGCTCATCGATCAGGCCAAACGCATCGTGATCCTGAATCTCAATGGGTACGACACGCTGCGCGGGTTCACGCTCGACGGCCCGCCGACGGATGTGCCGCACTATCACCCGAACATCGTCGCCATGATCGCCGTCTCGCGCGACAATGAAGAGTATCTCCGCTACGCGTTTCCCAATCTGTGGATTCACCGCTTCGCCAAATGTCCGGGTGAACTGAGCATGTTCAAGGCGGACATGCCCAAGAAGCGCCAAGTCTGCTACATGCCGCGTAAACGCCTCGACGAGGTGATTCAGGTGCTGGGGCTGCTTCGGCTTCGCGGCGCGCTGGAGGGCTTCGGGCTTGTGCCCATCGAGGACAAGACCGAAAAGCAGGTGGCGGACATCATGGGCGAATCGGCGCTGTTCCTGAGCTTCAGCATCCGCGAAGGTCTGCCGCGCCCGCCCATGGAGGCCATGCTCAGCCGCTGTCTCGTCGTCGGGTACCACGGGCAGGGCGGGCGCGAATTGTTCGATCCATCCTTCAGTTTCCCGATCGAAGACGGCAACATTCTCGAATTCGTCAAGACAACCGAACGGATTCTCGCCCGACTGCGCGAGGATCTTCACGCCTACCGCGACGAAACGGACCGGGCCCGCGCGTTCATCATTGAAAACTATTCGCGCGAGCAGGAAGTGGCGGATATCACGGCGTTCTGGACCGCTTTTGAAAAGGCGTAAGACCCGCGCGACGCGACGGCCCGCCGCCGGAGGCGCTCTTCATTTATGACCCAGCTTCGCAAATACGCCATCATCGTCGGACAGGGCCGCTCGGGTTCGAACTGGCTACTCAACTTGTTCGACAAGAGTCCGCTGACGTTCTGCCGCGACGAGCCGGACCTGATTCCCGGCTCGCCATTGGGCAAGCTTACCGAGGACCAGTTCATTCTCCATCGCGATCAGCCGGCGATGCACGCGCAGTGGGACGATGCGGTGGCGTGGACGATCGATCACATGGGTTCGCACGACAACCCGATCGAAGTCCCCAAGCGATTTCTCTACGAGCCGGCGCGCCGGTTGGGCATCTATCGTCTCGTGCGCGGGCCGCGCTATCGCGCGGTGCTCAGCAAGGTGCTTCCATCGTTGCGTCATGGCGAATGGCTCCCGCCATGGTTCATTATCAGCCGTTCGCGCTTCAAGGAAGCGCTGCCCATTCTTAAGTTCGTCTCGCCGCCCGGCTGGGCGTCGTTCGTCTTGAAACATCGCCCGCAGGTCGCGGTGATTCACATCGTCCGGCATCCCGGCGGGTTCCTCAATTCATGGGCCTCGCGCTATCTGGCGACCCGCGTCAAGGACGAAGTCGATCAGGCCAATCGCGATCGCCTCCACAAGATCGTCCGCGAAGCCCCCTGCTGGGGCGAGCGCTTCGGCGACATTGAAGCGATGAACGTGCAGACGTCGGAACTGTGGTACTGGCTCTACCTCAATGAGGAAATCGATCGGGCCGGTCGCGACTCGGCGATGTATACGCGCATCACGTACGAACAGCTCGTCGCCGACCCGGTCGGCCAGATGCGCCACTTGTTCGCACGCCTCGACCTGCCCTTCACCGACGAAGTGAGCCGGGCCATCGAAGCCGACGCCGAGGACTCCGGCAAGATCGCCACGCAATGGCGCAACAAGCTCACCGCCGAGGATCAGGCGCTTGTCGAGCGCATCCTCGATTCGACGTTCATGCGGGACTGGTGGACGCAAACGCCCCTTACGTCGACCCGCTGAGGAACCGCACCGCGACAAGGAGAACACGCTGACCGCATCGACCGCATCCACCGTGGGCATCATCGTCATCGGCCGCAATGAAGGCGAGCGTCTCGTGCGCTGCCTCAAGTCGGTGCTCGATGTCGCTGCGCACGTGGTGTACGTCGATTCGGGCTCGACGGACGCGAGCGTCGTCAGTGCCCGCGCGCTGGGCGTCGAAGTCGTGTCATTGGACATGTCGATACCCTTCAGCGCCGCCCGCGCCCGCAACGAAGGCGTCGCACGCCTGATGCGGATCGCTCCAGCCACGACCTACGTGCAGTTCGTCGACGGCGATTGCGAAATTATCGACGGTTGGATCGCCGCCGCCGTCGCGGCCCTCGACAGCGAACCGCAAATCGCCGCCGTGGCCGGCCGGCTCTACGAACGATTCCCCGAAGCGTCGATCTACAATCGGCTCTGCGACATGGAATGGGATACGCCGATCGGCCTCGTTCCCGCGTGCGGCGGCCTCTGCATGGTGCGCGCGAACGCGTTGGCGCAGGTCGGGGGATTCAACCCGTCCGTCGTCGCCGGCGAGGAGCCGGAGATGTGCCTGCGCCTGCGGCGCGAAGGATGGAGCATCCGCCGCATCGACGCGAAGATGGCGCTGCACGATGCGGCGATGACGCGCTTCGGACAATGGTGGAAACGATCCGTGCGCGGCGGGCACGCCTACGCGCAGGCCATGGCCATGCACGGGCGCTCTCCCGATCGCTTCGGCGTGCGGTCGTCGATGCGGCTGTGGCTCTGGGGGGCGGGCATCCCGCTGATCGCGCTGGGGCTGGCCTGGCCCACATACGGTTTGAGTCTGCTGGTGCTGCTGGTGTATCCGCTGCAAGTTTGGCGCATCGCGCGTCGCCGCCGGCGTGATCATCAGCATCCGCAATTCGCCGGGCTCTACGCGTTTTTCTGCGTGCTGGCGAATTTCCCCGGCTGCATCGGGCAGTTCAAATACTGGTCGCGCCGCTGGCTGGGCGCCGGCCCGCGCATCATCGAATACAAGACCGCCGCCGCGCCCAACGACGCGCCCGACGGTCATGATCATCCGCCCGTCGGCGGCGCGGTCAACGACCGTTGAATCGACGAAGGCCTCTGGAGCGAGCGATGAAGTTGGCGATCGTCGGCTGTGGCTACGTGGCGAATATGTACCGGCTCACGCTGCCGCTGCATCCGCAGTTGACGCTCGTCGGCGTCTTTGACCGCGATGCCGATCGCTCGCGCAAAATGGCCGAGCTGTGCGGCTGCGAGGATTACGCCTCGTTCGACAAATTGCTCGCGGACGAGCGCGTCGAGCTGGTGCTGAACCTGACGAACCCGTCGAGCCATTACGCCGTGACGCGCGCGTGTCTCGAAGCGGGCAAACATGTCTACACGGAAAAGCCGCTGGCCATGGACCTCGGCGAAGCGCGCCAGCTTGTCGAACTCGCCAAAGCGCGCGGCCTCGCATTGTCCTCCGCGCCCTGCACGCTGCTCAACGAAGCGGCGCAGACGCTCTGGAAAGCCCTGCGCGAGCGGCAGGTCGGCGATGTCAAACTCGCGTACGCCGAGATGGACGACGGCATGACGCACCTGATGCCGTATCAACGATGGATCAACGAAGCCGGCGTCGCCTGGCCCGCCGTCGATGAATTCGCCACCGGCTGCACCGTCGAGCATGCCGGTTATGTGCTGACCTGGCTCTGCGCCTACTTCGGACCGGCCAAGTCAGTCACCGCTTTTTCGAGTCGCCTGTATCCCGACAAGGTGGCGGGCGAGTCGCCGGACAACTCCGCCCCTGACTTTTCCGTCGGGTGCATCCAGTTCGTCAGCGGCGTCGTCGCCCGGCTGACCTGCGGCATCGTCGCGCCGCGCAATCACACGATGACGATCGTCGGCGACGAGGGCGTGTTGAGCGTCGATGATCCGCGCAGCGATCGCTCGCCGGTGCGCGTCCAGAAATACCTGCGAATCCGCCGGAAAATGCTGCTCAATCCGTGGCGCAGGCGTTACCCGATGGTCGGACTGCATCACAAGCAGGTCAAATACCGCGGATCGCAGCGGCGCGACTTCTGCCGAGGCATCGCCGAGATGGCCGAGGCGATCGCCCAGCACCGCGAACCGCGCTTAAACGCCCTCTTCTGCCTGCATGTCAACGAACTGACACTGCAGCTTAATAACGCCATGGAAAACGCCGGGACGTATCAGATGACCACGACCTTCGACCCGGTCGAGCCGATGCCCTGGGCTCAGTCGCCCGCAGAGGCGGGGGCCGCGCGATGAAACTGCTTATTACGGGCGCGACCGGATTCCTCGGGCGATACGTTGTCGCCGAAGCGCTGCGGCGGGGGCATCAGGTGATCGCCCTGACACGCCGCGATGTCGCCGAAACGCCTGCGAATGTCACGTTCGTGCGGGCGGATCTTCACACGCCCGGTGATCTGTCCGCCGCGCTGGCGGGTGTGGACACGGTGATCCATCTCGCGTCCGCCAAATCGGGCGACTTGAAATCGCAGATGGCCGTCACGGTGGATGGGACGCGGCACCTGATGACGGCGATGCACGAAGCGAAAGTCGATCGGCTGATCGTGATCAGTTCTTTCAGCGTCTTCGACTATCAGCATATTCCGACGGGCAGCATCGTCGATGAAGCTTCGCCGCTCGTCGCCGTACCGGCCGAACGCGACGCGTATTGCCAGGCCAAGCTCGCGCAGGAACAGCTTGTCACACGGAGCACCGGCTTCCGCTGGACCGTGTTGCGGCCGGGCGTGATCTTCGGGCCGGGCAATGAGTACACCTCGCGATTGGGCATGAAACTCGGCGCGAACCTCTGGCTCCGCATCGGCGCCGGCGCGATATTGCCGCTGACGTATGTCGAAAATTGCGCACAGGCGATCGTCCTCGCCGCCGAGTCGGATGCGGCGATCGGCAAAGTGCTCAACATCGTCGATGACCAGACGCTCACGCAGCAGCAGTATGCACGGCTGCTCCAGCAGCGCCTGCGTCCGCGCCCGCGGGTGATCCCGGTGGCGTACACGCTGATGCGGATATTGGCGGGGTTGGCGACGGGGACGAATCGGCGGATCTTCCGCGGGAAGGCGAAATTGCCGCAGATTCTGCGGACGCCGAGTCTGATGGCGCGATGCAAGCCGCTGCGCTACACGAACGTCGCGGCGAAAAAGACGCTCGGATGGCAACCGCGTTTCGATGTCGAGCAGGGATTGGACCGATGTTTTAATGGCGAGGCGGCGGCGGCGATGACCCCGACCGACGCGCGAGCGATGGCTGGACACGCCTGATGATTCATTACATGACAACGCAGGGGCTCGGTCAGCCATGGGTCGGCAACGAGCTGAACATCGTGCAGCGGTCGGGCATTCCCTTTCGACTCCACGCCATGCGCCGCCCCGAGCAGAAGCTATTTGAATCGCCGTGGGCCGCCGAACTCAATCGCCGGACGAACGTGCTCTATCCGCTGCCGCCGATCGGATTGATCCTCTCGATGCTCGCGGCGCCGTTCCTGTTCGGCGGCCGGTTCTTCGCGGCGCTGGGCGAAGCGCTCTTCGGGCCGCGCGAGTCGATGCGGGCGCGGCTCGCGACGCTGGCGCACCTGATCGTGGCTTGTCACTGGGCCCGCACGATCCGTCACGAAAAAGTCAGCCATATTCACAGCCAATGGGCCCACTCGTCGGGTTCGATCGGGATGTACGGTGCGTGGCTGCTCGGCAAATCGTTCAGTTTCACGGGTCACGCCGCGGATCTTTTCCGCAATCGGGCGGCCCTGAAGACGAAGATCAGGCGCGCGGAGTTCATCATCTGCATCAGCTCGTTCCACCGCGACTTTTTCCTCAAGGAAGGCGCCCGGCCGGAGCAGCTTGAGATCGCCTACTGCGGCATCGACACGTCGCTGTTTTCACCGATGCAGCGCCAGCGTGCGGCGGGCGAACGCTATCGCATCCTTTCCGCGGGGCGACTCGTTGGAAAGAAGGGCTTTGAGTATCTCATCGACGCGTGCAAGGTGCTGGCCGATCGCGGGCGGGACTTTGAATGCGTCATCGCCGGCAGCGGGCCGCTCGAGACGGAGCTTAAGCAGCGCGTCACGGATCGCGCGCTCGACGACCGCATCAGCGTCACGGGCAAGCCGCTCACACAGGAAGGCATCCCCGCCTTCATGCGGACCGGCGATGTCTTCGTCCTCGCATGCGTCTGGGCCAAGGACGACGACGTCGACGGCCTGCCGCAGCTCACGATGGAAGGCATGGCCTGCGGCATTCCGGCGATCACCACACGGCTCGTCGGCAACCCCGACCTCGTCATCGACGGCAAAACCGGCCTGCTGGTCGAGCCCGAGCAGGTCGAACCGCTCGCCAATGCGATCGAACGCATGATGGATGATGAACCGCTGGCGCGTCAGTATGCGGCGGCGGGGCGCGAGTGGGTATGTGAACGCTTTGACATCACGCGCTCGCTCGAACCGCTGATGCGCCGCTATCGCGCGAAGCTGGGCATGGGCGACGCGCCGGTGATGATTGACCTCAAGGAGCCGCTCGCGGCTGGGAGAAACGGATGATTATTTCGCAGACGCCGTATCGAGTGAGCTTCGCGGGCGGGGGCACGGACCTGCCGGCGTTCTATAAACAGGAATACGGGGCGGTCTTGTCGATGGCGATCGACAAGCACATGTACGTCACCGTCAGCCCGCGATTCGAACCGACGACGCGCGTCGCCTATTCCAAGACCGAAGTCGCCGACGGCGTGAGCAACATTCAGCACACCATTGTGCGCGAAGTCCTGCGCATGACCGGACTCGGGCGTCACCTGGAGATCACCACCATCGGCGACGTCCCCGCAGGCACCGGGATGGGCTCCTCCAGTTCGCTGACCGTCGGCCTGCTCTCGGCGCTCTACGCCTACAAGGGCCAGATCGTCAGCGCCAAGAATCTGGCGGAGCAGGCATGTAAGATCGAGATCGACATCCTCGGCAAACCTATCGGTAAGCAGGATCAGTACGCCGCCGCATTCGGCGGGCTCAATTACATCCGTTTCAACTGCGATGACACCGTCGACGTCGAACCCGTGCCCGCCCGGCCCGAAACGATGGACGAACTCAAACGCCGCATCATCCTGCTCTATACCAACCAGCAGCGCGATGCGGACAAGATTCTTCAACAGCAGTCCGACGGCACGAAGGACCGCATGTCCGTGCTGCGGCAGATGCGCGATCTGGCCGGCGAAATGCGCGGCGCGCTGGGCGGCGAGGGAAACCTCGATGAATTCGCCCGCATTCTGCATGAAGGTTGGGAGCTGAAGCGCTCGCTCGGATTCGGCATCGCGGTGCAGATGGTCGACGAATGGTATCAGCAGGCCCGCAAACTCGGCGCACAGGGCGGCAAACTGCTCGGCGCCGGCGGCGGCGGATTCCTTCTGCTCATGGCCCCGCCCGAGCGTCACGAACTGATCCGCGATGCGCTGGGCCGCCCGCGCGAGCTGACGTTCGGCATGGACCGGCGCGGCGGCCGCGTGATCTACATCAGCGATCATCAGCGCCTTCTCCACAACCAGTAAATAGATAAAATCGCATCGAAACCGGCTACTACTGACGAGAGGATTCATGACATGGCTGGCAACATTTGCACTGACGCGGCTCAATACTTCAAGGAACTGGCGACGCTCTCCGCTCGCGTCGATCCGGCGCAGGTCGACGCGCTGACCGAGGCGCTCTATCAGGCATGGGACGCGGACCAGCAGGTCATCGTCTTCGGCAACGGCGGCTCCGCCTACACCGCCAGCCACTTCATCACCGATATGGTCAAGACCGCCACCGTGCCCGGCCACCGTCGCCTTCGTGCGATCTCCCTTTGCGACAACTACGGGCTGACCACCGCGATCGGCAATGACATCACCTATGACGACACCTTCGTCTACCCGCTGCAAGCTTATGGCAGACCTGGTGATCTGGCGATCGCCATCAGCGGCTCCGGCAATTCCCCCAATGTCGTCCGCGCCTGTCAATACGCCCGCGACAACGGTCTGACGCTCGCCTGCCTGACCGGTTTCAAAGGCGGAAAGATCGGGCCGATGGGACACATTCACATCAACGTCCCGACCGAAAACTACGGCATCCTCGAAGACCTGCACTTGTCCGTCGGGCACATCATCACCCAGGCGTTCAAGAGCCGCCTGCTTGCCATGCCTGTGTCCTGACAACCATCAAATTGTTCAACGGATCGTCCGCTTACGAGCGAGGTCGACATGGCCGGCTCCTTATTCCAAAAAATCAACAATCTGCGCCAGTTCGATAATTTCGGACAACTGCTCCTTGAGCGGCTGTTTTGCCGCCGCACTAAGGTGCAGGTGTATCGCTTTGGAAAATTCGAAGCGATCGTCGATCATCGCGCCGCCGACGCAGGTTCCATTGTCGGCTGCATCGCCGGCGACATGTACAAGCGGTTTCTAAGCCGCGTGAGAATACCCGCAAGGGCGGCCATCGCCGATCTCGGGGCCAACGTCGGCGGGTTTTCGCTGCTCCTTCTGTCGCAGGGTTACGACATCGCGAAACTGCTCTGCGTCGAGATGAACCCGCGCACATATGAACGGCTTCGATTCAATGTTCGCAACAACTTCGCCATCGACGCGGCGGTCATCAACGCGGCCGTCTGTGCGGACGAACGCGTCATTGAATGCGACTTCGGCCCCGGATCAACTGGCGACAACATCTATGGCGATATCGACAAGGCCGACACCCGCTATCGTCGAAGTGTGCAGGGACGGACGCTCGATGCGCTGATCGACGAGCATCTGGGCGATGGCATCATCGACCTATGCAAAATCGATATCGAAGGCGCGGAGTCAGAGGTGCTTCTGAGTGGAAAGCCGGCCATCGATGCGCTGACCCGCTGCAGATACCTGTTCATGGAAATGCACCGACAGGCGGACTATCAGCCGATGCTCCGCGTACTGGCCGAGCATGGGTTGCGGCCGATCGCCGATGAAGGCAAAGTGGACTGTGGCGTGCATCTTTTTGAAAATCAGAAACTGACCTCGACCAGTTCAGCGGCGAGCTGAGCGGTCGGAACGAGCATGCGAATATGAAAGCATTGATCACCGGCGGCGCGGGTTTCATTGGTTCACACACGGCGGATGCCTTACTGGCGCGCGGCTACAAGGTCCGCGTGCTCGATTCACTCGAAGAGCCCGTGCACCCAGGCCACCGCGTGCCCGACTATCTCGATCCGCGTATCGAACTGGTGCGCGGCGATGTGCGCGATGCGAATCTGATGCTCGAAGCACTGCGCGGCGTCGATGTGGTGTACCATCTTGCGGCGTTTCAGGATTACCTGCCGATCTTCAGTCGATTCTTCGATGTGAACGTGACGTCCACCGCCCTGATCTTCGAATTGATCGTGCGAAAGAAACTGCCGGTCAAGAAGGTCGTCGTCGCGTCCAGTCAGGCGGCGCTGGGCGAAGGCCTGTACCACGACGCGGGCGGCAAGCCGCTGCTCCCGGACATTCGGCCTGAGAGTCAGCTTCGCAAAGGCATCTGGGAGATTCAGGCCCCGGCGGGCTTCCGCGGGCCGATCCAGTGGCAGCCCACCGATGAGACGGTCGCCAATCCGCAGAACCAGTATGGCCTGAGCAAGATCGCGGAGGAAAGCGTCGCGCTGAATCTGGGCAAACGCTATGACATACCGACCGTGGCGATGCGCTATTCGATCGTGCAGGGACCGCGTCAAAGTTTCTATAACGCCTACAGCGGCGCCTGCCGTGTGTTTTGTCTAAGTTTTCATCAGGGCTCGGACCCGATGATTTACGAAGATGGGAAGCAAATTCGCGACTTTGTGAATATTCACGATGTGGTCGCTGCGAATCTTTGCGTACTCGACAGCGACAAGGCCAACTACGAAATGTTCAACGTCGGCGGTGATCACGCGATGACCGTCTCGCAATTCGCGAGCGTGGTCGCGGAAGTGTTCGGACGCAAGGATTACGAACCCAAACCATGCGGAAAGTATCGTTTTGGCGACACACGCCACATTCGCTCGGATGTGAGCAAGCTCAAGGCGCTGGGCTGGAAACCGCAGCGGACGGTGATCGACAGCGTCGAGGCGTACAAGGGCTGGCTCGATCAGGCGAGCAATCTTGATCAGATTCTCGATTACTGCAACAAACAGATGGCGAAGATGAACGTCGTGCGCGACGTGACGAAATAGATACCGTTCGCGCTTTGCTGAGGAAAAGATGCATGTTTCACCGTCTTGAAAGAATGGTTCGGATGATGACCGATGCGCAATACCGCGAAGATCAGCGGCTTCGCGCGCTGCCGCCCAAACAGGACGGACAGACAAGCTTGTTCGGCCCGACGTTTCGGTTCGTCGACGGTCGCTCGGCGGCGCTTCAGCATCTGGTGATCATGCAGCGTGAGATGTATGCGTTCAGTTGCGGGACGGACAAGCCGCGCATTCTGGATGTGGGAGCCAACATCGGAGTGTCGGTGCTGTATTTCAAGCAGCAGTATCCCGGAGCCCGGATCACCGCCATCGAGGCGGATCGCAATATCGCGGAAGTGCTCCGTCACAATGTGGCCTCGGCCGGACTCAACGATGTGGAAGTCGTTCACGCGGCCGTGACGGTGGAGGGGGATTCGGTGACCTTCGTGAATGAAGGTATCGAAGGCGGTCACATTTCGTATGGCGGCGTCGGCAACGGCGGCGGCATGACCGTGCCGGCCGTTCGCCTCCAAAGCTACTTGGAAGAGCCGGTCGACCTGCTGAAACTGGATATCGAAGGCGCGGAAATCGACGTGATGCCGGCGTGCAAGCATCTGATGGGGAATGTGAAGCGTCTGTTCGTCGAATTCCATTCCCCGGCGAAGGAGCCGCAGCGGTTGGCGGAGTTCATGAATCTGCTGGCGGAATGCGGATTCCGCATGTACGTCCAGACGGACTACTGTCCGAAGCACCCGCTGCGCGAGCGGCCGACGGATCGGCGGAATGATCTTCAGTTGAATATCTTTGGTCTGCGTGAAAGCACCTGAACCGGCGAGGAATCATCGGCAAACAGCGTATGACCAAGACAAAAGCATTGCTGTTGGCGGGCGGATTGGGGACGCGGCTGCGTCCGGTGACGGACACGGTGCCCAAGTGCCTTGTGCCCATCGCGGGGCGGCCGCTGTTGGACTATTGGTTCGATGCGCTGGGGCCGGCGGGCGCGACAGAGGTGCGGATCAATACGCATCACCTCCCCGATGCAGTCCGTCGTTACATCGCGCAAAAGAATGTCGAAGGGCAATTTCATCTGACCGAATCTTACGAGCCGAAACTGCTCGGCTCCGCGGGGACGATTCACGCCAATCGGGATTTCGCCGACGATGCGACGGATGTATTAATCATCTACGCGGACAATCTGTCGAATGTCGACCTGGCGGCGATGCTGGCGTTTCATCATGAGCATGGCGACCCGATGACGATGCTGCTGTTTCATCATCCCTTGCCCAAACAGGCGGGGATCGTCGAGCTGGACGACGCATCGCGCGTGATCAGCTTTGTGGAAAAGCCCGCTGAGCCCAAGTCGGATCTGGCGAATGCCGGGATCTACGCGGTGACGGCGGAGGCCTATCGCGAGATGGCGGACATGAATGCTTTCGATCTCGGATTTGACGTGCTGCCGAAGTTCGTTGGCCGGATGCGGGGGTACACGTTTGACGGATATCACCGGGACATCGGCACGCTGGGCGCGCTGGCTGCGGCGGAAGCGGATGCGCCGCGCGTGTTCGGATGTCAGAGCGAGGTGGAGCGGTGAGCCCGGCGATCTTCCTTGATAGAGACGGCACGGTGATCGAGCATGTACATCACCTGATCGACCCGTCGCTTGTCAAATTGATTGACGGCGCCGCGGAGGCGATCAAGGTGTTTCAGCGGGCAGGTTATGCCTGCGTGATCGTGACGAATCAGTCGGTCATCGGGCGCGGCTTGCTGACGCTCGAGGGGCTTGATCGCATTCATGAGGAAATGAATCGCCAGCTTGCCGAGCATGGTGTCACGATCGACGGCATCTATTTCAGTCCGCACGCGCCCAAGTGCGACGACATGGAGACGATCGATCATCCTGATCGTAAACCCGGGCCGGGCATGCTTCTGAGAGCGGCGGACGAGCTCAATCTGGACGTGTCGCGCTCGTGGATGATCGGTGATTCGCTGAGCGATGTGCTGGCGGGTCGGAATGCCGGTTGCCGTGGCACGATGCTGGTGCGGACGGGGTGCGGTGCGAAGGTCGATGCGGATCACCCGGCGATCGACGAAGTGGTGAACGATCTGGGCGCGGCGCCGGAGCGGATACTCAATCATCAAACTCAGCGGTGAAGGCGCGCTGATCATCAGGAGTTTTCGAATATGCGGATATTTATCACGGGCGGTGCGGGCTACGTCGGAAGCGCAGCTTTACGGCATGTCGTGGCGAACGGTCATGAGGCGATGGCGTATGACAATCTGTGCGAAGGTCATGAAGCGGCGGCGGTCGGGCGGCTGATCGTCGGGGACATCGCGGATACGAAGACGCTCTCGCAGGCAATGAAGGATTTCAAGGCGGATGCGGTGATGCATTTCGCGGCGGCAACGTACGTCGGCGAGTCGGTGACGAATCCCGATTATCATTACAGCAACAATATCGCCGGCACGCTGAGTCTCTTGCGGGCGATGCGTGAGGCGGACGTAAAGCGGATGCTCTTTTCGAGCACGTGTGCGACGTATGGCGAGAACCCCAAGCCGCCGATGAACGAGGAGGCGCAGCAGATTCCGTGCAGTCCGTACGCGCGGACGAAGCTGGCGGTCGAGTGGATGATTCGCGATTTCGCCCATGCGTACGGACTGGGCTTCACGCTGCTGCGGTACTTCAATGCTTCCGGGGCGGACGAGAGCGGGGAGTTCGGCGAGGACCATCAGCCCGAGACGCACATCATTCCGCTGGTGCTTCAGGTACCGCTGGGTCAGCGCGACAAGATCATGATCTTCGGCACGGACTATCCGACGCCGGACGGGACATGCGTGCGGGACTACGTGCATACGAGCGACCTGGCGAGCGCGCATCTATTGGCGATCGAAGCAACGACGCCGACGACGGCGGAGGTGTTCAACATCGGCACGGGCAACGGTCAGAGCGTGATGGATATTCACCGCGCATGCGAGCAAGTGACGGGTAAGAAGATTCCGTACGAAGTCACGAAGCGTCGCCCCGGCGATGCACCGGCCCTGGTGGCGGACCCGACGAAACTCAAGTCGAAACTCGGGTGGAAGCCCAAATATCCGAACATCAAGGACGTCGTCGCGACGGCGTGGGCGTGGCATCAGAAGCATCCGCAGGGCTACAACGACAGGAAGAACAAATGAAGGCGGCGCGTCAGATCATCGAGTCCATCGAAAACAGCGGGCGCGTGATTCTGTCGCTGCGCGATCAGGCGGCGACGATCGAGAAGATCAGCGGCGTCGTGATCGACGCGCTGAAACGCGGCAACAAGATCATGACGGCGGGCAACGGGGGCAGCGCCGCCGATGCGCTGCACATGTCCGAGGAGTTGGTCGGGCGGTTCAAGAGCAATCGCCGGTCGCTGCCGGGCGTGTCGCTTGTGGCGGACCCGACGCTCATTACGTGCATCGCCAATGATTACGGCTACGAGCGGCTCTTCAGCCGGCAGGTCGAAGGGCTCGGCCAGAAGGGCGATGTGCTGGTGTTCTTCACGACGAGCGGCAACGGCGCGATGTTCCAACACGCGGTCGAAGCGGCGAAGGCGAAGGGCGTCCTCACGGCGGCGCTTCTGGGCAAAGGCGGGGGGCCATTGGCGGGCAAGTGCGATCATGAACTGATCGTGGCGGACAGCGAGACGGCGCGGATTCAGGAAGCGCACACGCTGGTGATGCACATCATTCTCGAAGCGGTCGAGCGGGAGTTCGCGTAAGCGCGGTCATGGCGATCCGACAAGCGGTGATTTTGGCGGGGGGATTGGGGACGCGGCTGCGTTCGATCGTCAGCGATCGGCCCAAGCCGATGGCGGCGGTGGCGGAGCGTCCGCTGCTGGAGTACCAGATCGAGGCGCTGCGCGATGCGGGGATCGGGACGGTGGTGCTGGCGATCGGGCATCTGGCGCAGGTGGTAATGGATCATTTTCAGGACGGATCGCGGCTGGGCGTGAGGATCGAGTATGCGATTGAGAAGGAGCTGCTCGGCACGGCGGGGGCGATCCGCAATGCGATGGACAAGTTGGCGGTCGGGCCGCTGATTGCGATGAACGGCGACTCGATCATGCCGGACCTGGATTATCGGGCGCTGATCGCGGCGCACGAGCGGCATGTCGCGGCGGACGATCGCACGGTCGGCACGCTGGTGACGATCCGCCCGCCGAACGCGGGGGAGTACGGCGTGCTGGAACTGGACGAAAGCGACGAGCGCATCATCGGGTTCAAGGAAAAGGCCCCGGTGGACCCGGCGACGGCGCGGATCAACGGCGGGGTGTACGCACTTGAGTGGGATGTGTTCGAGTACATCGCGGCGGGACGGCCGGTGTCGATCGAGTATGAAACTTATCCGGGCGTTCTGTCGGACGGGCGGACGCTCTGGGCCCAACATTACAGCGGATTTTTCGGCGATATCGGGACGCCTGAAGGATACGAGCGGGTTGCCCGATATATGCAACAACGCCAAAGAGGGGATGGAACATGATTATTCGCAGTCGAGCGCCGTTGCGATTGAGCTTCGGCGGGGGCGGGACGGACGTGTCGCCATATATGGACGAGCGCGGCGGGGCAGTGCTGAGCGTGACGATCGACAAGTACGCTTATGCATCGATGCGCGTCAGCGGGGGCGAGCCGGGCATGTCGGTGCATTCGCTGGATTATGACGTGGTCGCCAAGTACGCCGGCGAAGACGATCTGAAATTCGACGGATCGCTGGACCTGGTCAAGGCGGTGCTCAAGCGGATGAAGAGCAACGGGGAGGACAAGAAGAGTCTGGAATTCTTTTTACACTCGGACGCGCCGCCGGGGTCGGGACTCGGATCGAGTTCGACGATGGCGGTGGCGATGCTCGGACTGTTCCGGCACTGGAAGAATCTGCCGCTGACGGATTACGACATGGCGGAACTGGCGTGGGAGATCGAGCGGATCGATCTGGGGATCGCCGGCGGACGTCAGGACCAGTACGCGGCGGTGTTCGGGGGCGTGAACTTCATCGAGTTCAGCAAGCAGGCGGTGGTGGTCAACGCGCTGCGGGTGAAGCCGGAAGTGCTTAATGAGCTTCAATACACGTGCCTGCTGTGCTACACCGGCCGGACGCGCATGGGCGACAACATCATCCGTCAGCAGGCGGACAATTTCCGCAAGGGGAATGTCGATGCGGTGGCGGCGATGGATGAGATCAAGCGGATCGCGGTGGAGATGAAGGCGGCGCTGTTGCAGGGTCGGCTGCGGGATTTCGCGGCGCTCTTGCATGAAGGTTGGGAATCGAAAAAGCGCATGGCGGGCAAGATCAGCACTTCGCACATCGACGAGATGTACACGGAGGCGCGGAAGGTCGGCGCGCTGGGCGGGAAGGTGACGGGCGCCGGCGGGGGGGGGTACATGCTCTTCATCTGCGAATTCGACAAGAAGCACAAGGTGGCGGAGAAGCTGGAGCAGATGGGCGGGCAGATCGTGGAGTTCGCGTTCGACTACAACGGGCTTCAGACCTGGTCGACGGACGGATAAGTCGGGATGAGTGAAGGACGCAAGTACGCATTGATCACGCCTTGCCGGGACGAGGCGCAGTATGCCCGCCGCACGCTCGAGAGTGTGGTTCGGCAGACGGTGCCGCCGGCGCTTTGGCTCATCGTCGACGACGGATCGACGGATGAGACGCCGGCAATTCTGGCCGAATATGCGGCGAAATATCCGTATATCCGGATCGTCCGCCGGGAGGACCGCGGCAAGCGCAGCGTCGGTCCGGGCGTCGTCGAGGCGTTCTATTTCGGCTACGAGAAGATCAATCCGGACGAATTCGATTATGTATGCAAGTTCGATCTCGATCTGGATATGCCCGAGCGGTACTTTGAGACATTGATCGAGCGCATGGAGGCGGAGCCGCGCATGGGGACATGCAGCGGCAAGCCGTTCATCGAGGTGCCCGATGGGGAACTCGAACCGGAGCCATGCGGCAGTGAGATGTCGGTGGGGATGAGCAAGTTCTATCGCGTGGCGTGCTTCAAGGAGATCGGCGGGTTCGTGCATCAGGTGATGTGGGACGGGATCGACTGTCATCATTGCCGCATGCACGGGTGGATCGCGGCGAGTTGGGACGATGTGCCGGCGCTGCGGTTCATTCATCTGCGACCGATGGGTTCGAGTCAGAAGGGCATCATCACGGGGCGGATGCGTCACGGATTCGGCCAGTATTTCATGGGCACGGGGCTGGCGTACATCACGGTCAGCGCGCTGTACCGTTCGCTGCACCCGCCGATTCTCATCGGGGGATTGATGCTCTGGTGGGGCTACGTCAAGAGCATGCTCAAGCGCCTGCCGCGCTACGAGAACCCGGAGTTCCGCAAGTTTCTGAGACGGTATCAATGGATGTGCCTGTTTGAAGGCAAGACGCGCGCGACGGCACGGATCAACCAGGAGACGGCGAGCCGGTGGCGACATTGACTCACACCATTGAGCGGAACACGCCGACGATCGATCTGGCCGGGGCGAAGTTTCATGTCGTCACGGAGGCGGAGGCGGTGCGTTTCGTGATCGACGGACTGAAGGCGGGGCGCGGCGGGTGGGTCGTGCCGATGAATCTGGATGTGCTGCGTCAGTGGGCGCAGAAGCCGGAGGTGCCGGCGCTGTGCGGGAAGGCGGATTTGTTTTTGGCGGACGGGATGCCGCTGATCTGGGCGAGCCGCCTTGCGGGGACGCCGCTGCCTCAGCGCGTGGCGGGGTCGACGATGATCAGCACGCTCAGCGGCGCCGCGGCGGAAGCGGGTCGGTCGGTGTATCTGCTCGGCGGCGACGCAGGCGCGGCGGAAGGCGCGGCGAAGGTGCTCATGGAACGCTACCCCAAGCTGCGCATCGCCGGCACGTACTACCCGCCGTTCGGATTTGACAAGGATGAAAAGCAGATGGCGGCGATCCGAGCGTCGTTGCGAGAGACGAAGCCGGACATTGTTTATGTCGCGCTGGGTTTTCCCAAGCAGGAGCGCGTGATCGATATGCTTCGGGCGGAGGCGCCGGGGGCATGGTGGATGGGCGTGGGCATCAGCTTGAGCTTTCTGTGCGGGCAGGTGCACCGAGCGCCGATCTGGATGCAGAAGTGCGGACTGGAATGGGTGCATCGCATGTTTCAGGAGCCCGGCCGGCTGCTGCGGCGTTATCTCATCGATGATATCCCCTTTGCGATACGCCTCCTGAGCCAGAGTGTGGCGCGGCGGATGCGCGGCCGCAAGTGACTTGAATCCGATGATCGTCCCGCATCCGGTATAATTCGCCGGGGATCGCGCGAGGCGGACGTCCGCGCGGCGGGATGTGCCGATCGGGTTCTCCGCTTCAAATGAGTCTTATGTCTGAAGCCAGCTCCATGACAAACACCGCGGGCGCGCCGATCGCTGCGGCGCGGGCGCGCGATGCGTATCTGGCCTTTCGGTCGCATTCGTACTTCGGCTCCCTCGACGGCCTGCGCTGCCTGAGCATCCTCGCCGTGCTCTGGCATCACACCAAGCCCGGCGCCTACCTGCACATCCCGCTCTTTGAGCGCGGCTACATGGGCGTCAATCTGTTCTTCGTCATCAGCGGATTTCTCATCACAACCCTGCTCCTGCGCGAACGCGAACGCTATGGCTATCTGTCCCTGTCGGCGTTCTACTGGCGGCGATCGCTGCGTATTTTTCCGCTCTATTACCTGATGCTGCTGGTGTACACGCTGGCGGTCGTCGTCATCGAGAAGAACCCGGTCGACAAGGCGACGTTCTTCGACAATCTGCCCGCCTTCCTGACCTACACCACCAACTGGCTCGTCCCCTCGAAGGCGGACACGGAGACGCAGCGCGTCATCTTTTACTTCGCCTGGTCGCTGGCGGTGGAAGAGCAGTTCTATCTGGTCTGGCCATCGATCGAGAAGGTGCTCAGGGGCATGTGGGCGGTGCTGGCGATGATCGGGTTGATCATCGTGGTGTACCTGCATCGGCAGGGGACGTTCATCTCGATCTTTCCGGTCGACTCGACGGGGTATCAGGTTCTGTGGTACATCGAGCCGGCGATCTGCTTCGGCGTGCTGATGGCGCATGCGCTGCACTCGCCGAAGGTGTACGGGTGGTTGTACCGCGTCGTGGGCAAGCCGTGGGTCAGTCCGCTGGCATTGGCGCTGGTGGTCGGCGTGTGTGCGCTGCCGACGCGATCGATCGACTGGGACTACGGCGTGTGCGGCGCGCTGACGCTTCTGGTGCTCAGTTGCGTGATCATCGAGGACCACTGGCTCGCCCGGTTCCTGTCGCTCAAGCCCGTGCGGACCATCGGGATCATCAGCTATGGTGTCTACATGATGCACATGCTGTGCCTGAACGTGCTGCGTCAGGTGCTCGGGCATCTGGGGATCAACTCGCCGACGCTCAATTTCCTATTGCTGATTCCGATCAGCGCGGGGGTGGCGTGGTTTGTATATCGGTATTACGAGACGATTTTTTTGCGGGTCAAGACGCGTTTCAGCCGCCAGCCCACGACGCATCGGGTCACCGCCGGTTCGGGCCCGGCCCAGGCGGCCTGAACGGGCTACGGGGGGACGATCACGAAAGTTTCCCGTACCATCTCGAACACGACGCCGGGATTTGCGTAATAGGGCCGGTAGGATGACGGATCAGGATGAGACCCCGTCATGTGCGTCCGGTAAGGGTTCAACGAGGACGCGGCGTCGTCGCCGGGCGAATCGCGCATCGGCAAAGCCAGCCATGTGCGGCGATTCGGACTTATTTTCGGCGATCCGATGGACGATAATTGCCTTCAGCGGCCGGTCCGCACCGGCCGCGGAGGTTCGTGGACGGACAGCGTTTTGGACGGGAGGGAGCGACGAATCGCACCCCGCCAAAGCGTGTCATTGAATTGTTTGGTTCAGGGCGAAACGGTAGAATACTTTGCTCGTCCTCAGATTCGATCAGGCCAGGGGTTCTGAGGGTGGAGAGAGGCACGATGGCGATGTTGCAGCAGCCTGCGGGAAATGAACAGGGGCCCGTTGCAGGGGTGCGCTCGCACGAACAGGCGGTGGACGATTTGTCCGCGCTTCGTGCGGTCGTCCTGATGGCGGGATCCGTGCGCCCCAGCAAGCTCGATGAAAGCATCGGCCGGTCGATCATGGAACTGCCCATGGGCGACGGCGAGACGATCATCGGCCACTGGCATCGCCACACGACCGACCTGGCCCATTGTCTGACCCGCGATCGCCTGCCGGTGCAGGTGATGCTCGACCATAGCTCCACGATGCCCAAGCCCATGACCGTCAACGGAGCCGCACAGTTCAGCATCGAGCGCGACCCGATGGATTACCGCGGGACCGGCGGCGTGCTGCGCGATCTGAGCGAGCATTACGAACCCGACGACTACCTGCTGGTGGCCAACGGGCTTCAGGTCATGTTCCGGCCGCTCAGCGAAATGGCGCTGCTGCTGGCGTCGCGCGGGGCTCATGTCTGCATCGTCGCGCACGAAGACGGCACGCCCAGCGGGCTCATGCTCGTGCAGTGCCAGGTGCTTGAAAAGATTTCGCGGGCTGGTTTCGTCGACATGAAGGAACAGGCCCTGCCCGCCATCGCCAGGGACTTTCGCGTGGGCGTCGTTGAGTTGGATCAGCCCTGCGGTCTGCCCGTGCGGACGCTCGCCGACTACATGTCCGCGCTGCGCCTGCGTCATCTGCAGCTCGCCAACAAGCCCGTCGTCAACGATCCGTTCGCCGAGAACATCGAGTCGACGTTTTCGGTCATCGAAGACGGCGCCGAGGTGGACAGCTCCGCCCGGATTCACGACTCGGTCGTGCTGGCGGGGAGCCGGGTGGACGCGGGCGCGATCGTGGTGCGGTCGCTGGTGTGTCCGGGCGCGGTGGTGGGGCGGAACCAGCGCGTGATCGACCGGCTGATGGCGGCCCCGCGCCGACTGCGCGAACGAGGAGTGCAAACATCATGATCGCATTGACCACGCCCCGCTCGTGGGCACGCAATGGATGGAGCCCCTGGCACATCGTCGCGGCGATCTTCATGGTCACGCTCGGCGTGCTGCTGACGTTCAACGCATGGGCCGACATCTTCAACATCGCCGCCAAGGACGAGGAAGCGAGCCACATCTTCCTCGTGCCCATCATCGCCGGCTGGCTCGTCTGGGTCCGCCGCGAGCGGCTGAGGTTCTGCTACCCGACCGGCACGCTGATCGGGCCGGTGTTCGTCGTGATCGGCTGGGCGACGACGTATTACGGTTACTATCACGCCATTCAGGCGGCCTGGCATTTCGGCGCGGTGCTCGTCGTCGTGGGCTGCCTGCTGTCGGTGATCGGCAAGGACGTGTTCATGCGCTTCCTGCCGGCGTTCGCCGTGCTCGTGTTTCTCGTGCCCGTGCCCGGCAGCATCCGGCTGGGCATCGCGATTCCGCTTCAGGGCATCCTCGCCCACATCACGCAGACGATCTTCGACGTGATGGGCGTCGACGTCGAACGCGCCGGCAACATGCTGACGATCAACGGGCAGGAAGTCGCCATCGCCGAAGCGTGCAACGGTCTTCGCATGGTCTTCGCCCTGATGCTCGTGTCGTTCGCCTTCGCCTTCGGCACGCCGCTGCGCACGTTCGTCCGCACACTGATCATCGCCGCCAGCCCCGTCTCCGCGCTGGTCTGCAACATCATCCGTATGGTGCCGACGGTGTGGCTCTACGGCTTGTCCGGACGGAAGCTCGCCGGTTTCGACGCCACCGCCATCGCCAATCACTTTCACGATTATGCCGGCTGGGTGATGCTTATCGCGGCGTTCCTGCTGCTCATGAGCATCATCAAGGTTTTGCAATGGGCCCTGATCCCCGTCACGCCCTACATGTTGGCATACGACTGAACCGGAAGGCGACGCCATGACCCGCAAAAGCAAACAATTCCTGATCGCCCCGCTAATCACGCTGCTTGTGATGGCGGCGCTGGCGGCCGAGTCATACTCGCGCCCCTCGCCCGGCGATGCCGAGCCCTATCATGCCGCCATCACCGCCGCCGCCGCGCAGCTCCCCACGCGCATCGGCGATTGGGTCGGCGTCAATGAACCCATCCAGAAGGAAGCCATCCGCCTTCTCAAACCCAACGTCATCTACAACCGCGTCTTCACCAATCCCGTCATCGGCCAGCGCGTCACCGTGCTGCTCGTGCAGTGCAAGGACGCCCGCGACATCTACGGGCACTACCCGCCGGTGTGTTATCCGGCCCACGGACTCGCTCAGCGCTCCGCCAAACCCTTCGATCGCTATATCGAAGGCGAGCCGATTCACGGCATGGAATACGTCTTTGCGTCCGATACCTTCGGCGCGCAGGAGCTGACGGTCGATAACTTCATCCTTCTGCCCGGCGGGGAGACCGCACGGGACATGAAATCCGTCCGAAGCCAGGCCTGGGACTATCAGCGTCGATTCCTTGGGGCCGGGCAGGTTCAGGTCGTGTACCAGGACTCGAAATTGACCGATGAACAACGAGCGGAAATCTTTAACGAGCTGGTGACCGCGCACATGCCGGTCATCAAAGCCATTCTTCATGGAGCGCCGCAATGAGCGAAAAGCATCCACTGGTCCCGATCGAAGGCGCCTCCGAGCGTACGGAACCGATGATGTACATGCCGTCGGAGCCGGAGCGCCAGTCCGCCCCGATGCGCCGGGTTCATTCGATCATGCGCGGCCGGTACAAGTGGGCGGCGCTTTTGGGCGTGCTTTTCGCCGTCGCCGGCGGACTGCTCGGCTGGCGTCTGACCGTGCCGATCTATCGCTGCTACGGCACGATCCGCGTGCAGCCGATTCTGCCCAAGGTGCTCTATTCGACCGATCAGTCGAACCTGCTGCCGATGTTCGACGCCTACGTCGGGGCGCAGGTCGTGATGATCCAGAGCAGCCGCGTCATCGCCAAGGCGATGGAGCGACCCACCTGGAAGCAGGTCAACTGGAAGCCCGACGGCGATCCGATGGAGACGTTCAGCGAAAACCTCCAGGTCGATCACCCGCACGGCTCGGAAGTCATCTTCGTCAACTTCTATGACCCCGATCCCAAGGCCGCTCAGAAAGCCGTCGAAGCAATTGTCGATTCCTATGCGGAAATCTACGGTGAGTCGGACCAGTCCGTGACGAACCGCACACTCGAAACCCTCGAACAGCGCAAGACCGGTCTGCGCAATGATCTGGCCAGCCAGCAGCGCCTCGAACAGTCGATCACCAACGAATTCGGCTCCAAGGATCTGGACCAGATTCACCAGCTCAAGCTTGTCGAAGTTTCGCGACTCGAACAGCAGGTCAAAGACCTTCAGATTCAGATCCGCCTCGCCGAGTCGTACATCGAAGCTCAGAAGAACGCCCGCAAGGGCGTCGATGGCGCCGCCGGGAAGCCCGATGCATCGGCGCCCGGCGCCGCACCGGCCCCGGATGCGGCTCCCGCGCCTGCCCCGGCGGCGGACGCGCCCGCCGTCGCCGAAGCGCCCAAGCCCGCGCCGGCCGATGCCCCCGCTCCGGATGCGACCGCCAGCGCGGCCAATCCGGCGGGGCCGCCCCAGTTGTCCCCCGAAGAGATCGGCCTGCGCGATGTGAACATGCGCGAGCTGCTCAATGAGCGTGACGGCGTGGACCGGCAGTTGAAGCAGATGAGTCTGACCCTCGGTGAGAATCACCGTCAGGTGGTGCAGGTCCGCACGCTGCTTGACGCCATCAACCGCAAGATCGTCGAGTACGCCGCGAAAGTCAACGAGCAGATCGCTCTTTCGCCCGAAGGCGCCGGCCCCGGCGTGGCGGCCCTGCCGCAGCTTCACGAACGCCTTGACGCTCTTCAGGAGCTTTACAACAAGACCAAGGCCGAGGCCGTCGACCTGGGCCAGAAGAATCTGCGCCTCGCCGCCCTCAAGGCCGAAGAAGAAACGATTCGCGAACGCTTCGACGAGACCGAGCACCGCATCGAGCAGCTTCGTGTCGAACAGGCGGTCAGCGGCCGCGTGAGCGTCATCAACAAGGGTGACGTGCCCCAGCGTCCGTTCCGCGATCGCCGGCAGGGGCTGGCGGCGGTGGGGGCCTTGATGGGCGGAGCGTTCGGGTTCGGCATCGTGCTGCTCATCGGTTCGATGGATCGTCGCCTGCGCAGTCTCGATGACGCCGCCGACACGCTCGGCCGGCTCACCATGCTCGGCATCCTCCCGCGTCTGCCCGATGATCTGGCCGAGCCCGAGCACGCCGCCGTCGCCGCACATTGCGTACACCAGGTGCGCACGCTCCTTCAGATCGGCTCCGATTCGCAGGGCCGACGCGTTTTCGCCATCACCAGCCCCGGCGCTCAGGACGGCAAAACCAGTCTCGCGCTGGCCCTGGGCGTCTCCTTCGCCGCGGCCGGCTCCAAAACCCTCATCGTCGACTGCGACCTGATCGGCGGCGGACTGACGCTCCGCGTCGACGCCATCATCCGTCGCAAAATCGGCCAGGTCCTCCAACGCGAGCAGCTCGTCACCGAGCAGCAGATCGATGAAGCCCTGCAGATCGCGCAGGAGTCCAACCGACGCCTCGGCGAAACGCTCATCGAACTGGGCTACCTCCAGCAGGAGGACCTGGAGCAGGCGCTGAGTTTGCAGGAGCATACGCCCGTCGGCCTGCTCGACGCGCTGGAAGGCGAACCGCTCGAACACTGCGTCGCCGACACCGGCATCAACAACATGGCCATCCTGCCCGTCGGCGCCGCCGAGGCGTATGACGTGTGCAAGGTTTCTCCCACGTCCGTCCGCCGCCTGCTCGAAGAGGCGCGGGCGCAGTACGACGTGATCGTTATCGACACGGGGCCCGTCCCCGGCAGTCTCGAAGCATCGCACATCTGTGCCGAAGCCGACGGCGTCGTGATGGTCGTCGCGCGCGGCGAACAGCGCGATCTGGCCGAAAAGTCCGTCAATCACCTGTACTCGATCGGCGCCCGCGTGCTGGGCCTTGTGTTCAACCGGGCCGAGGGGACGGATGTCCAGGTCCTGTCCGCCTCGCTCTCCGATGCGCTGTCGGAAGTGCAGGTCCCCGACGAGGACGGCGGACCGGGGCGTCGCCTGCCGACCCGGCTCAACCTCACGCCGACCAACAGCGAAGAGGCCGCTCGCTTCGACCCGGTCGCTCGTGCGGTCGCAAGCTCGGCCAATTCGACGCGCAACGGCTCCAAATAAGCTCGCATTATGATCAGTGCCAACGAGACAGAAAACGCATCGCGGCTACAGCTCCCGACCGTCTGGGGACTGGACCCGATTCAACTGCACGACCGCTTCTGGGCGGCGCGCGGCGTGCAGGTCGTGCGCCAAGGCGAACGCAGCGCCATCGTCAAGGACGCGGAACTCTTTCTCCTGACCGAAGCCGACTCCCTGACCATCTTCAAGATCGGCCGCCTCGTCCATCAGCTCAGTTGGCTCGCCCCCGATCTGATGTTCATCCGCCTTCACGAGACGCGCGATCACGGGTATCGCGAACTGGTCGTCACCGACAATGACGGCGGCTTCAAGCGCTTCAACCGCATCTACGGCGGGTCCGACTCGCGACTCGCCCGCGTCGCGCTCACGCCCAGCCGCCGCATCGCCGAAATCTGGCAGGCCGCGTCCGATCCCCGCACCGGCTGGCGCCAGCTTCGCCGCCGCATCCCCTCCGGTCGCCGCACCACCGTCTCCGTCGACGGCAACGTCTACGACATGCAGATCCCGCAGGAGATCATGCAGTGCGTCCGCGACCTGATTCAGTTCTGGCAATCGCCTGACGCGACCATCCATCGCGCCCGACGCATCATGCCCGGCGTCTGGGGCGATGCGCAGACCCGACTTGATCCGGCCATCCGCTTCATCGGCCCCGCCTGGGTCGGCGTCGGACGCGAACGCCTGCCCGACAACAGCATCGTCGGCCCGGCCGTGCTCTGGGACGATCCGGCGCATCGGCCCCCGCCCGAGGATCTGGAATGGCTCGAAATCGAGCCGTCCCCCGTGTTCGAGCGCCCCGTGCAGGTGCCGCAGACTTCGACCCTGCACCGCAGCACCAAACGCATCTTTGATGTGATCTTCTCGCTGTTCATTCTGGCGCTGACGCTGCCGCTGTACCCGATCATCATGCTCGCCATCTGGATCGAAGACGGCCGGCCGTTCTTCTTCGCCCACCGCCGCGAAACACTCGGCGGGCGCGAGTTCCCGTGCATCAAGTTCCGCTCCATGCGCAACGACTCGGACAAGATCAAGGCCGCCCTCCTGCTTCAGAACAAGGCCGACGGCCCGCAGTTCTTCATCGATCCCGAAAACGACCCGCGACTCACGCGCGTCGGCTGGCTCATCCGCAAACTCAACATCGATGAGCTTCCGCAGTTCTTCAACGTCCTCATCGGCGACATGTCCGTCGTCGGCCCGCGCCCCAGCCCCCGCGCGGAAAACCAATGCTGTCCGCCCTGGCGCGAAGCGCGACTGAGCGTCCGCCCCGGCATCACCGGCCTCTGGCAGGTCATGCGCACCCGGCAGACCGGCATGGACTTCCAGGAGTGGATCAAGTTCGACATCGAGTACGTCGAACAGGGCTCCTGGAAGATGGATCTGTTCATCATCTGGAAAACCATTCTTGTCATCCTGCGATTGAGCGATTAGCAAATGAGCATTCGAACCAAGACGAAAAAGCGGCTCCTTATCCTCCTTGCCATCGTGGTCGTGGCCACGGGCATGGGCGTCGCGCTGGTGGTCTACACCAAGCAGCGCAACGAAGCTCAGGCGGCGGTGGACCGCGCCGAAGGCATGGCCGCCGTCAAGGCCGAGGACTGGGACAAGGCCCTGGATCATCTGGGCCACTACTGGCGGCGGAACAAGGACGACGCGGAGGCGATGTACAATTTCGCGCTGGCGCGCCTGCACGTGGAGCTGCCCAACGGCAAGCACATCCAGCAGGCCATTCAGATTCTCCAGCGCGTCGTGCAACTCGATGACAACAACGTCGAGGCGATGCACAAGCTTCTGGAAATCTACGTCGCGGTCGGTTTCGAGACGGAAGTGAGCGACCTGTCGGACAAACTGCTGGCGATCAAGCCCGACGACATCGACGCGCTTCGCTCCAAGGTGATCGCGCTGATGCGCGGCCGCAAGTTCAAGGAGGCGATGCAGTTTAATGATCGCGCCGCCAAGGTGCAGCCGGAGGACTTGCAGACACAGACGAACGCCATCCTGATCATGTCCAAGCTCGATCAGCCGCCGCTGGACCTCATCAAGCGGGCGCAGGGCGTGCGCGAGAAGTTCCCGGACAATCCGCGCATGGATGTGCTGATGGCCTTCGCCTACGCGCTGACCAACGATCGGACGAACGCCGTGGAGTGGATCAAGAAGGCCGCCGCCGCCGCGCCGCCCGACGCCGACTATGTCCGCATCGTGTCGGATCAGCTTGACGCGATGGGCCTGTTCCCCGATTCGCTGGCGATGCTCCAGAAGAACGCCGCGGAACTCAAGGACGTCAACATCATCCGCAAGTACGCGCGGCGTCTGTGGCAGAACAACCGCTATCAGGACATCCTCACGCTGCTCAAGGACTACAAGGCCGAAGACCGCGATTCGGCGAGCGATCTGCTGGCGCTCAAGGCCATGTCGCTCATTCGCGACGATAAGAAGGATGAGGCGATGGCGATCGTCGATGCGCTGGCCAAGCGCACCGGCGACAACGGCGCTCTGGCGTGGGTCCCCGTGCTGCGCGACGTGTTCATCGAGAAGCCCAAGGACATTCAGCAGGTCGTGAAGATTTGCCGCGACGGCATCTCGGCGAGCCCGGGCGATCCGTTCATCCGCATGTTCCTCGCCGAGGCGTATGCCCAGCTCGGCGAGAACGAGCAGGCGATCGAGCAGTGGGAGGCGGCCGCGCAGTACGCCACCGCCTGGGCTCAGCCGCATATCCGCATGGCCATGGTCTACTCCTCGACGAACCGCGCCCGGCAGGCGCTTCAGGAAGCGCAGCAGGCGCTTCTCCGCGCGCCCGACAACGTCGGAGCGGTGGTGAGTCTGGCCAACGCATGGTCGCAGCTCATCGACGCCGGCGTGGGCGATGACACCAAGGACAAGCTGTTGGAACTGCTCACGCAGGTTCAGAAGGCCGCGCCCGGCGAGCCCAACACGATCGGGCTCTATGTGCAGATGCTCGCCCGAACCGGCAAGGTCGATCAGGCCAAAAAGGTCATCACCGACGCGCTGGCCGCCAAGGACAAGCCGCTGCCCGAGCAGACGCTCCTGCAACTGGCTTCCATCAGCCGCGACTTCAAACTCGGCCTCGAAGAGCAGCTTTTCGCCATGAGCGCCGACAAGAACGGCACGACGGCGAACCTGGCTTACGGCGAGGCGGTCTTCAAGCTGACCAATGAATCCAAGGAAGCGGCGCTGGCCTATCTTCAGCCGCTCGTCGAGAAAAACGGCAAGGACGATGTGTCGTGGCAGATTGCGTGGGCGCGCTTCCTGGACCAGGTCGGCGACGATCGGGCGAAGGCGGCGTGGATCGCCATCGGCGACGCCAATCCCAACAATCTGCACATTCAGCGCATGATCCTCGGCATGGGCGCTGTCCAGTCCGACCGGGCTTTCATGGACCGCACCATCGAGCGCGTCAAGTCTCAGAGCACCGATGAGGGACTCACGTGGCAGCTCGCCCGCGCCCGCTGGTACCTGACGGGCGAGGATTCGCAGCGCGATCCGACGAAGGCGGTGACGATGCTCAATGACATCGTCAAGCGCTCGCCGGACCTCATCGAGCCGCGCATTCTGCTGGCGACCGCCATGCAGCAGCTCGACAACACGGGCGCGGCGATCGACCAGCTCAAGGCGGCGTCGGACCTTCAGCCGCAGAACGTGGCGATCAAGCTCGAACTCGCCCGGCTCAACATCCTTCAGGGCGACTTTACCGCCGCGCAGAATCTCGTCGATCTGGCCATGAAGGACAAGGACCTGTCGGACGTGCAGCGTCAGCAGGTCGCCGCGATGCTGGCGCAGATGGGCCAGAGCGACCGGGCGATCACGCTGCTGGGCGCCGAGGGCGAGAAGCCCACGCTGATGCGGGCGGAACTGCTTTTCCGCCGCAGCCAGCTCAAGGAAGCCGACGAGGAGTATCAGAAACTGCTCAAGTCGGCACCGTCGCCGCAGGTGGTGCAGTCGTATGCGAATTTCCTGGGCGCGACGGGGCGTGTGGACGACGCGATGCAGGTGATGGCGCTGTTCAAGAAGATGAAGCTGACGCCCGGCACGCTGGAGATGCTCAACGGCGAGTTCTACCGCCGCTTCGGCAGCAGCGATCTGGCCGCGGAGAATTTCGAGGCGGCGCTGAAGATCATCCCCGACAAGCCGCTGGCCTGGCGCACGCTCATCGACTTCTACGCTTCGCTGGGCGAGGCGGACAAGGCGATGGACGCCAACGATCGGGCCCTGAAGGCCAATGCCGGCGACAAGCTCTTCTCGCTCATCAAGAACCAGTCCGCCGTCATTAAGCCCGCCATCGCCGTCGAGTCCCTGCGGCCGATGGTCTCGGCGCTCGTCAAGGACGACGACAATCGCGAAGCGGCGATGGCCGTGCTCCGCACGATGCAGGACAAGACTACCGATTCGCAGTCGCTGACGGCCCACCTGCTGGCGCTGCGCAAACTCGCGGACAAGAACCCGCGTTTCATGGCGCTTCAGATGCTGCTCATCGACGAAAACGCCCGCTACGGCAAGTTCGAAGACGCGCTCTCGCTGGCGAGCCGCGCGATGGAGGCCTTCCCGACCGAGGCCGACCCGGCCGAGCGCGCCACGCGCCTCCTCGAGCGTCTGGGTCGATGGAACGAAGTCATCTCGACCGGTCAGCAGTGGCGCGAGCGCACGCTCAATCAACCGCTGCTCGCCGACGCCGAGATCGCCAACGCGTATCTGAATACGAACCAGCCCGCCAAGGCGATCGCACAGGTCGAGCGCTACCGCGCCTTTGCGATGGCACAGCCGACCCGCCTGCCGGGGATCATCGCCGTGTACGCCCGCGGGCTCATCGGGCTCAACCAGACGGAGGAGGCGGCCAAGCTGCTCAAGCCGCTGCTGCCGACCGCGCCGCAGTGGCGCGCCCTCTGGACGCAGCTTGCCGCACAGGCGATCAAGGACACGCCGACGGTCGCCACCTGGTTCGAGCGCGTCGAAGCCGTCACCCCGGCCGACGCCATCGCCGAGCGCGTCGTCATCGCCAACGACTGGTACATCCTCGGCGCCCGCACGAACAATGACGCTTACAAGAAGAAGGGCATGGAGCAGCTTCGCGGTCTGGCGACTCTCAAGGACGCCGACGTCGGCGCGATCATCAGCTACGCCATGCTTCTCTATCAGGCCGGCGACATCAACGGCGCCGAAGCCGAGTATCGCCGGGCGCTGGAGGTCAAGCCCGACCTGAGCACCGCGCAGAACAACCTCGCCGTCCTCATCGCCGACAAGAACGGCAATCTCGACGAGGCGCTGACGCTGGCGAAGATGGCGGTCGAGTCGAATCCGACGGTGGCGACGTTCCATGACACGCTCGCGCACGTCTACTCCGCCCGCAAGAATTACGAGCAGGCGGTGGCGAGTCTACGCTCGGCCCTGAAAATCGAACCCGAGAGCATCGAGTGGCGCGTCAACCTGATCGCCGCGCTGATCAACAAGGGCGACAAGGACGAAGCCAAGCGCATGCTCAACGATCTGGATGCGCTGAATCCGGATGTGAAGTCGATGCCGACGGATCTGCGCAAGCGCATCGACGACGCGCGGACCGCCTTGCAGGACAAGCAGGCGCAGGCCGCCAACTGAGGCGCGATCGGAACAAGACGCTGTTGAACGAGGGGCGCGCCCGCGGGAGGGGTTTGCTGTGAATATCGAATCGCTGGCCTTGCCGGAGGTGAAGTTGCTGACGCCGCGTAAATTCGGCGATTCACGCGGGTTTTTCTCCGAAACATGGAACCGTAAGACGCTGCGCGAGGCGGGCATCGATCTGGACTTCGTGCAGGACAATCATTCGCTCTCGGCGTCAAAAGGCGTCGTGCGCGGGCTTCATTTTCAGATTCCCCCGCACGCGCAGGACAAGCTTGTCCGCTGCACGAAGGGGGCGATTCTCGACGTGGCGGTCGATATCCGCCGCTCGAGTCCGAACTTCGGCAAGCACGTCAGCGCGGTGATCAGCGCCGCGAACTGGACGCAGATCCTCATCCCGCGCGGGTTCGCCCACGGGTTCGTCACGCTCGAGCCCGATACGGAAGTGCTTTACAAGGTCACGGACCTCTACGCCCCCGAGTGCGATCGCGGGCTGCGATGGAACGATCCGGCGCTGGGCATCGACTGGCCCATCAGCGCGGACGCGGCGCTTCTTTCGGATAAGGACAAAAAACTGCCGCTGTTCAAGGACGCGGCCGATCTGTTCGATTGATAGAGCATCGACAAGCTGAAACCTGAGCCACCGGGCAATCGCTGCGAGATCGCGGCAGTTGCCCGGTGATTTTTTTTAGAGCGGTTTCACAAATCAAATCGCGTTCCCAACGAGCCGCGACCGTGAGGGAGCGGTCAAGGAACCTGATTGGATGCGGGCTCGACCGCTTGCTGACGCGCGCGGCTCGTTAGGATGCGTGGCGATACATTTACTGAAACCGCTCTAGCGGGTTTCGACGGCTTCGGCCTGCGTGATGAGTTCGTGGATGCGGGCGGCGTCGGGGGCGGTGAGCATGGCGGCGCGGAATTCGTCCTTGGTCATGAGCCGGCTGATAGCGGCCAAGGCCTGAATGTGCGCGCCGGTCTGGGCGGGGGGGCTGGCCAGCAGGAAGATCAGGCGGACGGGCCGATGATCGATGGCGTTGAACTCGATGGGCTCAGCGGTCTTGCCGATGGCCATGACCAGCCGATCGCAGCACTCGGCCTTGCCGTGTGGGATAGCCAGGCCGTGACCGATGCCGGTCGTGCGGGTCACTTCGCGCTCCCAGACGGCTTTCTTGAGGGCCTCGGGGTCGGCGATGCGGCCCTGTTTGGCGAGCAGTTCGACGAGCTCGAAGATCGCGCCCTGCTTGTCGGTGGCCGACAGCGGCACGGCGATGCAGTCAAGCTTGATGATGTCCGTAAGACGCATGGCGGTCCTTTTAGCGTTGAGCGGGTGCGAAAAGGTCCAGTTTATTCATCGACCGTCGCCGGATCAACATTGAGCCGCGGGGCCGTGCTACGATAGGCCAATGGGCCCACGCCTCAAAAGACTGACCGCCGCCCTGCAATTGATGCGGATCGCCTTGGTTTTTACGGCGATTTCCAACATCTGGCTCGTCGTCTTCATCAGCCGGGCGCATCTGGATCCGGTCATCGGCGCCGAGGCGATCCGGTCGCTGCCGCTGTGGGCGCTGCTTTTGTGCACGGGAGCGGTGGCGACGGGGATGTACGTCTTCGGGATGGCGCTGAACGATGTGATGGACGCGCGGCGGGACCGGGTGTTCGCGCCGCAGCGGCCGATTCCTTCGGGCCAGTTCAGCCAGCGCGGCGGCATCGCGATCTCCGTCGGTGCGCTCCTGCTGGCGATCGCCGGGTCGGTTCCGTTGGGGCCCATGAGCACGATGCTCTGCCTGATCTGCGCGGCGCTGGCGCTCTTCTACAACGGGCTGGGCAAGCATCTGGGCGGCGTGGGGATCGTGACGCTGGGGCTCATCCGCGGCGTGCACATGTTCATCGCCAATCCGGGCCTCGCCTATGTCTGGCCGGTGTGGCTGACGATGACGCATGTGATCGGGATCAGCGCGGCGGCGCATCGGCTCGAGGGCAAGCGGCCAATGCTCGTCGGGCCGCAGGTCTGGATCACGGTCGGCGGTTGGGCGTTCGTGACGGTGGCGATGATCGCATGGATGAACGGGCATCACACGCTGGGCGCGCCGGGGCGGCCTTGGATGTGGGTCGGGCCGACTGCGGCGGCGGGCGTGTTCGTACTGATGGCGCTGCGCCTCGGTCGGCAAAGCGACACGCCGGCGGCGGCGGGGCGGACGCTGATGCGGCGTGGGCTGCTGTGGCTGATGGTTTATGACGCGGCGTGGCTGCTCAGTGACGGACTGTGGTGGCAGGCGGGGGTGATGGTCGGACTGCTGATCGCGGCGGTGCTGAGCATGCGGGCGATGGTGCAGCTCAAGGCGCTCGTCGAGCCGGTGAAGATTCGCAGCGGGCGAAAGGATCAGGTCCAGCCCAGTGCGTAGAACAGCGCGGTGAAGAGCAGGTCGGCGATGATGATCGAGACGATGGCGTGCACGACGGTGATGGTGGTCGCGCGGCCGACGCCGGCGGCGCCGCCGGTGACCTGAAGCCCGTTGTAACAGGCGATGAGTCCGATGAGCATGCCGAAGACGCCGGCCTTGAGCAGGCCGGTGATGAAGTCGATGAGCTTGGCCTGTTCGAGCGTGTTGGCCTGAAAGACGCCGGCGGGGATGTCGAGCAGGACGATGCCGACGAATGCCCCGGCGCCGATGGCGACGAGGTCGGCGAAGACGGCCAGGACGGTGAGGCCGACGATCGTCGCCAGCACGCGCGGCACGACGAGGAAGCGCACGGGATTGAGCGCCATCGATTCGAGCGCCTCGATTTCTTCGCCGACGACCATCGTGCCCAATTCCGCCGCCATCGACGCGCCGGCGAAACCGGTGAGCACGATGGCGGAAATCAGCGGGCCCAGTTCACGGATGATCGCGACGGCGTTGACGTTGGCCACCTTGTCGACCTGCCCGAAATCCTTGAGCGGGGGGGCCATCTGCAAAACGAGAATCAGACCGATGCACATGCTCACGAGGACGATGATGCCGATGGATCGGACGCCGACGCGGACTAGCTGAATGTACAGGGCTTCGCGGCCGAATCGGATTTTGCGTGTCAGAAGCGCCCGCGCGACCCAGACGATCAGATCGAGGGCCAGGTACGTGATGCCGCCGATGTAGGCGAGGGTGTCGATCACCGTCGCGCCCATGTAGCCGACGGCGGCGGCGATGCGGTTGGGTCGTGTTTGGGCGGAGGTGGACATGAGGAGGAAGGGGATCGGGGGTTAGGGGTTGGGGAGCGGGGGGTGACCGCTCGCCTTACTTTGTCTTGGCGTTTTCGACGGTGTCGACGATGGTGAAGACCATGTCGAGTCGGGCGATTTCGAAGATGGAGCGGACTTTGGGTTGCAATCCGCAGAGGATCATTTTGCCCTGGTTTTTGCGCTGGCGCTGGAGGGTTTCGACGAGGGTGGCGACGCCGGAGCTGTCCATGTACGGGACGGCGGTCATGTCGACGACGAGCCGGGCGGGCTTGGCGCCGACGATCTCAATGAGTCCGGTGCGCAGCTCGGGGGAGCGGCTCAGGTCGATTTCACCCGACAGAGCGACGCAGACGCCGTCCGGCAGGGGTTCTTTTTTGGTGATGATTTCGGATGTGCTCATGAGGATGTGTTTCCCTGCGTGGGGGGGTGGTTGAGGGGGGAAGGATGTTTGGTCATCGTCAGTCGCATGCCGCCCTCGCGGCGGGGGGCGTATTCGACTTCGTCCATGACCTGATGAATGATGTGCACGCCGAGCCCGCCGGGGCGAATGTCCTCCAGGTCGCGGCTCTTGATGGCGGCGGGATCGACTTGTTTGGCTTCGTCTTCAATGACCATGATGAATCCCGCGCGGTCGCCGTTGGAGACGGTCGGGTTGAAGCGCAGCCAGATGGGTCCATCGGGGCGATTGTCGTAGCCATGCCGGATCACATTGGCGAGGGCTTCGTCGATGGCGAGGATCACCTTACCGGTGTCCGCCTCGTCATAGCCGAGGCGTTCGAGCAGGGCGGAGACGGCCGCACGCGCGACGCACAGATAGCACGGCTGGCTGAGGATGCGAAGCTCGATGTCCCACTTCGTGTCGCTCATGGTTGCGCCGCCGCCGTCGTCAACTGCCCGCCTTTGTACGCCTTGATCCATTGCTCGATCGCCGCGGCCCGCTTGTCCGGCGATTCATAATACACATAACCGAGCGTTTTGCCCGTGATCTTGTCCAGCGCGGTGATGGCGTACATGCGCACAAGCTGATCGTCGCTGCCGAGCTGTTCGATGAGGTGCGGGATCGCCGACGCATCCCTGGTTTCGCCGGCCCGGTGAATGGCGTAGAGCTTCGATTGCGGATCACGGGCGTTGAACCCGCCTTCGCTGACCGGCTGATCGGCACAGCCGCACAACAGCGCGAGCAGGCCGAGGAATGTAAGACGCATCATCCCCATGCTCGCCCATCATAATCGCAATGTCGGTTTGGACCAAAGTGAGGCGGGGGGACTGAAGTCCCCCCGCCTCGGGGGCGGGATGTGATACGCTCATGTCGTGAACCGGATGCGTGAAAGTCAGGGCGGGGGGATCGAGCCGGCGGACTGGCTTGCGGTTGATGTGCGGAGCGGTCCGGGGCGTTCGCTCAAGGCACCGTTGTTTGCCGCGCTGGGGATCAAGCGGGGTCAGCGGCCGCGCGTGCTCGACGGGACGGCGGGGTACGGACTGGACACATGGCTGATCGCGGCGGCGGGGTGTCAGGTCACGGCGGTGGAGCGGTCGCCGGTTGTATTTGCGGCGCTGCTGGCGTCATGGTCACGGGCTCGCGCGGCCGAGCCGGACATCGCCGATCGGATCGAACTGGTCGAGGGCGAGACGGCGGCGGTGCTTGCGGGGCGGACGGATATCGAGGCGGTGTACCTGGACCCGATGTTCGCCGCGGAGCGCAAGGCGGCTCAGAAGAAGGCGATGAAGCTGCTTCGAGAGGTCGTCGGGGACGATGCCGATGCGGACGAGCTTTTTGAGCCGGCGATGCGGGCGGCGACGCGGCGGGTCGTGGTCAAACGGGCACGTCGAGCACCGGTGCTGGGGGGGCGTGCACCCGATCTGACGTTCGAGGGTAAGGGATTGCGGTTCGATGTCTATTTGAAGAAGGGGTCAGGTGTCAGCGGTCAGGCGTCAGAGGCCGCCCCATGAGCGCCGCAAGCAGCGGGCAGGGCAGGGATGTGCAGAAATGGCGATCCGGCGAACGTGATGTAAAAGCATGGGGCGGCGGGCGATCGGTGCGCGCCGATGGCGGGCTCGAAAATATTTTTGGAAATGATGGAAGAAACCCACGAGCAGTTTCGACCAATATCGGGTGACGCAGGGACGTGCGACTGATGCCGACGGGCACCGGGCGGCGGACGAGGCGGCGGTGCGGCGGGCGCAGGGGCGTGACCCCGCGGCGCTGCACGAGCTGGTCGTTCGCTACGCCGATGCCCTTTTGAGCACGGCCGCATATCTGCTCGGCTCCGAAGCCGACGCTCAGGAAGTCACGCAGGAGACGCTGCTGGCCATGGTCTCAAGCATCCGACAGTTTCAGTTTCGCTCGTCGTTCCGCACATGGTTGTGGGCGATTCTGATTCGCCTGGCGCAGCAGCGTCTGCGCGAGCGTCACCGCCGCCGAGGCGAATCGGCGGCGGCCGAGTTTCCGGGGTCGGCTGCCGCCGATCCGCGCGATGGGATCGATGTTCGACTCGATGTGGCGGATGCGATGATGCATCTGAACGCCGAGCACCGCGAAGTGCTCGTCCTGCGGGAAATGGAGGGCATGAGCTACGAGCAGATCGCGGTCGTGCTCGAGGTGCCCCGCGGCACCGTCGAGTCCCGCCTGCACCGGGCGCGGCAGGCGATGCGCACACTGTTAAGCGACTACGCCTCACGGGAGGTTTGAACCATGATCATCGATGAAACCACAGCCCGGCTCATCGGCGCCTACGTCGACGGCGAACTGACTGACGCCCAGCGCGAACGGGCGCGACAGCTCATCGCCTCCGATCCGGCGGCGTCGGCGTACGCGGCGTCGCTGATGGAGATCGGCATGGCGATCGAAGGGTTGCCCCGGCTTTCGATGTCGCCGCAGGCGTTGGAAATGGTGTACGACCGCATCGACCGTCTCGGTGATGTGGTCATCGCCCGCATCAATCGCTGGGCCGTCGGCATCGCCGCGTCGATTCTTGTGCTCTGCTCGGTCGCACTGGTGAGTCAGTCGCAGGGCAGCGCCGTCACGCCCGCCGCCGCCGTCGAAAGCTACGCCCTGATTCCCGCCGGCTCCGACGCCGCCGCCGAAACCGATGCGGGGGCAGGCAATCCCGAAGCGCGCATGACGCAGTGGATGGTCAGCGAGCTGAGCGAGGAGGGGGAGCCATGAAAAAGCGCTGGGCGGTCATCATCTGCTACCTCGTGACGTTCGCCGCCGGCACCGCGATGGGCCTCGTCGCCCAGCGCCGCGCGCCGCAATTCCCCGATCGCCATTCTTTCGTCGAGTCGCTGGGTCTCTCCGACGAGCAGCAGCAGAAGATGCACGACATCTGGGAAACGACGATGCGCGACTCGTTTCATTCACTCGACGACCGCCGCCGCGCCGCCTCCAAGCAGCGCAACGACGCTGTCCGCGCCCTGCTCACGCCCGAGCAGCAGACCCAGTACGACGCGATCTACAAGGCCTACGACGAACAGACCGCCGAGATTTCCAAGGCGCGCCGCGAGGCATTTGAATCCGCGCAGGCGCAGACGCGCGAATTGCTCACGCCGGATCAGCAGGTCAAGTACGACGCGCTGATGGCTGAGCGACGCAAGATGTTTGAAAACCGCGGCGGACCCGGTCGCCACGGTCACGAAGAGGATGATCACCGTAACCCGCCGCCCTCCGCGCCGACGCCGTCTCCGTCCCCGTCCACGACCCCGAATTCCTGATCCGCTCCGCACCACCCCATACTCGCCCCATCTGGGCAAAGGATCGAACATGAACCGGCTCCGTCAAGTTCTCCCCGTCCTCGGCATCAGTCTCTTCATCGGCATCGCCGCGCTGTCGGTCATCGCGGCCGACGAACAGCCCGCGCCCAAGCCCGCCGCAGGCCAGAGCGCCGAAGGCGATCGCGGTAATCGCGGCGATCGTCGCCGTGAATTCAGCCCCGAAGACCGCGAGAAGTTCATGCAGCAGATGCGCGAGCGCATGAGCGCCGCCATGAAAGAACGCCTCAACGCCACCGACGACGAGTGGGCCGTCATCGAGCCCCGCCTTCAGAAGGTCATGGAGACCCGCGTGCGCAGCGCCATGGGCGGCATGCGCGGCATGTTCGGCGGCCGCGGCCCCGGCGGTCCCGGCGGCGACAATGCCGATCGTCAGCCCTCGCAGGCCCAGCCCGGCGAATCGACCGAGATGGCGCTGCGCTCCCGCGAGCTGGCCGACCTGCTCAAGGACGAGAACGCCGCTCCCGAAGCCATCAAGGCCGCCATGCAGAAGCTGCGCGAGGCCAAGGCCAAGCAGGAGGAAGACGCCAAGAAGGCCCGCGAGGATCTGCGCGGCGTGCTCTCGCTTCGCCAGGAAGCCACGCTCGTGACCATGGGCATTCTGGACTGATCGACCGCGCCATTCGCCTAACGGAGTTTTATCACCGTGGCATTGGATGCACTGCTCTCGAAGATGGTGGCGCGCGGGCTCCTTGACGAGCCCGCCGCCACCCGCGCGCAGGCCGTCTGGAAAGACGGCCGCGTGCTTGATGATGCGCTGGCCGAACTGTGCAGCGCCGATGAACCCACACGCCTCAAGTTCCTCGCCGACGAATTCGACCTTCCGCTCGCCGATCTGGATCGGCAACCGCCCGACAAGGCGCTCGTCGAAAAGTATCCCGCCCGGCTCCTCGTGCAGCATCGACTTCTGCCATGGCGCGAAGTCAACGGGCATCTTTCCGTTGCGACCTCGCGCCCCTTCGACGCCGCGGGGCTCGACGAGCTGCGCATGGTCAGCGGCAAGGACATCGCCCTCGCTCTCGCCCCCGCGCAGGACATCGACCGACTCCTCAAGCAGCTCATCGGCGTCGGCGCGGACACCATCCAGTCGATGGAATCCGACCGCGCCAATCAAGGCATCGAAGTCATCGACGCCATGCCCGGCGACGACCTCGATCTGGAAAGCGCCGCCGAGGACGCGTCGATCGTCCGCTTCGTCAATCAGGTGCTCGGCGAAGCGGTCACCGCCCGGGCGACCGACGTGCACTTCGAACCATTCGAAAACGAGCTGCGCGTCCGCTACCGCATCGACGGCGTGCTCGTCGAAGCGAACATCCCGCCGGGCGTCGCTCGCTTCCGTGCGGCGATCGTGTCACGCCTGAAGATTCTCAGCCACTTGGACATCGCCGAAAAGCGCCTGCCGCAGGACGGGCGCATCCGCCTCAAGATCGCCGGGCGCGAAATCGACGTGCGCGTGTCCGTTATTCCGATGCTGCACGGCGAAGCGGTCGTGCTGCGCATCCTCGACCGCGGGGCGACGCTTTTGGGTATCGAACACCTGGGCATGAGCGAGCGCGATCATCGACTCTTCTCGCGCGTGCTCAATCTCCCGCACGGCATCTGCCTCGTCACCGGCCCGACCGGCTCCGGCAAAACCACTTCGCTCTACGCCGGCCTGTCGCAGATCAACACGACCGACCTGAAAATCGTCACTATCGAAGACCCCATCGAATACCAGCTCCGCGGCGTCAATCAGATCCAGGTCTCCGAAAAAACCGGCCTGACGTTCGCCACCGGTTTGCGAGCGATTCTGCGTCACGACCCCGATGTCGTGCTCGTCGGTGAAATCCGCGACCGGGAAACCGCCTCGATCGCCGTGCAGGCCTCGCTCACGGGTCACCTGGTTTTTTCGACGTTGCATACCAATGACGCCCCCGGCGCACTGACCCGACTGGTCGACATGGGCATCGAGCCGTTCCTCGTTGCCTCGTCGCTCGAACTGGTCATCGCGCAGCGGCTCGTGCGGCTGATCTGCTCATCGTGCAAACGCGCCATGCCCGTCGACGATGTGACGCGCCTGCGCGGCGAACTGAACATCGACCTGCCCGACAAGCTCTATGTCGGCGAAGGTTGCCGCGAGTGTCAGGGCACCGGCTACCGCGGCCGGGCGGGCATCTTCGAGATGATGCCCGTCACCGATACGATCCAGCGTCTGCTGCTCGAACGCGCCAGTTCCAATCAGATACGCAAGGCGGCGATGCGCGAAGGCATGCGCGGCCTGCGTGAAGACGGCTGGCGGTTGATCCTCGAAGGCCGCACCACGCTTGAGGAAGTCCTCCGCGTTACGAAGGACGAAGCCGCCGCCGACATGCGCGGCCCCGTCGTGCAGGAGGAAGCGTGATGCCGATCTTCGCCTACACCGCGCTTGATACCGCCGGCAAATCGACGACCGGGTCGATCGTCGCCGCTGGTCACGCCGCCGCGATGGAGCAGGTGCTTGGGCTCGGTCTGCATCCGGTGAAACTCGAAGAGCGCGGCGACGGCGGGGGGGCGGGCTTCTCGTTCGCCCGCAATAAAGTCGCCCCGCGCGATGTCGAAGGATTCACGCGTGAACTGTCGAATCTTCTGGCGGCGGGCGTGTCATTGACGCGGGCGCTGCACATCCTCGCCAAGGAAGCGGCGTCGCCGGCGGCGCGCAAACAATGGGACCAGATCCGCGAGGAAGTCAGCGGCGGCGCGGCCTTGGCCGACGCGATGGCCATGCAGGCCGGCACGTTCACCACAATTCAGATCGCCATGGTCCGCGCCGGCGAGCAGGGCGGGTTCCTGCACATCGTCCTCGCACAGATCGCCGAACTGCGCAGCCGTGAGCGCGACCTGATGGATCGCGTCAAGGCCGCCATGATCTACCCGATCATTCTCTCGGTCCTGATGATCGGCGTCGTCGTGTTCCTGCTGACGTTCTTCATCCCGCTGTTCATGAAAATCTTCAGCGACTTCGGCGCGGCGCTGCCCCTGCTGACCCGCGCCCTGCTCTACATCAGCGCCATCGCCCGGCAGGACGGCCTGTTCGTGCTCATCGGCGTGATCTTCGTCGCGATCCTCTTCCGTCGCGCGGTGCAGACCGAGACCGGACGCCGCCGGCTTCAGCTCATCCTGCTTAAAACCCCCGCGCTCGGCGCGGTCATCTCGCGCTTCGCCCTCGTGCGATTCTGCCGACTGCTCGGCACGCTCATCGGCGCCGGCGTCCCCCTCGTCGCCGCGCTCCGAACCGCCCGCGACGCCCTCGGCAACCAGGTCCTCTACGACGCCGTCGGTTACGCCATCGAGCAGGTCCAACAGGGCGAATCGCTGGCGCGCAGTCTTGGTCAATGTCAGTCGCTTTTCCCCGCGTCGGTCGCCGAGGTGATTGCCGTCGCCGAGGAGACCGGCCGACTCGACGCCGAACTGCAGCGCGTCGCTGAGATGAACGAACAGGAACTCGACCGACGGCTCCGCATGCTCGTGTCGCTGCTGGAGCCGCTGCTTTTGCTCGTGATGGCGTCGCTGGTGGGCACGATCGTCGTCGGCATGCTCCTGCCCGTGCTCACCATGCAGGACCTGATCAAATGACTGGAGGTTTCATGACTCGTCGTCAACATGCACACATCCGCCCCGGCTTCTCGCTCATCGAGCTGATGCTGGTGCTCGTCATTCTCGCCGTGCTCGCCGCCGTCGTCGCCACGCGCTTCACCGGCACGTCGGAGCGCGCCCGCGTCACCGCCGCCAAGACCGACATCGCCTCGCTCGAAACCGCACTCGACGCCTTCGAGGTCGACGCCGGACGATTCCCCTCGTCCGAAGAAGGCCTGCTCGCCCTTGTCGAAGTCCCCGCGGGCATGACCGAGGACAACTGGCACGGCCCCTACATCAAGCGCGGCGTGCCGAAGGACCCCTGGGGCAACGAATACGTCTACCAGTTCCCCGGCCGCGTCAACACACGCAGCTTCGACCTCTCGAGCAACGGCCCCGACGGACAGGCGGGTTCTGAAGACGACATCGTCAACTGGGACAAGGACACCAAGTAACCGCATGACCCCGCGCCCGCGAAAGTACGCATTCACGCTCCTTGAGCTCATCCTCGTGATGGTGCTCATGGCGGTCGTATTGGCGATGGCCGCCCCGTCGCTGTCCAACTTCGGGCAGGCGCGGATCATCGACGACACCGCCGCACACATGCTCGCGACGATCAAATACGCCCGGCTCATGTCCGCCAGCGAGGGCCGCACCTATCGCTTCGAGGTCGATCCGGTCCGCCGCACGTTCGGCCTGACCGCGCAGGAGGGCTCGGCCTATGTCGCCATCGCCGACAACGCCGCGCGGTCGATCCCGCTGCCCGAAAACATCGACGCCAAATTCATGAGCTCCGAAGCCGCCACGCGCTCGCACTTCAACATCAACCCCGACGGCACGGTCGAGCCGACAACGATCCGACTCACCGGCCCGGGCGGACAGATGATGGAAGTCTTCTGCAAGACCGCCTCCGACGAATACGCGATCCGCACCGTCACCGACGCATCCGCGACGGAGCAAACGCCATGAACCGACGCGGATTCACGCTCATCGAAGCGCTGGCGACGGTCGTGCTCGTGGCGATCGTTTTGCCCGTGGCGATGCGCGGCGTGTCGGCGGCGCTGGCGCTGGGCGAGTCGGCGGCGATGCGCCAGCAGGCCACCGTCCTCGCGGAAGGGAAACTCGCGGAAATGGTGACGACCGGCTTGTGGCGCGGCGGCGATCTGAGCGGCGACTTTTCGACGTCGGCGCTCGGCGAATCGCTGAGCGTCGACGAAACGCGCTCGCTGACGTGGTCGGTGACGAGCACGGACGCCCCGTGGGACCAGCTTCGCCAGATCAGCGTCAAGGTCATGTGGATGAGCCGGGGGTATGAGCGGAACGTGACGCTCACGACGCTCGTCGACGAGGAGAACGCGCCATGAACCAGCGGGCATTTACGCTCATCGAAGTGCTGGTGGCGACGCTGATTCTCGCGGCGGTCGCGCTGGCGCTGGGCTCGACGCTGAGCACGGGCATGGCGGCGCGGCGCACGGCGGTCAAGGCGCTGGAGCGGTCGCGGCCGATGACGGTCGTGGCGAAGATCATGCGCGGCGACATCGAAGCGGCCGTGCGACCGACGGGCGTGCTCACCGGCTCCTTTCTTGGCACGCAGGCCGTCAACGTCGGCGACACCGGCCCGACGATGCGCTTCACGACCAACAACGCGCTGAGCGAAGTCAACTACACCGGGCTCGACATCAACATGCGCGGTCAGATGAACGTCGCGCTCAATTCGAGCGGCGCGACCGCCCGGCCGATCCGCGCCGACGTCGTCGAAGTCGAGTATGCGATGACCGAAGGCGAAGCGGCGACGTACAACTTCGTCCGCCGCACGCGCTACAACCTGACCGCCGAGACGGTGGACATGACCGGCGAGCAGGTCTTGCTGAGGGGCGTCAGCGATGTCCAGATGCACTATTACGACGGGACGGAGTGGCTCGATGCGTGGGACTCGGGCGCGCAGAACAATCAGCTTCCGCAGGCGGTCGAAGTCGAAGTCACGCTCGACGGCGGCAAGCCCATCGCGCTGACGTTCCAGCCGCACATGGCCACCGTACTGACCAGCGACACGGGGAGCAGCACACAATGACGCACACGATCGGACATCGTGATCGCGGGGCGGCGCTGATCGTGACGCTGCTCATCGTCATCGTGCTGGCGAGTCTGGTGCTGTCGATGAGTCACACGATGCGCGTCGAGGCGCTGGCCGCTTCGCAGGCCGAGGCGCAGGCGCAGGCCCGCGCGATCGCAAACGGCGCCGCCGCGGCGATCATCCGATGGGGCGACAATCTGCCGACCGACGCCGTCGAAATCGGCGGGGGGGCGGTGTGGTTCCTCCGTGTCGATCCCGAGGACGACAAGCAGTACGCCTACGGCATGACCGACGAGGCGGCGAAGGTGAACATCAACACGGCGACGGTCGACATGCTCGAAAAGCTGCCGAACATGACGCCCGAGCTTGCCGCCGCGATCGTCGATTGGCGCGACCGCGACGAGGACACGACGGACGACGGGGCAGAGAGCGATTACTACCGCTCGCTCGACGATCCGTATCTTGCCAAGAATGCGCCGTTCGACACGATCGACGAACTATTGATGGTGCGCGGGTTCACGCCACTGGAACTCTACGGCGAGGACGCCAATCGCAACGGCGTACTCGACGCCAACGAAAATGACGGTGACGAGTCGTCCCCGCCGGACGACGGCGACGGCAAGCTCGACCGCGGCATCTATCCGTTCATCACGGTCTACAGCACCGAGCCGGCCGCGCGCGGCGGACTGAACGTCAATAGCCAGGGCAACCAGACGCGACAGGCCCTCGTGCAGCGGCTCTCGCAGTCGATGGCGTCGGACCGCGCTTCGGTGATCGCCGACAACATCATGAACAATCGCCCGCTCAAGAACATGGTCGACGTCTACATCAAATCGCAGATGACGCTCGAGGAGTTCGGTCAAGTGGCGAGCGGCCTGACGACCGAGCAGCGCGCCCGTCGCAAGGTCGGGCTTATCAACGTCAACAAGGCGCCGCTCGAAGTGCTCATGGCCCTGCCGGGCATCGAAGAGGGCGAAGCGCAGGCGCTGATCGCCTATCGCTCCGGCCAGCAGGACACGACCAACACCGCCGCCGCCGGCGACACCTCCGAGGAAACCGCCTTCGCCGCGCCGACCGGCGACCTGTCGAGCATCGCATGGGTCGCCGAGGCGATCGATCATGAAAAAGCCATCGACATCGGCAGCTTGATCACGGTCACCAGCGTGCAGCGCAGCGTGGACATTGTGGCGGTGAGCCCGGGCGGTCGGGCGTTTGAGCGGTACCGCATGGTGTTCGACCCGACGACGAGCCCGCCGACGATTCTGCTCTGGCAGCGGCTCACGCATCTGGGTTGGCCGCTCGATCGTTCGCTGCTCGATCAGCTTCGGGCCGGCGGGAAAGTCAGCGATCTGGCGCAGAGTACGGATCGAGGGAGTTTTTAATGCGACTGGGTTCACGCACACGACTGGGTCTGGCGCTTTCGGAGCAGCGATTGCTGCTGGCGGAGGTGCGCCTCAACGGGCGCGCGAAGGTCATCGCCGTCGACGCCATCGACCTGACGCCCGAGCTTGCTGACGACGCGGCGGCGCTGGGCAAGGCGCTGCGTCAGCGGCTCAAGGAGTGCAACGTCCGCTCGCGGCACGCCGTCGTCGGCCTGCCCGCCAAGTGGCTCGCCGCGCGCTCGCGCCCCGTTCCTCCGGCGGACGCCGACGCTGTGCGTCAGATGCTCCGCCTCACCGCCGACCGCGCGTTCACCGTCGACGCCGACGAACTGGTCATCGACTACGTCCCACCGGCCGCCGGGTCGGCGGAGCCCGTGCTGCTCGTGGCGGCGCTGCGCAAGCATGTGAAGTTCGCAAAGGACCTCGCCGCGGCCGCGGGCTTGAGCGTCGACGCCGTCGTCAGCACGGCCGCCGCGATGCCCGCCCTGACGGACCCGGTCGATGCGGCGTGCGTGCTGCGCATGGACGACACCGCCGCGGAAATCGCCGTGATGCGCGACGGCCGACTCGCCGGGGTGCATCATCTGAGCCGCACCGACAATCTCGATGAACTGGCCGGCGCGCTCAAGCGCCGTCTGGCGACGGAGCCGGCGCTGGCGCAGACGTTGCGCACGACGTCCGTCGGCGTCAGCTCATGGAACAATCATTTCGCCACGGTGCGGGCGGCCCTCGCCGGCGTGTGCGAAGGCGGGATCGAACCGCTTTCCATGACGCGCGTCAACGGCGATGTCGGCGAGACGGATCGGCAGATGTACGCCCCGGCGATCGCGGCGGCGATGCACGAAGCCGGCGCGGATATGGCGGTCGACTTCCTGCACTCGCGCCTCGCCGAGGCGGGCAAGGCGAGCGTGCTGGTGCGATGGCGCGGCGCGATCGGAGCGGCGGCGGTCGTGCTGCTGGCCGTGCTGATTTTCGCATGGAGCGCTTACGCACAGCAATCGGAACTTAACGATCTGAAGCAGCAGCTTGCCGCGACGAAGGACGATGCCGCCGCCGCGCGCGACCTGATCGGCAAGGTGCGCCGGGCCGAGGGATGGTTCGCGGATCGGCCCCGTGCGATGGAGATGCTGCGCGATCTGACGATGGCGTTCCCGGACCGCGGCGCGATCTGGCTCACCGAGCTTTCGGTGCGCGAGGACAACACCGGGCTGCTGAGCGGCCGATCGGAGGAAGATCGCACAGTGCTGGACCTGCGCGATCGACTGGCCAAGGCGCCGGGCGTGTCGCAGGTGAAACTGCTTTACATGCGTGAAGCGGGCCGCACGAAAAAGGAAATCAGCTTCTCACTGTCGATGAAGCTCGCCGGGGCGACCTGGCCGATCGCCGACAAGACCGAGCCGCCGACGAAGCCCGCCGACAAGACGGCCGAGCCGGCGACGAAACCGGCGCCCGAGCCGGTGGCCGTCCGCGATGAAGGAGAGGCGCAGCCATGATGTCCCGTCGTGAGAGGATCATCGCCATCGTCGCCGCCACGGCCGTGCTCCTGCTGGGCCTCGACCGCTTCGTGCTCTCGCCGCTACAGCAGTGGCGCGACGAACTGTCGCAGCAGACTTCGCATGTCGTCGACGAACTGGAATCCAACAATCGCATGATTCGCACCCGCCGCGAACTGTCCCCGCGCTGGCGTGATCTCGTCGCGGCGCATCTGCCGACCGACCCCGCCGCGGCGGAAAGTCAGTTGCTCTACGCACTGCGCGACGCCGCCAAAAATGCGCGGCTGAACGTGACGACGCTCCAGCCCGAACGGCCGGCGGGCAAGGAGGAACTGCGCGAAGTGGTCGTGTCGGCCGTAGGCGTCGGGTCGATGGATGCGATCGCGCACTTCCTGTATCAGCTTGACAACGCGAGCATGGCGGTGCGCGTGCGGCGCATGCGCATCGGGGCCTCGGAAGGCAAGGACGATCTGACCATCGAGCTGCGCGTCTCGACGCTCTATCGTGTTCCGGTGCAGAACGCCGCCGCTGCGGCGACGCGGCCGGCGACAGGGGGTGCGTCATGAACACGTTGGTCATGGTCATGCTGACCCTGCTCGCCGCCGCGACCGGGCCGAGCGCGACGCCGGGCGTCAAGTCGACGGCCATCACGCCGCCGTCGGACAAGCCGGCCTGGACGCGCTACTCGGTCGTCGTCGAGCGCAGCATGTTCGCCAAGAAGCGCCCGCCGATCCGCACCGAGCATGACCCGGCCCCGAAACCCGAAGTCAAGGTCGACGACGCCGCGCCGCCGCCGCCGCCGCCTCCCGCCAAGCCCGGCTCGCATCACGTCCTCGTCGGTATCAGCGTCGTCGGCGAACGCGCCTACGCCTTCATCGAAAACCAGCGCGATCACCAGGTCGCCCGTGTCAAAGTCGGCGAAACCGTCGACGGCCTGACCGTCCGCGACATCACCATCGACGGCATCGTCCGCGCCGACGGTGACAACAAGCTCGACATCCCCGTCGGCTATCTGCTCTCCGGCGAGCAGCCGCCCGCGCCGCTTGCGTCCAGCTCGACCAGCTCGTCCAGCGGACGCGCCATGGCTTCGACCGCTTCCACCGACGCCGGCAAGCCCGGCGCGACCGCCGGTGATGCGTCCAAACCCGCCGGCGCTGCTGATGCCGGCACGTCTCCCGCCGCCGGCGCTGCCGGGGGCGCCGGTGATGATGCGAATCTTTCCATTCTTGAGCGGCTCCGACGCCGCCGTGAGCAGGAGCTCAACAAATGAGCCGACTGAACGTGTTGCGATGGGTGCTTAACGCCATGCTCGTCATGCTGATCGCGGGCTTCGCATGGGCCGATGACGCGGAGACGCAGACACCTGTACCCGCGCCGGCCGCAGCGCCTGCCGATGCGCCCGCCGCTGAGTCCGCGCCGAAACCCGACGCGCCCAAGGCCGATGCGCCCGCGACCGAAGCGGCGCCCAAACCCGACGCACCCGCCGCCGACGCTCCGGCCGCGGAGCCCGGCGTGCAGATCGGCAAGAAGCCCGACCCGGCACTTCTGGCCGCGCCGTCCGACAAGATCATGCTCAACTTCCGTGACGCGTCGATTGATGCCGTGCTCGATTACCTCTCCGCCGTCGCCGGGCTCATCGTGGTCAAGCCCACCGAAGTCTCCGGCCGAATCACCATCATCAGCAAGCAGCCGATGACCATCGACGAAGCCGTCCAGGTCTTCAACACCGTCCTGCGCGAAAAGGGCTATGCCGCTGTCCGCATGGACCGCACGCTCAAGATCATGTCCGTCTCCTCCGCCACCAAGTCCAGCGTCCCCGTCCGCGTCGGCGCCAATCCCGAAAAAATCCCCGCCACCGATGAAATCATCACGCAGGTCGTCCCCGTTTCCAGCGCCGAGTCGACGCAGCTTCTCAAGGACCTGCGCCCGATCCTTTCCGAAACCGCCGCCGTGACCGCCAACGCCGGCTCCAACACGATCATCATCACCGACACCTCCGCCAATATCCGCCGCCTCGTGCAGGTCATCTCGGCGATGGACTCCGCTCTGACGAGCGTCTCGGAAGTCAAGGTCTTCCCGCTCCAGTACGCCCGCGCCACCGACACCGCCCGTCTCATCAACGACACCTTCGGCGAAAACGCCCGCAGCCGCAGCAGCAGCCGCAATCAGCGCGACCCCCGCGCCGAATTCTTCCGCAACATGATGCGCGGCGGACGCGGCGGTGAGGACAACAACGACTCCGAATCCCCCGGCCGCGTCGATGCTCCCCTGACCGCCTCCGCCGACGACCGCACCAACACCGTCGTCGTCGCCGGTCCCCCCTCGACCCTGAAGGTCGTCGAAGATGTCATCAAGGAACTCGACGCCAACCCCGTCGCCACGCAGGGCGTCTTCGTCTACGCCATCGAACACGCCCAGAGCAAGAACCTCGAAACCGTCCTCAATACGCTCTTCGGCGCGACCGGCTCGGCCCGCAATAGCAGCACCAGCGCCACCGGAACCAACACTAACCGCCAGCGCGGCAACAATACCTCCCGATTCCCCGAAACCCCCATCGGCGGGCCGAACACAGGCGGCTCGACCCCCGGCGGGCCCAGCGAAGCACGCAACGCCCTCCTTCAGGCCGCCAACCTCTCGCCCGCTTCCATGGAAGCCCTCGGCGAACTCGTCGGCAATGTGCAGATCGTCGCTGACCCCGACACCAATTCGCTGCTGGTCATGACCGCTCCCGGCAACTTCGAGCGTGTCCGCACCATCATCAAGGAACTCGATCGCCCCGTCCCGCAGGTCCTCATCAAGGTGCTCATCGCCGAAGTGACCCACTCCGACTCCGTCGACCTCGGGGCCGAATTCTCCGTCGTCAACGCCCCCAACAACTCGACCCTGTTCACCGACTTCGGCGTCGAAGCGGCGGGCATGGCCAGCGGCGGTCTCGTCTATAAACTCGTCGCCGGCGACATGTCCGCAACGCTCCGCGCCCTCGAGGAAGTCGGCAAGCTCGAAGTCCTCTCCCGTCCCTACATCCTCGCCTCCGACAATCAGCTCGCCACCATCACCGTCGGCTCCGAAGTCCCCTTCATCCGAAACACCCGGATCACCGATAACGGCGACACCATCAACACCATCCAGTACGACGACGTCGGCATCATCCTCAACGTCACCCCCCACATCAGCCCCGACAAACTCGTCACGATGGACGTCGCGCCGGAGATTTCCTCGATCAGCGGCGAGTCCGTCCCCATCTCCGAAACCGTCAACGCCCCAGTCATCGAAAAGCGCTCCGCCTCGACCCGCGTCGCCATTCAGACCGGCAAGACCATCGTCATCGGCGGCCTCATGCAGGACCAGAAGACCGCCACCATCAAGAAAGTCCCGCTCCTCGGCGACATCCCGCTTGTGGGCCTCCTCTTCCAGCGCCAGGAAAACGAAAAGCGCAAGACCGAACTCTTGATTTTCCTGACGCCGCATGTCGCTTCCGAAGCCGACCGTCTTGAGAAGATCACCGAGGACGAGAAGAAGGGCACGCAGATCGTCCCCGATGCCGTCCAGCCCGGCGAATTCGACCGCCACCTGCGCGGCCTTCAGCGCGGCGACGGCGTCGACCGCCCCGAACCTCACTACGACCCCAACGCCCCCAACCCCACCAACGGCCCCAACGAAATCGACCCCAAACTCCGCCTCTCCCATCCGGAGGAAAAGAAAAAGTAGCGCCGCACGACCGTCCCTCTCGATGGGTGGCCGGGAGGGGGATGGCAAAGCGATGAAGCGCTTTGTATTTTGAGCGAAGCAAACGATGTGTGAACCCCTTCCTTCGAGGCAGGGGTGAGAACACAGTCGAGGCGGACAGGATTGGGTATGACCGGTCGTTCGATGAAATGGTTCGTGCGCGGGGATGTCGATGGGTTCTTCGGGCTGGCGCTGGACAATCTGGTGCAGCTTCTGGTGATCCTGTCGCTGTGCCGCTTCGTGCTGGGATTCGACGATGACCTTTTGCTGGGGCGCGTGCTGCCGGGCGTGGCGGTGTCGCTGATCATCGGGAATGTGTTTTACGCGTGGCAGGCCAAGCGGCTCGGCGACAAGCTTGGCCGCGATGACATCTGCGCCCTGCCTTACGGCATCAACACGCCCAGCGTCTTCGCCTACATCTTTCTCGTGATGCTGCCGGCGAAGCTGACGGCGATGGGCAACGGGGCAGGCGCCCGCGCCGCCGCGATCACCGCCTGGCACGCCGGACTCATCGCCTGTCTCGCCAGCGGCGTGATCGAATTCGCCGGCTCCTTCATCGCCGAGCACATCCGCCGCCTCACCCCGCGCGCCGCTCTCTTGTCCACCCTCGCCGGCATCGCCATCGTTTTCATCAGCGGCGCGTTTCTGCTCGACACGTATGCTCATCCGATCGTCGGGCTCACCACGCTGGCCGTCATCCTCATCGCCTACTTCGGCCGGGTGAAGTTCCGCTTCGGTTTGCCCGCCGGGCTCATCGCCGTCGCCATCGGCATCGCGCTGTGCTGGGCGACGGGACTGGCGCCGGGCCCTGAACCGACGACATCATTGTCGCTGCGCGTGCCCGTGCCGGTCATCGGCGATCTCATCGAAGCGCTGCGGAGCGACTACCTGCTGACGTATCTGTCGGTCATCATTCCGATGGGGATTTTCAACGTCGTCGGTTCGATGCAGAACATCGAATCGGCGGCGGCGGAGGGCGATCATTTTCCGACCGCGCCGTCGATGGCGGTCAACGGGATCGGCTCCATCGCCGCCGCCTTGTTCGGCTCGTGCTTCCCGACGACGATCTACATCGGGCATCCGGGATGGAAAGAGATGGGCGCACGAGCGGGGTACTCGATTCTCAACGCCGCGTTCATGACGGCGATCTGTCTGACCGGCGCGGCGGCGCATATTGCTTATGTCGCACCGGTGCAGGCGGGCATGGCGATTGTGCTATGGATCGGCATCGTGATCACCGCGCAGGCGTTCTCCGCCACGCCGCGCCAGCACGCCCCGGCCGTCGTCGTCGGATTGTTGCCGGGCATCGTCACATGGGGCGCGCTGATGGCGAAGCTCGGCCTGCGCGTCGGCGGCATGGGGCCGCCGGATGGGCCGTCGTTCATTGATAAATCCGCCGACATTCTCGCGGGTTTTTCCAATGCGGGGCAGAACCTCGGCGGCGCGCTGGCGTTGGAACAGGGGTTCATTCTGACGGCGATGATTCTCGCCGCGATGGTCGTCATGATCATCGAGCGGCGGTTTCTCGCCGCCGCGTGCTGGGCCCTGATCGCCGCCGCCATCAGCGCGACCGGCCTGATGCACGGCTACCGCTGGACCCCCGCCGACACGGCCATCGACCTGCACCCGGCATGGGCATGGGTCATCGGCTATGTGTGCATGGCGATCTGTTTGGCGGGTGCGCGATGGTTGACGGTGCCGACGAAGTATGTGGAGTCGTGAAGACAAAGCCCGCCGCTTGCGGCGGGCTTTGTCTTTGGTGCGGTTAGAGTTGTGACCCGTCGAGGGATTTGATTTGTTGGCCGTCGAGGTGGATGCCGCACTCGGTTTTGCTCATGCCGGCCCAGCGGCCGGCGCGGGGGTCTTCGCCGGGGGCGACGGGGCGGGTGCAGACGGGGGTGTTGCAGCCGATGGACGGGTAGCCCTGATCGTAGAGCGGGTTGTAGGGGACGTTGTTGGCCTTGATGTAGCCCCAGATGGTGGCGTCGTCGATGGCGGCGACGGGGTTGATCTTGACCAGTTCATGCTTGGCGTCCCATCCGACGACGCCGACGCGCGAGCGGTTGGACGAATGGGCGCGGCGCATGCCGGTGATCCATGCTTTTTTGCCGGTGAGGTAGCGGCGTGTCGGCTCGTTCTTGCGGATTTCGCAGCACTGGTTGACGCCTTCGACGCCGCGCTCGTAGAGGTGGCCGCCGAATTTCTGCTGCTGTTCCTCCCAGCTCATGTCCGACGAGACGCGGATGGCGCGGAAGCCGTAGCGTTGCTGGATTTTGAGCCGGGTCTGATGCGTCTCGGCGAAGAGGACGCCGGTGTCGAGGTAGAAGACTTCGACGTCCTTGAGCCAGTTGCCTTGCGCGAGCATGTCGATGATGGCGACGGACTGCATGCCGAAGCTGCACGCCAGGGAGATGGCGCCGCGATAGTTTTCGACGGCCCAGCGCAGAATGTCCTGCGGCGGGGCGGCGTCGAGCCGCTGTGCCGCCTCGGCCAGCCGGGCCTGCGCTTGTTGAGCTTCGGTGGTGTATTCCACGATAGCCATTGTAGACGATGCCAATCCGCCATCACGGGCGACGCCCCACCTACATTCCGGGGGTCCGGGGGTCAGCCGCCGGCGATGGCCGGGATGATCGAAAGCTCGTCGCCGTCCTTGACCGCGGTCCGCGGTCCGTCGGCGAAACGGATGTCCTCCCCGTTAAGGAAGACGTTGACGAAGCGGCGCAGCGCGCCCTTCTCGTCGCAAAGACGCTCCTTGAGACCAGGGAACTCGGCTTGAAGCGACGCGATGACCGCCGCCACGGTCTCGCCTTCGGCGCTGACCGTCTCCTGCTCATTGGTGAGCTTGCGCAGCGGGGTGGGGATCAGAACGGTTACCGGCATGATGGGACTTCCTCTTGAGTGGTCTGATTCGATTTTTCCAAGAGCGCGTCGAACTCGGCGAGCGAGGGCTTGATCGTGTCGATCGCCTTGAACTCGCCGCTGACGGCCTCCTTCGTTTTCAGGCCGTTGCCTGTGATGCACAACACGAGCGATCCGTTACGGTCGATGCGGCCCGATTCGATGAGCCGCTTCGCTGCCGCGACGGTCGTCCCGCCGGCGGTTTCCGCGAAGATGCCCGTCGTCTCGGCCAGCAGGCGAATGCCCGCCACGACTTCCTTGTCATTGGGATTCTCGCCCCATCCGCCCGACTGACGCATCGTCGCCGCGGCGTACGGACCATCCGCCGGGTCGCCGATCGCCAGACTCTTGACGATCGTATTGGGCTTGCGGATCGGTTTGATCCAGTCCGCTTCGTCCTTGACCATGTTCACGATCGGCGCACAACCTTCCGCCTGCGCCCCGTAAATCTTCACCGGCTTGCCCTTGACGAGCCCGAGCTTCGTCAGCTCCTTGAACGCCTTGTCGAGCTTGCAGATCAGCGACCCGCCGGCCATCGGACTGACCACCTGATCCGGCAGCTCCCAGCCGAGCTGCTCCGCGATCTCATAGCCCATCGTCTTGGACCCCTCGGCGTAGTACGGCCGCATGTTCACATTCACGAACGCCCAGTTGTATCGCCCCGCGATCTCGCTGCACAGACGATTGACATTGTCATACGTGCCGTCGACGCCGACGACGTGAGCCCCGTAAATCAGCGAGCCGATGATCTTGCCGACTTCCAGATCGCTGGGGATGATCACGAACGCCTTGAGCCCGGCGGCGGCGGCGTTGGCGGCGACGGAGTTGGCGAGGTTGCCCGTCGAAGCGCAGCCGACGGTCTCGTAGCCGAATTCCTTGGCGCGGGTCAGCGCGACGGAGACGACGCGGTCCTTGAAGCTGAGCGTGGGATAGTTGACGGTGTCATTCTTGACGTAGACAGTCTTGACGCCCAGCGCCGCGGCGAGCCGATCGGCCTTGACCAGCGGCGTATAGCCCACGTCCGGGCCGACCGTCACTTCGCCGTCCACCGGGAGCAGTTCCTTGTATCGCCACATATTGTGCCCGCGCGATTCGATGAGCTGCCGCGTGAGCACTTTCTTGATCGCGTCGTAGTCGTAATCGACCTCGACGGGACCGAAGCATTCCTCGCACACGTAGCGGACATCCGCCGGGTAGGTCTTGCCGCATTCGCGACACTTGAGTCCCTTGAAAAAGCCGCTGGTCTGAGTCGTCATCGCTGATGCACCTGTCAATGAAAAAAGCCCTATCTTGCAGGCCCTTGAAGGGGCAGACAAGATGGGGCTTTGAGCGCGGAAGCTTTGAGCCGCTTATCTGCCCCCGTTTCGATTCGTCGAAACAGGGCTGGAGTTGGCACCTAGCCCCGGAGTCGTGGATGAGACGCTCCGAGCGGTTGCCGCGGCTTCACAGGGCCAGTCCCTCCGCCGCTCTTGATAAGACGATCCGTATTCGGTTGTCAGGCCCATAGTCTATGCGAAATGGGCCTCCGGGTCAATGCAAGACGGGGGGACTTAAGTCCCCCCGCCTCCGGAAATTCACGGCGTCTGCGTGAAGCGCAGATACGGTTTGACCTGCCGGAAACCCTTGGGAAAGAGCTTCGCCGCCTCGTCGTTGGACACGGCGGGGACGATGATGGCGTCCTCGCCTTGCTTCCAGTTCGCGGGGGTCGCCAGCTTATGTTTGGCGGTGAGCTGAAGCGAGTCGAGCACACGGAGGATTTCGTCAAAGTTCCGGCCGGTCGACGCCGGGTAGGTCAGCATGAGCTTGACCTTCTTGTCGGGCCCGATGATGAACACGCTGCGCACGGTCAGTGTGTCGCTCGCGTTGGGGTGAATCATGCCGTACAGATTCGCCACCTTGCGATCCGGGTCCGCCAGCAGCGGGTATTCGACTTTCGTGTCGCAGACTTCATTGATGTCATTGACCCAGCCGGCGTGCGAGTCGAGCGGATCGACGCTGACGGCAAGCACCTTCGTGTTGCGCTTGGTGAATTCGCCGGTCAGTTTGGACATCGTGCCCAGCTCAGTGGTGCAGACAGGCGTGTAGTCCTTGGGGTGCGAAAAGAGAATGCCCCATCCGTCGCCGAGCCACTTGTGAAACTCGATCGGGCCGGCGGTGGATTGAGCGGTGAAATCAGGTGCGATGTCGCCGAGTTGGAGGGACATGGTGGTTTCCTTTCAAATCAGACTAGCCACGAAAGCGCTAAGCAAGCCAGAAGGCCTTGAACTGTCTCTCGCTCATGTCTTTTGCCTTCCTTCGCGTCTTCGCACCTTCGTGGCCAAAGCTTTTGCTTCAATACTTGGGCACGTTCGGGTCGACCTGGTCGCTCCAGGCGAGGATGCCGCCGTTGACGTTCCAGACGTTCTTGAAGCCGGCGGCGCGCATGGCGTTGACGGCCTTGGCCGAGCGGCCGCCGGAGCGGCAGTGCACGACGATGTGGTCGTCCTTCTTGAGTTCGCCGATCTTGGCGTTGAGCGTCCCGAGCGGGATGAGCTTGCCGCCGAGGTGGCAGATGTCGTACTCGTGCGGCTCGCGGACGTCGATGAGCGTGAACTTCGCGCCCGAGTCGCGCAGCTTCTTGAGGTCCTGCACGGAAATGTCCCAATCGCTTTGCTTTTGCATCTGTGCTTCCTTCTCGACGCTCTTTTCCTCCTGCGGCATGCCGCAGAATTCCTTGTAGTCGATCAGTTCGGTGATGGTGGGGTTCTCGCCGCAGACAGGGCAGGCGGGGTCCTTGCGGATTTTCATCTCGCGGAACTTCATGCCCAGCGCGTCGAACATGAGCAGTCGGCCGGACAGCGTCTTGCCCTGACCGAGAATGATCTTGATCGCTTCGGTGGCCTGAATCAGACCGACGATGCCCGGCAGCACGCCCAGCACGCCGCCTTCGGCGCAGCTCGGGACCAGCCCCGGCTCCGGCGGCTCGGGGTACAGGCAGCGGTAGCACGGCCCGTCGGCATAACCGAACACGCTCGCCTGTCCGTCGAAGCGGAAGATCGCGCCATACACATTGGGCTTGCCCAGCATGACGGACACGTCATTGACGAGATAGCGTGTCGGGAAGTTGTCGGTTCCGTCGATGATGATGTCGTAGTTTTCAGCGATGCGAAAGGCGTTTTCGCTCGTGAAGGGCTCTTCGTAGAGGTCGAGCTGCACGTGCGGATTGATGTCGCGGATGCGGGCTTCGGCGGATTTGATCTTGGGCTGGCCCACGTTGGACGTGCCGTGAATCACCTGCCGCTGTAGGTTGGAGAAATCGACGACGTCGAAGTCAACGAGGCCGAGGCGTCCGACCCCGGCGGCGGCGAGGTACATGCCCAGCGGCGCGCCCAGCCCGCCGGTGCCGATGAGCAGGATGCTCGCGGCCTTGAGCTTCTTCTGCCCATCCATGCCCACTTCCGGCAGGATCAGGTGCCGGCTGTACCGCTTGATCTCGTCGGCGTTGAGCGACACGGGCGCCGCCTCAACATCCGCTCCGCCGGCGACGGCGGGCACGATCGCCAGTTCGTCGCCGTCTTTGACGCTCGTCCTGGTCTGCTGCTTGTCGCGGATGTTGTCATCATTGACGAACACGTTGACGAAGTTGCGCAGCTCGCCGGCGTCGGAGAACAGATGCGGGCGGAGGTTGGGGAATTTCTGCGCGAGCTTGGCGAGCACGTCGCCGACGGTCGCGCCGGCGATGTCGACGCTGTCGTGCCCGTCGGCGTAGGTGCGCAGGGCGGTGGGAATCATCACGGTCACGGGCATGATCAGGTCTCCTGATGCTGTTCGATTTCAATGGCCTGCGGGTCGAAGCGGCTGCGATCGGCGGCGAGCAGCCAGCTTGTCATCAGCTCCGCCCGGCCCTTCATCACCGACACGATGGCGAAGGCCGACCCGGGCCAGGTCGCATGGTCCAGATCATATTGACTGGGCCGGGCCGGGTGATTGGGGTGGGAATGATAGTGGCCGATGATGTCGAGTTTCTCTTTTCGAGCGGCTTTCTCGGCGAGGTAGCTGGCCTCGGGCGTGATGGTGAAGCGGTTGTGCTTCTCCTCCTCGCCGCGGCTGTTGGCGGCGGGCATCACCCGGGCGACGCGGTAAACGCCCTCGACGACCTTTCCCAGCAAAAACCCGCAGCATTCATGCGGAAACGCCCGCTCGCCATGGGAGCGGATCGCTTGGTCATGTTCGGGTGTGAGCATCAGGGTCATCGTCGTCTGTCCGTTTAGCGGCGGGGCAACGCCCCGCGTTCGGCTTCAAATATTCAAATGATCCAGATACTTGGACGCATTGTCCGCCATGACGGTTACCACTGTGCCGCGCTCGATCTCCTTGGCGACCTGAAGCGCGCTGTGCACCGCCGCGGCGGCGCTGGCGCTGACAAGCAGACCTTCCTCGGCGGCGAGGCGACGGATCATGACCTGCGCGTCCTCGGTCCGCACTTCGCGATTTTCATCGGCGAGCGACGGATCGTAAAAGCCCGGCTTGATCGACGTGGGCATATGCTTCCATCCTTCGAGCGCATGCAGCGGCGTGTCCGGCTGCACGCTGATGCACTTGATGGACGGCGAATAGTCTTTGAGCCGGCGGGTGATGCCGGTGAAGGTCCCGCTGGTGCCGAGGCCCGCGACGAAGTGCGTGACTTCCCCGCGTGTCTGGTTCCAGATTTCCACACCCGTCCCGTGATAATGCGCGAGCCAGTTGGCGTCGTTGTTGTACTGATCGGGGTAGAAGTAGGCGTCGGGGTCGGATTCGTAGAGGCGGATCGCCTCGCGAATCGCGCCGTCGGACGCTTCGGCCCCGGGCGTTTCGACAATCTCGGCGCCGTAGGCCCGCAGAATCCGCTTGTGCAGTTTGCCGGCGATCGACGGTAAACAAAGCTTGACGCGATAGCCCATTGCCGCGCCGAACATGGCGTAGGCGATGCCGGTGTTGCCGCTGGTGGCGTCGAGGATCGTCTTGTTCTTGTTGAGCGCGCCGCGGCGTTCGCCGTCGAGGAGCATGTTCAATGCGGGCCGATCCTTCACCGACCCGCCGGGGTTGAACCACTCGGCCTTGGCGAAGATCCGCACCGGCGCGACCTCGGCGCCGATGCGCTTCAGCTCGAACAGCGGCGTGTTGCCCACCGCGCCCAGCACGCCGCCCGCGCGCGCCGCGTCGATCGCGATCGGTCCGGCTTCAAGTTGGGCGGCGGCTTTGGTCATGGGTCCATTCAGCTCACAGTCGCCGACGCCAGCGCGGCGATCGACAGGGCCTTGGGAGCGCTGACGCGGATGCGCAGCGGCGCACTGGGCTCGCCCGCTTCGCGCTGAATCATCACATGCGTTTCGCCATAGATTTCCGACAGCACCGCCTCGATATCGCTGCGCAGCGTCTTGAACGCCGCGTCGGTGTTCGGCGCCCGCAGGCGGTCGGAAATCGTGATCAGCGCTTCGTCCGAACGGATCGGCACCGGCCCGTGCGGGTCATGGTCATCGATCATCTTCGCCGCTCCGATCAGCGCCAGCCGCAGCACCAGCCGAAGCTGATCCCGCACCGACTCCGCCCGATCGCGCTTGCGCTCGTACCGGAAGCCCGGCCGGCCTTCGCTCATGTCGATCGCGTAATCGCCTTCGTGTCCGACGAGCACGATGCCCGGCCCGTCGGGCAAATGGGCGTACGTCGCCACGTCGATGAGCATCCCCTCGACCGCCGCGGCGCGTATCCACCGGTGAAACACCGGCGTGATCTTCGCCAGATCGAGCGACCGCGGGTCGGCCAGATAAAACTTCGCACTGATGCGTTGAAGCTGCATGATGTCAACCTTATGAGATTCCGGTCCGTCGATTCCGTTACACCTTGACCTGCCCCAGCGGCGCGGCCCCGAGCCGCATCTCGCAGGCGTGACACGCCTCGATGAAAAGCTGAGCTTCCTCAATCGTGTGATGCGCATCATCCATCGAGGGGTCGGCCTTGGGGCTTTCGTGACGCGTAAAAAGCATCTCGGCGAACTTGCCCTTGGCGTACTTGTCGAAGAACAGCTCCGTGTCGAAGTACCGCTTGCGGAACTCATCGACGATCTGCTGCGGGTCGTTGGTGATGTCCTGATACTGCACGCGCACCAGCGCCTGAGCCGCCATGATCATGGCGTTGTACGCCATCTGATCCGCCTTCTTCGCGTCGCCCTCATCGAGCGCGACCTGTGCATCGAACGCCTCCGACTCGGCCTTGGAGATTTCCATCGAGAACACGCTGACGATTTCGCCGGCGCATTCGCCCACGCCCATGTCGCCGATCGTGAACTCGCGCGGGTCGCCCCAGTCGGTGTAGAACGACGGGTCCTCCGTGTAGTCGGGCACTTTCATCAGGGGCTCGATCAGGGCGCGGACCGCCTTCTTGCCCAGCCCGTCGAAGTATGTGCGGAACGTGTCCTCCGCCTTGCGGTGCGCGACGTATTCGCCGGTCAGCAGTTCGACGACCTTGGGAATCGCCTTACTCGGCACGGACCCGACGGCGAGCCCGTATGTCCCGGCGTTTTCGTCCCACTGTCCGCCGACGACCACCTGAAAATGCGGCACCGTGTAATTGCCGACCTTGCGGCTGTTGCCATAAAAGCCCAGGTCCGCCACATGATGCTGGCCGCAGCTATTGAAGCAGCCGCTGATCTTGATATGCAGCTTGGCGATTTCGTCGGCGAGCGTGTCGCGCTGGGCGATGAGCCGGCTGCGAAGCTCGGCCCCGAGGCCGCGCGAGCTGGCGATGCCCAGCTTGCACGTATCCGTCGCCGGGCATGCGACGATGTCGACAATCTGACTCGCCCCCGGCTGCGCCAGCCCGATCGCCTTCAGTTCGTCGTATACCGCGGGCAGATCGGCTTCGCTGATCCAACGGAGGACGAGGTTCTGCTCGACGGTCGTGCGGGAGTGATCGCCGCAGTATTTGCGGGCGATATTCGCCAAAGCGCGGGTCTGATCAGCAGTGATGTCGCCCAAGGGCAGCGTGATGGTCACGACGGCGTAACCGGCCTGACGCTGAGCATACGTGTTGGTCCTGGCCCAAGCTTCAAAGCCCGCCGGCAGCGACGCCGCCGAGGTCGACAACTTGACTGCATCCTTGAGGGGCTTTTCCGCGGCGCGGTCGATGTTCGCGAGGTAAGCGGTCCACCGATCATCGTGCGGCAGCGTCTTGCGTTCTTCCTCGACAAGTCGGCGGAACTCATCGATGCCGAGCTTGGCGACGAGGAATTTGATGCGCGCCTTGTTGCGGTTCTTCTTTTCACCGAGACGGGCGAACACGCGGGCGATCGCCTGCGTCTGCGGCAGAAGTTCCTCTTCGGGCGTGAACTCGCTGAGCAGTTTCGCATCATGCGGCACCGCGCCCAGCCCGCCGCCGACGTAGACGGCGAAGCCGCGCTTGCCGTCCTTGATTTTCGTGATGTAGCCCGAGTCGTGCATGTTCACGAGGCCGCACGCTTCGTGCTCGCAGCCCGAGAACGCCGGCTTGAACTTGCGGCCGAAGTCCTGCACGTCCGGGTGACCGAGCAGGAACTCCATCATCGCCTTGGCATACGGCGAGAAGTCGAACGCTTCAGTCTTGCACACGCCGGCGAGCGGGCAGCCGGTGATGTTGCGGACGCTGTTGCCGCAGGCCTCGCGCGTCGTGATGCCGACGGCCGCGAGGCGGCGCATCAGGTCGGGCGTGTCTTCGATGTGGACATAATGAAGCTGAATGTCCTGGCGGGTGGTGACGTGCAGAATGCCGTCGGAGTATTCCTCGGCGAGCGCGGCCAGCACGTCCATCTGCTCCGGCGTCCATCCGCCGTAGGGAATCTTGATCCGCTGCATCCCCGGCGCGTCCCAGACCGTTTCATGCCCCTTGGTCAGATCGCCGCAGGGGAAGTTGAGCTTCTGCGTCTTTTCGCCGTCGTGGCGCTGCCCGTTGTCATACCGCTGCCCGTAGGCCCCGCGGCGCAGGCGCGTTTCGGCGAAGACCTTGTCCTCGATCTTGCCCTGCTTTTTAAGCTGCATCTGGGCTTCGAAGATGTCGATTTCGTGGGCCATCTTCTCGGGCATTTTCGAGGCGAGGGCGTCTTTCCAAGTCGCTGTGCTCATGAGCATTAGCTCCTGTACCATCCGGCGACGCATCGGCCGCCGCAAGCATGAAACTTTGTGTTGTAGTCGGAACGTGGAGTTTTGAATCGTACCGCAGGGGTCCCATTATAGTCATTTGGCCCAAACGTCACCAGCACCCCGAAAACCGAGGCGAGGCGTCAGAGCGAGAGCGGGAAGGAGTCCGACGGACGGGAATTCACATCGCCCGACAGCCACACCGACCGCCCCCGCAGGGACACGGACAACAACAGGCGGTGTTCATGGCGAAAGCGGGCATGACGATCTCCGTGGAGGGGCAAGTCTAGGAACGCGCCGGCCGGCGGTCAAGACAATCCGGGTATTTCCGATTGCCCAAACGTGCCATCATCCTTTACAATCGCACCGACCCCTTTTCCGGGAGACGCATATGCAGGGAACGGAGCTGAAAGTCACGACGACCGCCATGGTGGGCGCTCCGCAGGCGCCGGTGCCCGAGCATGTACTCGATGCCGTGCGGCGGGCGGTCGAGGCGGTCCCGCAGATTCGCGAGGCCCATCTGCCGGAGGTGTTCATCAAGGGCATGGTTGATCCGGCGGCTCTGGTGCTGGTGGTCACGCTCGACGCCGGCGCGGATGAAGATCGCGTGCTCAGTCAGATCGATCGGGCCCTGCACGCGCAGCTTCCGGACGATTTGGATCTGGGCGTCTGGCCCCTCGCCGCCGACGACGCTTCGCTCCCCGCCATCCGTTCCACCGGTTGCCAGATCAGTCCAGCGACCTGACGAACCGCCGCCAGTCCTGCTCCACTTCATTGATCGACCCGAACGCCGCCTCGAACGCGCCGATCATGTCCTTCCCCGCCGCGCCGCCGCTCGCCAGCGTCCGCATGTAACTCCGCAGCGCGTCCCGTCGGGTCTGATACAGAAAATGAAACAGGCCCCATGCCTGCCCGTAAAGCTCGGTGCGCTTCTCGTCATCGATCTGACCGGGCTGCACGAGCGCGATGAACGCACGCAGCGGCTCGATGTGACCGCGCCGCCGGGCGGCGCTCAGCGCCACACGACGCACTCGATTGTCCTCATCCGGCCCGAACGGCACGGCCGGGTTCATCGTCTCGAAATTCGTCGCCAATCCCTCCGACAGCCAGAACGGATTGAGCACAAAACGCGACTGGATCCCGCTGTTGAACGCCAGTTGATGCGTCGCTTCGTGCAGCGTCTGCGCGATATTGTTGAGCCCGGCGATGGCCTGATACTGATTCTGCGCCGCCGTGAGCTTTTCGATCGCCCCGGCTCGCGCGGTGCGAAGATGCTGCGCCAGAGTCGTATCGCCCGCCTCGCCCGCCGCCGTCGCCCGTCGCTCCGCTTCGGCGATCTGCGACTGAAGCGCCGCCATCTGCGCCTTGAGCTGGGCGAACTGCGGGTTGTCGGCGTTGTTGAACATGGCGATGCGGTTGGTGCGCGGCGAGTAGTACCCGCTCGCGCCCGACATGTCGTCGCCGTCGACCGCCTGCCCGTACTGAAGGTACGCCGCGTGATCCTTGAACAGCACGCTGACCATGCGTTCCCCGATCGGCTGAGGCGCAAATCCCGCCGCCTTCATCTTTGAATAAAACGCCGCGTACATCCGCTCAAGGAGATCAATGCGTCCGTCCGCCGCCGGGTGCGCCGTGTCGTACACCATCAGGTAATGCTCGCTGACGCGCAGGTACGTGCCGGTGGGAAACTCCTTCGCCAGCGCCGCCATCTGCGCCGCCGTGTCCGCCCGTGCGATCGCCGGCCCGGTCGCGAGCATCAGGGTCCAAACCAACATGATCCATCGCATCGGCATCCCCCAATGTAGCGCCGCCGCCGGTGATAAACCACGTTGTTTTCGCGTAAATCCGGCGATGCCGGGCGTGAGAGGTCTATACTCTCTTTGAAATTCGCCTCGAATAAGCCCGGGCTTCAAACGTCTATCATTCCGGTACCCGCCATGCTTCAACAATCCGCACATCCTCCCCGAGCCCGTCATCGCCACGCGCGCATCGCGCCGCTGATGATGCTCTGCCTTTGCGTCATCAGCGCCATGCTCCGCGCCGCCGACGCCCCCAAGGTCGGCCCCTTCAAACTGGCGGTCGATCGTCTGCCCGCGCCGCTGGCCGGTCACGTCCTCGATCGCTACGGGATCAACGTGCGCGGCGACGATCTGGACACGCTCATGAGCCCCGCCGGCGATGGCAAACTCCCGCCCGGCACGCACGCCCCGCAGCATCCGCTCACCTGGTCCGTGCACGTCCCCGACGACTACACGCCCGATCAGCTCTATGGCGTCGTCGTCTTCGTCACCAGCACCGCTTCCGCCGACCCCCCGCGCAACTTCGCACTTCCGCTCGCTGATAAACGCCTCATCTGGATCAGCCCCGACGACGCCGGCGACGCCGCCCCGCCCCTCTGGCGTCACGCCCTGGCCCTCGAAGCCCTGACCCTTATCAAAAACGCCGGCTACCATCTGGACCCCGACCGCATCTACATCGCCGGTCACCTCGGCGGGGCGCGCATCGCTTCGCAGGTCGCCTTCCTCGAACCCGAGCAGCTTGCCGGATGCCTCTGCCTCGGCGACGCCGCCAGCTATCTGGCCTACCGCATTCCCTGGCAAAACACCGAGCAGCTTGAGCCCTCCTTCCTCCACAACTTCGATGGCCTGACCGTCAAGCGCGCCCGGCGAAACCGGTGGGTCTTCGTCGCCGGCGCCGCCGACCCGCGTCACACCAACATCCAGTACATCTCCAGTCTCTACCAGCAGCAGGCCTTCTCCAGCGTGACCTACATCGAGCGCCCCGGCTCCGCCGCGCAGACGCTCGACCCCGACTACCTTCGACGCGGGATCGACGCCCTGGACATGCCCCTCGCCTCGCAGGCCAAACCCGACTACATCACCGCCCGTGAAATCAGCCGTCAGGGTCAGCCCGGTGAAGCGCTGCGTCTGCTTGAGCGTTCGCTGCGGCACGCCCCGCGCGAACCCTTCGCCGCAGATCTGCCGCGCCTCATTGATGAGCTGCGCGATCAGTACGCCAGGGATGTAGCTTCGATCGAATCGCTCATCGCGGATCGCAATTACGATGACGCCGGGCCGCTGCTCAAGCTTTTGCTCACGGAATGGGGCGATTTCGCCGAGGCGGACGCGGTGCGGTTGACGCATCGCATGCCCGCCGCCGCCGTTCAGGTCGCCGACATTTCCACGCCCAAACACCCTGAACCGGATGCGCCGCAGGTCAAACCGCACCCCGTGCCCCCGCGTGACAACCCCAGGCCCGTCACCTTATCGCCGCCCGCATCCGAGCCCAAACCCGAGCCCAAGTCCGAGCCCAAACCCGAGCCCAAGCCCGAGCCCAAGCCCGAGCCCAAGTCCGAGCCCAAACCCGAGCCCGCCAAACCGCTGAGGCCCGAACCGCCGGTCGCCCAAGCCGCCTCGCCCATCGGGCAGACCATCGAACTCCTCCCGCTCATCAACCTCGAAAAGGACGTCATCGCCGCCACGATGGCGAACGTCTCCGACGCCGGCCTGCACCTCAAGTCCATCAACGGCGCCAAGTCCGCCGTGCAGATTCCCCTCTTAATTCAGGGCAATTACGAGCTGGACGTGCGCGTCCGGCACGCCGCCGGCATCGTCCAGCTTGTCCTGCCCGTCGGTCAGGCCGACGTCGCCCTCGTGATTCAACCGGACCTGCGCTACGCCGCGCTCGCCGAGATCGACGGCCGACCCGCCGCCCGCTCTCCCGCCAAGGGCGACCTCCCCCCGGCCCCCGATCACCTCTACCGCATCCACGCCGCCGTGAGCACCATCGGCGAACTCGCCGACGTCGCCGTCCTCATCAACGATCAGCCCGTCCTCCACTGGAAGGGCTCCCAAACCGCCATCACCGGCATCTACCACGACCGCATCAACACCACCCTCGCCCTCGCCGGCGAAGCACTCGACGCCGTCTACGAATCCGTCGAGCTCCGTCCCGCCGACGACAAACTCCTCCTCGTCCGCACCCCCGGCCAGGACGACAAGCCGGGCAAACCCTCGAGCTTCTTCGGCATCCCCCTCAAGTAATCCCCCCGCAAGCGGCGTCGCGCAAAAATCACCCCTTCCCAATCCCCCCGCGCACCGGCCCATCCGCGCCGCGTACTTGCCCCTGCGCCATCAATTGCCCGCTCAACCCGCACTTGCTGCGCGCATCGGCGCGCCGGTGCGCACCGCCGCGGCAACACGCGCCACCCCCATGCGCGATTTTTAAGAACTTATGATCACTCCGCGTCACCTCCATGCGCAATCCGCCGCGCCCGTGCGCTTCTCGCCACGCCGGTGCGCGAAAAACGAAACTCCTGTGCGCCGACTTTTGCCATGTCCCGCTTTACCCGCCGACCCGCACCCCGCCCGCGCCCTTCACAACCGCATCATCTCCCCCGCCCGATCCAGCGGGCTCCGCACGCCCATCACACCCCGCGGCCCGCTGCCCATCACGTGCAGATAAATCTGCGTCGTCTTCACATCCCGATGCCCCATCAATTCCTGCACCGTCCGAATGTCGTACCCATCCTCGAGCAGATGCGTCGCAAACGAATGACGCAAGGTGTGACAACTCGCCCGCTGCGCAAAATCCAAACCCAACAGCGCCCGTCGCACCGCCCCCTGCAGCGCCGCCTCGTGGACGTGCCGCCGCACGCGCACCGTGGCGATCCCCGCCAATCCCAAGCGCGCAAGCTGATCCGCATCGAGCGTAAACTCCCTCGCCTCCCGTTCGCCCTCCATCAACAGCCGCTCGACCGGCCAGTCCGTCAACCGCGCCGCCGCAAATACATATTGCCACGCCAGCCCCCGCATCGCGCCCGGCTCCTTGATCGCCTGCGCAAACGGCAGCGGCACATATCCATCGCCTCGCCGCATGTCGCTCTCGTGCTGCATCCGCCGCGCCTCGATCTGCCGCGCCATCGCCTCCGCACATCGCTCCGGCAGCATCACCACCCGATCCTTCGCCCCTTTCCCATCCCGCACCGTCAACCGCCGCGCCTCCACGTCAATGTCCTTGACCCGCAACCGGCACGCCTCCATCAATCGCAACCCCGCCCCGTACATCAGCTCCACCATCAGCGCATACGACGCGCTCACGCTTGCGGGCGCGCCCGCCGCCTGATCCATCGCCCCCATCAATTGCCCGACCTGCCGGCGTGACAAAACCTCCGGCACGCGCGCCGGCCGCTTGGCCCGCTCCGTCTCGAACCGGCCCAATTCCGTTTCGAGCACCTGCTTGTAGAGGAACACCAGCGCATTGAGCGCCTGATTCTGCGTCGAAGCCGATACGCACCGCCGCGTCGCCAGATAGGTCAAAAACGCCTCGATCCCCGCCTCGCCGCCGTCCGGCGGCGGGGCCGTCGGATGCACCCACTGCTTTTGCGGATGTCGCTCCTTGAGGAATCGCAAATACCGCTCAACCCACTTGCGATACGCCTGCTCCGTCCGAAACGAATAATGCAGCACGCGCAGCCGCTCCCCGAGTTGATCCAGCAGCTTCATTTGTTTGGATTATGGTTTTGGCAATTACATTTGTCAATATGAATCTCCACCCCGCCGCCGTGCGATTTTCTCTATATCCAAACAACGATTCGTCTTGACATCCCCATCAAGCCACTTTACTCTACTATCTGATCGATTCACGTACAATCACTGTTAGGCGACTTTGGACGCTCAACTTGTCATCCAACGGGTAGACAACGCATGGCGTGAGGTTCCGCAGCCGCACGATGACGCTATCTTCACGCCCGATTCGTACGACGACGAGGACATCGTCAATTACTTCGGTGGCACG